>CAYXXN010000122.1:0-8223 GCA_964469055.1 uncultured Thermoanaerobaculia bacterium
CACTGGCAAGCCCTGGGAACGAGGCCACCGATCCGGTGCCCGCCGGAGGCAAGGCGGCCGCCTCCCCGTCGCAGTTCACCGGGCGGCCGCCGGTCCCCGGCAGGGAGCACCGCGCCGCCGCGGCACCACCCTAGCCCGACGGTCGCTCCGAGCTCTCGTCCGGCGCCGTGTCAGCGTCCGCGGCTTGCCCGCCTTCCTCAGCGTTCATGACGTAGGAGAGCGCCCCGCTCGGGCACTGGCGGACCTGGCCGACGATGCGCTGCGTCGTCGCGCCCTCGATGCTCACCCAGGGGCGCCGCCGCGGATCGAAGACCTCCGGCAGACCTCGAAAGCAGACCCCCGAGTGGATGCAGACATCGGACTGCCAGATGACGATGACCTCGCCGTTCGAGTAGCGCTTGACGGTCACTTGCGCGCCAGTCCGCTGCGATTCTACGCGACGGTCGAGGAGGGCCGATCGGCTAGGATGCTCGAAACCGTGGCGGAGGTCCCCGAGCGGCTCGAGGTCGTCGACTCGCACACCGAAGGCGAGCCGACGCGGGTGGTGATCGCCGGCTGGCCGCCGCTCGCCGGCGCCGACATGGCGGCGCGGCGCGACGACGTCGACTCCCGCCACGACACCCTCCGTCGCGCCGTCGTCTGCGAGCCGCGCGGCCACGACGCGGTGGTCGGGGCCCTCTTGACGGAGCCGGTCGAGCCCGGCTCGGCGGCCGGCGTCATCTTCTTCAACAACGTCGGCACGCTCGGCATGTGCGGTCACGGGATGATCGGCGTGGTGCGGACTCTCGAGCATCTCGGCCGGCTCGGCCCGGGCACGACGCGGATCGACACCCCGGTGGGCACGGTCGAGGCGGAGCTCGCAACCGACGGCTTGGTCACGTTCGCCAACGTGCCAGCCGAGTGCCGGCGGCTCGACGCCGAGGTCGAGGTCCCGGGCTTGGGTACGGTGCGGGGCGACGTCGCCTGGGGCGGCAACTGGTTCTTCCTCGCCCACCGGGCGGACGAGGAGATCGCGCTTTCTAACTTGCCCCGGCTGCTCGCCGTGACGCAGGGCATCCGCGCCGCCCTGGACGCTGCCCGTCTCTTGGGCGGTGACGGCGTCATCGACCACGTGGAGCTGTTCGGCCCGCCGAGCCGCGACGACGCCGACGCCAAGAACTTCGTTCTCTGTCCCGGCGGCGAGTACGACCGCTCGCCCTGCGGCACCGGCACCTCGGCCAAGATGGCGGCGCTCCACGCCCGCGGCGAGCTCGCCCTGGGCGAGACCTGGCGCCAGGAGGGGATCGCGGGCGGCGTCTTCACGGCCTGGCTCACGCAGGACGGCGGGCGGCTCGTCCCGCACGTCTCGGGCCGCGCCTGGATCACCGGCCGAGCCTCGCTCTTCTTCGATCCCGCCGACCCGTTGCGCGGCGGGTTCTCCGCCGCGTGAGCCGCCCCGACGTCATCGTCGTCGGGGGTGGCGTCGTGGGGGCCGCGTGCGCCTTCTACCTCACCGCCGAAGGGCTCTCGGTCCTGGTACTCGAGGCGGGCTTCGCCGGCGGCGGCACCACGGCGACGGGCATGGGTCACCTCGCCGTCCTCGACGACAACGAGGCCGAGTTCGCCTTGAGCGCCTACGCCCTGCAGCTCTGGCGGGAGCTGGCGCCGGAGCTCTCGCCGGAGTGCGAGGACGATCCCACCGGCTGCCTGTGGGTGGCGGTGGACGAGGCGGAGATGGCGCACGTGCCGCGCAAGGCGGCCTTCTACCGGGCGCGCGGCGTGGCGGCGGAAGAGCTGTCGCCGGCCGACCTCGCCCGACTCGAGCCGCGACTCCGACCAGGGCTGGCGGGCGGGCTACTGGTGCCGGGCGACCGGGTGCTCTATCAGCCGGCGGTGACCCGCTGGCTCCTGGCGCGGGCTGCGGAGCGGGGCGGCGAGCTGCGCGCGGCGCGGGTGAGCGCGATCGACGGCGGCGGCGTCACCCTGGCGAGCGGCGAGCGGATCGCGGCCGAGGTGGTCATCAACGCCGCCGGTCCTTGGGCGGCCGACCTCACCCGGGAGCTCCCCATCGAGCCGCGCAAGGGTCACCTCGTCATCACCGACCGCCACCCGGGGTTCTGCCGCCACCAGCTGGTCGAGCTCGGCTACTTGAAGAGCGTCCACGAGCTCGCCGCCGAGTCGGTCGCCTTCAACGTGCAGCCGCGCAAGACCGGCCAGCTCTTGATCGGCTCGTCGCGGCAGTTCGTGGGCTGGGACTCGGGCCTCGACCGCCGGCTGCTCTCCCGTATGCTGCGCCGCGCCCTGGAGTACATGCCGGATCTCGCCGCCGTGACCGCGATCCGCACCTGGGTGGGCTTCCGTCCCGCCACACCCGACAAGCTGCCCTACATCGGTCGCTGGGGAAGCGACGGGCCGTGGCTCGCCGCCGGTCACGAAGGCCTGGGGATCACGACCGCCCCGGCGACTGGCCGACTGCTGGCCGATCTCGTTCTCGGCCGCCGGCCGGCGATCGATCCAGCGCCCTTCGATCCGAACCGCGTGCGACAGGCCGCATGAGCGACCGCTTCACCTTCCGCGTCGACGGCCGGGAGATCACCGCGCTGGCCGGGACCACGGTGGCGGCAGCGCTCTTGAACGCTGGGCACGTTCGTTTCCGCACCGGCGTCGGCGGCGCGCCGCGCGGGCCGCTGTGCGCCATGGGCACCTGTTTCGAGTGCCGGGTGACGATCGATGGGTTGCCGCACCGGCGCTCCTGTCTCGAACCCTGCCGGGAGGGCATGGAGGTCACGACCGGTGCCTGAGCCGCTCCACGCCGAGGTGGCGGTGGTCGGCGCCGGGCCGGCCGGCATCGCGGCGGCAGTGCGGGCCGGGGAAGCTGGGCGGCGGGTCGTGTTGATCGACGAGAACCCGCGCCCGGGCGGCCAGATCTGGCGCCACCGCGAGCGCTTCGAAGCGCCGGCCATCGCCGGCTGGTGGATGGCCCGCCTCGACAGGACGCGCTGCGAGCGGCTCGACGGGGCGAGCGTCGTCGACGCCGAGCCCGGCGGAGCCTTGCTCGTCGAACAGAACGGGCAAGCGCTGCGCGTCGCCGCCGAGAAGGTCGTCCTCGCCACCGGCGCACGGGAGCTGTTCTTGCCCTTCCCGGGCTGGACGCTTCCGAACGTTCTCGGCGTCGGCGCCATGCAGTCCCTGCTCAAGTCGGGCTTCGAGGTGCGGGGGCTCCGCGTCGTGATCGCCGGCTCGGGCCCGCTGCTCCTGCCGGTGGCGGCAGCGGTCAAGAAGGCCGGTGGCAATCTCTTGGTGGTGGCAGAGCAGGCCTCTGCCTCCCAAGTGCGCCGTTTCGGGCGCGGCCTTTGGCGGCATCCCGGGAAGCTGGCCGCCGCCGCACGCTATCGATTCGCCTTTCTCTCGGTGCCGTACCGTCGCAATGTCTGGGTAAGGGAGGCGGAAGGGGAGGATCGACTCCGACGCGTCACACTGACCGACGGCTCCCGCGCCTGGTCCGGAGCCTGCGACGTCCTTTGCGCCGGCTACGGCCTCGTGCCCAACGTTGAGCTCGCGGCCTTGCTCGGGTGCGCGATCGAGGAAGGTCGGGTCGTCGCCGACGACCGCCAGAGCACTTCCCTACCCGGAATCTTTTGTGCCGGCGAGCCCACCGGCATCGGCGGCGTCGAGCTGGCGGTGGTCGACGGCGAGATCGCGGGGCTCGCGGCGGCGGGCGAAACCTCGGGTCTGGCGCGCTTGCAGCGCCGGCGCCGCCGGCTGACCGCCTTCGCCGACCGGCTCGAGGCCGCCTTCGCGCCGCGTCCCGAGCTCAAGGAGCGGCTCACGCCGGACACCCTCGTCTGCCGCTGTGAAGACGTACCGTGGGGCCGTCTCGATCCCACCTGGTCGCCGCGCCAGGCCAAGCTCGCCACCCGCCTCGGCATGGGCCCCTGCCAGGGCCGCGTCTGCGGCCCGGCGATGCGGTTCCTCTGCGGTTGGGAAGCGGACAGCGTGCGGCCCCCGATCCAGCCGGCGCGCATCTCGACCCTGATCGCCGACTGAGATCACCGCTCGCCCGCCGTAGAATGTCGTTCAGTGCCCGAGCCCCAGGCTCCGACGAGCTTCGAGGACTACCCCCTCACTCGGCCCGAGTACATCTCGGCCCTGGTGCACCTCTACCGCGGCGAGCTGGCGCGAGCCAACCTCTGGCGCAGCCGCCTCGACACGACGACCAACTGGGCGGTGATCACGACGATGGGCCTCCTCTCCTACGGCTTCAACGCCGCCTCGAACTCGCACGCCAGCCTCCTCGTGGGCATGATCATGGTGACCAACTTCCTGCTGCTCGAAGCGCGGCGCTACCGGGTGTGCGATGTCTGGAACAGCCGCCTCAGAATGATTGAGGAGAACTTCTACGGCCCGATCCTGACCCGCGACCTCGCGAGCCGGCGGGAGCAGTGGGGAAAGCTCGTGGCAGCGGACCTCCTGCACCCGCACTACAAGATCTCCTACTGGCAGGCGATCCGGGCGCGGCTGGTGCGCAACTACACGGCGCTCTACGCCCTGCTCTTGATCTCCTGGTTCGTCAAGGTGTCGATCCACCCGGTCTCCGTCGTCCATGGCGGGAGCCTCTCGGCCAACGTCGCCCTCGGGCCCATCCCCTGGTGGGTCGTCGGTCTGGTCGTGGTGGGTCTCTACGGCTTCTTCGTCGCTCTCCTCGTCCTCGTCTCGAGCGTCGCGCAGCCGGAGTCGGAGTGGGAGCACGACAGCCGGATGGGGGTGGGAGAGCACCTGTAGCGGCCGTCCTCTAGCCGTAGCGCACCCACCGCCAGAGCTCCGGCAGGGTCGGCTTCTTGCCGACCATCAGGATCCCGACGCGGTAGATGCGGCCGGCGACGCGGACCATGAGCCAGGTGAAGGCGGCGGTCAAGGCGTAGCCCAGGGCGATCTGCCAGGCCGGCGGGGTCTTGACGGCGATGCGCAGCAGCATGAGGAGCGGAGTGAAGATCGGGATCAGCGAAGCCACGACCGAGAGGCGCGAGTCGGGATCGTTCAAGACCGACCAGAAGAAGAGCATCGGCGCGACCAGCAGCAGGGCGGCGAAGCCCGCGAACTGCTGCGCCTCCTGCACGTTGTTGAAGGCGGCGCCGATGGCGGCGTAGAAGCTCGAGTAGAGGAAGAAGCCGAGCAAGAAGAAGGCCACGAAGTGGAGGAGCACCGCCGGCTCGAGGCGCGGCAGGTCGAAGCCTTGGGGGAGCGCCACGAAGCTCGCCAGGAGGCCGGGCACGGTCACCAGCGCCGTCGCCGCGAGCCAGATCGCGAGCTGGATCAGGGCGACGGCGCAGATGCCCAAGAGCTTGCCCGCCATCAGCTCGGCCGGCGGAGTCGTGGCGGCCATCACCTCGACGACGCGGTTCGCCTTCTCCTCGAGCACCCCCGTCATCACCTGCTGGCCGTAGACAGTGAGCACCATGTAGAGCAGGAAGAACAGCCCGTAGGCCAGGGCGAGCCCGGCCGCGGCCCCCTCCTCGCGACTGCCCTCGGCCGAGACGCGCACGGTCGCCAGCTCGACCGGTCGGGTGAGCTCCGCGACGCGCTCGGGATCGAGGCCGGCAGAGCGCAGGCGATCGCGGCCGAGCAAGGTCGAGAGCGCCCCGGCCAACAGCTCCTGGGTGAGGAAGTTGGCCACGCTCGCCCCGCGGTACTCGACGCGACCGGCGGCGAGGGCCGCCTCGTCGAGCCACACCCAGGCGTCGATCTCGCCCGCCACCACCCTGCGGTCGAGATCGGCGACCTGGGCTGCCGGGTCGGTGGTCGGCGCCTCGAGCGTCGTCGCGAACGGCGCTGGCGTCGCAGCCGGCGCGAGGCCCTTCTCACCGGCCAGCTCCTCGATCAGCGCTTGGCCCAGCCGTCCGGTGGCGTCCACCACCACGAGTCGGTGGGTGGAGCGGGTCTTCGACAGCAGCAACGCCGGGACGACGAGGAGCGATGCCAGGAACAGCGGGAGAGCGGCGGTCAGGATCCAGAACGCCTTGCTCCTGAGGCGCGTCGCGATCTCGCGCCGGGCGATGATCCAGGTGTTAGCGTGCATCGTCGACCGCCTGGAGAAAGATCGTCTCGAGATCGGGCTCCTCCTGCCGGAACTCGCGCACGGCGAGGAAGCCGACCAGCTCGGCGAGCAACGCGGCGCCCGCGACGCCCTCGCGCAGGGTAAGGCGCAGGGCGCCGTCCACGCGCTCGAATCGCTCGATGCCGGGGACGGCGCCGAGCCGCTCGACGGGTCCCTCGGCCGCCAACCGCCAGACGTTGCCGCGCCGCCGGCGCTTGAGCTCGGCGAGCTCGCCGGCGAGGATGGCCCGCCCCCTGGCCAGCAACACGAGGTGGTCGCAGAGCTTCTCGGCGTGCTCCATGATGTGGGTGGAGAGCAGAACCGTGCGCCCAGCGCGCTGGTGCTCGGCGAGGAGGTCCTTCAGCCAGCCCTGGTGGATCGGGTCGAGGCCGGAGAAGGGCTCGTCGAGCACCAGGAGCTCGGGCCCGTGGAGCAGCATGCCGAGGATCTGGACCTTCTGCTGCATCCCCTTGGACAGCTCCTCGACCTTGCGGCGGGCGCGGTCGGCGAGGCCGACGCGCTCGAGCCAGTCGGCGATCGCCGGCTGCGCCCGCCGCCGGGGCACGCCGTGGAGCTCGGCCAGGAAGAGGAGGTGATCCGCCACCGTCATCTTGGGGTAGAGCCCGCGCTCCTCGGGCAGGTAGCCGACGCGCCGCAGGTCCTCGCGGCGTCGCGACCGGCCGGCGAGGAGCACCTCACCGCGGTCCGGCGCGATGATGTCCATGAGCATGCGCAGGGTCGTCGTCTTGCCGGCCCCGTTGGGGCCCAGGAGTCCGAAGACCGAGCCGCTAGGCACGCTGAAGGAAAGCTCCTCGACGGCGACGAAGTCGCCGTAGGCCTTGCGGACGTCGCGCAACTCGAGGGCGGGGGTCATCGCGCCGAGGATCTCCTCGCCCAGAGAACGAGGGTTCGGCGATTCATGACGCCTCCCGGCAAGTGGCGCGTTTATACCACCGCGACCTGGAAGGCGTCAGCGCCGTTCTACGCACGGCGCCGCGGGTTTGGATGTCAGCTTGTCATCCTACGGTACGCTGCTGGCCGCGAATGCGCTCAGCCTCGCTCTTCCTCCTCGTCGCCTTGACCGCCGGCTGTGGGCGCCCGGCGCCCGCGAGCTCGCCGGCACGCGACTTCTTGATCGGTGGCATCCAGGTCAACGAGCGGGACCACGGCGCTTGGGTGGAGGCGCTCGTCGCTGCGGGCCTGAACGCCGTCGAGGTGACGGTCTACGCTCGGCAGGGAGACTGGGACTCGGCCAACCTGTGGTGGGAAGCCGACGAGCCGTGGGTGGTGGCGGAGACCCGCGCCGCCAAGGCGCGCGGCCTCGATGTCGTCCTGGTGCTGCGCGTCGCCCTCGATCACGCCTACCCGAAAAACCGCTTCTTTTGGCACGGGATGATCATGCCCGCCGCCGACGAGGAGGTCGGCGAGTGGTTCCGCCGCTACGCTGACTTCGTCGGCCAGTGGGCGGTGATCGCCGAGCGCGAGGGCATCGGCACCCTCGCCATCGGCAGCGAGATGAATTCGCTGGCGAGCACGGTGCCCGTCGCCCAAGTGCCGGTGCTCGAGGAGTACTGGAGCCATCCAGAAAAGGTCGCCCACGAGCAAGGGCGACTGCTGGCGCGCTCCGACGAGCTCGCCGGCCGCTCGATCTGGATGCCGGGCGGCGAGGGCTACGAGCGGCTCGATTCCTACCTCTCCGACCAGGCCACGGCGCACCGCGAATGGGCCCGCCGCGTCGCCTTCCTCGACGCGCCGAACCCCGCGGCGGCGATCAGCCAGCGCCGGCGGCTACTGGCAGAAGGCTGGACGGGGGTCATCGACCGCGCCCGTGCCGCCTACTCGGGCCGGCTCACCTACGCCGCCAACTTCGACCAGTATCGGGAAGTGGGGTTCTGGAAAAGCCTCGACCTGCTGGCGATCAACGCCTACTTCCCCCTCCGCGAGAGCCTGCTCGAGAACCCGAGTGAGGACGAGCTGCTGGCCGCTCTACGTGATGGCTGGCGCAGCATCCTCACCAACCTCGACACCTTCCGGCGCGAGGCGGGCATCCCCACCCACCCCGTGCTGTTCACCGAGCTCGGCTACACCGCGCGCACGAACTCGACGCTCCAGCCTTGGGCCTCGACAGGCGTCTCCGTCTTGCCCGCACC
>CAYXXN010000123.1:0-8202 GCA_964469055.1 uncultured Thermoanaerobaculia bacterium
CCCGTAGGACAGCAGACCACAGAGAGAACGGTCGGGGTCCCACCCCCGTCCGGCGGCGCCGCCGATAGACCCGCCTCAGCGGCCGCGGCACGCTTCGATCGCTGCGAATGGGCGCAGCAATCGACCCACGGGAGATCGGGCACCAACTGGTCTCCCACGACAAGAAGGAGAGATCGATGATGCGTAGAAACCTCCACAGGCTGGTCCTCGGTGCGCTGGGCGCGTTCATGGCGCTCTCGCCCCAGACCGTAGCCGCCCAGACGGTCCAGAACGTCGGCCTGGATTTCACCACCGCCGACACGCTCGTTCTGGAGAACTCGGCCTCGATCGTCGACATGGGACAGGCGACGGCCGCCGACTACGACGCCGGCTACATCGACAATCCGGCCTCGGCGGATCACACCCTCAACGTGGCCGCCAACACGACCTGGCAGGTCGCCGTCAAAGGCGATACGGCCGAAGCGTCCGAGGCCTGGACGAAGACGGGCGCGGACTGTCCGGTCGCCGCCAAGCCGGTCGGCACGATCAAGTACAGCGAGAACAACTTCGGCTCGGCTGGAGTCGCGCTGACGGCAGCCGACGTCGTCGTCGAGGCGGGCGCCGCCACGGCCTCGCAAAACATCCTGATCGACTATCGGGTCGATGTCAGCTGGACCGTCGACACCGGCGTGTGCACCTACGACTACGATTCTGTCGTCTACACGCTTTCCGCCACTTGAGTGCTCTCTCCCCCACGAGGGGGCTGCTCGTTCGGGGCCGCCCCTTCGTCCATTCCACTCGATACGAGGAGGCCCGATGAACAGCTTTTCGAGAATCCGTCGGGGCTGGACACGCGTCGCGCTGTTGGTCTGCGCGACACTGCTGACAGGCGTGCCTCAGGCGATGGCCATACAGGTCCTGACCGTGGATACGAATCAGGTCACTTTCTCGTCGCCGTCCCCGCCGAACTTCGATGCCGGCGGCATGGAGAAGCTCTCGGCCAACACGTTGACCGTCCAGTCGGACGTCGACTGGAAGCTGACGATATCCGGGACCTCTGCGACATGGTCCTGCTCGGGACCGGAATGTTGGACGGTGAAGCCGCGAGCGGACATCCAATGGCGGGAGACGGGCGGCGCCTATTCAACCCTCACGGGCAGTGCCGCCGTGGTGAAGACCGGCGGCGCCACGACGCCGGGCAGCGCGGACGTCGTGATGGACTATCGGGTCTTGCTCGCTTGGTCGAACGATGCACCGGGCACCTACAACTACGACTTCCTGCTCTACGAGGTGAGCGCGCTGTGAAGACGAGGCTTCTCGCTGGGGCCCTGTCTATAGCGCTCCTGGCCTTGCCGCCGTCGGCCGCGCAGTTGCCTACGGCGGACTCCTCGTTCCGGGTCACTCCTCTTCTGGTGACGCAGACCGCCTCACCCGGCGAGACCGTCTCGGGCCGGTTGCTGGTCGTCAATCCCGCAGACGAGCCCCTCTCGTTGAGTGTCACGCCCCAGGACTTCGCCACCGACTCCGCTGGTGCCGACAGCTGGCACGCGTACGGCAGCCAAGCGCGCTCGCTCGAAGGCTGGATGTCGTTCGCCCCTTCGTATCTCACCCTGCCAGCTCGTGGCGAAGCCTTCATCGACTACGAGATCCGGGTTCCAGCGCGCGCTGCCGGCGAGTCCGCTCCCGAAGGTTCGCGCTGGTCGGCCTTGGCCGTGAAGTCGGACCGGGAGCGCTTGGCGCTCTCGAGGCCTGCCGAAGCTGGCGCCGGGCCGTCGCTCGGCGTGAGGGTCGCTCTCGTCTACGCGATCAAGATCTATCTCACCGTTGCCGGCACCGAGCAGCCGGTTCTGGATGCCGTCGCGCTTCAAGGCGGTGACCAGCCGGGCAGCCTGCGCGCGACCTTCGCCAACCGAGGCAACGTCGTCATCCGACCCAGGGTTTGGATGGAGGTGCGGAGCCTCCAGGGAGCGGTGCTGGGGCGCGTCGAGGCCCTCAAGTGGACCCTGCAGCCTCGAACCGAGCACCACTATCGCTTCGCACTTCGAGATCTTCCCGAGCGCCTGCCCGACGGTCGGTATCAGGTGGCCGTGATAGCGGACTATGGCGGCTCTCACCTCGAGGGACTCGCGGCGCCGCTCGTGCTGGAGAGCGGCGGCACGGCGAGGTGACCGCCGGGGCTCGTAGGCGGATGGGATGTCGACCGCGACCTGGCTGCTGCTGGCCGCGCTGCTGGCGCCCGAAGGTTCAGCGAACGGGCCGCAACGACGCCTTGTCGTTTCGCCCCTGGGACCCTCCGAGCCCCAGGCGGTCACGCCTCACTCCGTCACCGCGTTCTCCTTTCTGATCAGCAACCCGGCACCTTCAGCGGTCGACGCGTCCTGGCGCCTCGAGTTTCCCGCCGCCTGGTCGCCACTCGGTGACGTCGAGGGCTCGGTCCATCTCGAGTCGGGGAGCCAGGACTGGGTTCCCCTGCTGTTTGCGGTGCCAAGAGAGGCAGCGCCGGGGGCCGGTGAGCTGACCCTGGTGTTGGTCGACCCTCGCGACGGTTTCGAGCTGGCGCGCTCAGTGAGGCCCTATTCGGTCTCCGCTGCCGGCCGACTCGAGTTCGTCACCGAAGGCAGAGACCGCGAGATGCTGGCCTGGGATGCCTACACCTCGCGAAGCTGGTTGAACAATGCCAGCAACGTGCCGGTCGAGGTCGAGCTCGAGGCGCTTTCATCCACCGGCTGGGAGGTCGAGCTCTCGACGCCGCGGTTGAGCCTGGGGCCGGGCAGGGGAGCGTGGGTCGAGGCCCGCGTCCAGCCGCCAGGTATTCGAGCCGCGGAGGTCCACAATACGGTGAGCTTGCTGGCGCGGACGCACGACCTGCCGGAAGGGCAGGGCCAGGCGCTCGCGCGGTCCAGCGTGACGGTTCTCTCCGACGAGGCGGCCTCCGGCCGTCCCGTGATGCACGGCTGGATCGAGCTCGAAGCGCTCCTGCCGGAGGCCGGCGACGCGGGGGTGGGCGTGAACCTGGGCCTGCTGGGCAAGCTCGATCGACATCGGCGGCTGGACCTTCGCCTCGGCGAGAGACTTCCCTTCGGAGCGGAAGGCGCTCTCGCACGTCGGGCCAGCTATCTCGATCTGGAGGACGAACGGTGGGGAGGCCTGCTAGTCGGCCGAACGTCGTATGCGTTCACGCGCCTGACCGCTTATCCCCAGTGGGGCCAATGGGCCGAGGTGCGCGGGCGTGCCGGCCCGGCGACCCTCTCTCTGTTTTCTTCGTTGTCGCCGCCGGATACGGTCATCGGGCAGATGAGAGGAGCCGCCTTGAGCCTCACCGATACCGCTCGCGGCAGCTACCGTCTGCTCGCCTACCAGGGGGAGCGAGCACCGAGTGGCACCCCATCCCAGTTCGCGATCGTCAGTCTCTCGGCGGAGCACCAGATCGGACCGGCCTGGTTGGAAGCCGAGGTCGCGGTGGGCCGGCTCGAAGCGACCGAAGAGGACGAGCCGGCCATGAGACTCGCGACACACGGCTCCGAGGGACGCTGGGATTGGAGCGGCGAGATTCAGGCGGCTTCGGAGCTGTTCCCCGGGGCGATCTGGAATCTGCGCGAGGTCGGGGCTTCTGCGGGATACCGGGTCACACCGGATTTTCGCGTCTGGATCGGCGGCAGGAAGCAGCGCTCGCCCGACCCGCTGGCAGCGCCGGCGGCCGATGCGGAGCGCGACGAGGCGGGGATCAGATGGAGGGCCTTTCGTCATGGCTCGCTGTCGGTGAGCCGTTCGGAGACCTCGTTCGGTCCCACCTCCTCTCGGCCGAACGAACGAGTCGAAACGCTGACCCGCCTGTCTGCCGACGTCGATCTTCTAGCCAAGCTCCTGGCGACCGTGGAACTGGACCTCGGCGAACGGCGCGAGGCGGCGAGCCGCGAGTCCGTCACCCGTCCCAGCTACACCTTGCGCTACCGCCCCAACGAGCGCTGGCTGCTGCGGGCTCAGCTCCGGCCCCAGGTCGAAGAGCAAGAGATCTTCGACTACCGGCAGCGCTGGGCCTTCCTGGCGCGATGGCAGGCGGGAGACCGGACCTGGTTCGACATCGCCGGCCAGCGCCTGGACTGCGGTCGGCTGGCCGAGACCGGCTGCAACGGCGATCCTGCGGTGCAGCTGTCACTGGACCACCAACTGGGGGGACGCGGATCCAAGTGGCGCGTCAGCGCCTTCGCTCAGCAACAGGGCGGACGCGATCCGACGGCCGGCCTGAGGCTGAGACGCGATTTCGCACTGAGGTCACCCTTGGGAGCGGATCTGAACGAGGTGTTGGGCGAAGTGTTGGTGCCGCAGGGCTTGCCCGTGCCCGTCGGGGCCCTGGTTCATCTTGGCGAGAGATCGGCCCGCGTCGATCCAGAAGGTCGGTTCCGGGTGGCGCGAGTACCGCCCGGAGACCACTTGCTCAGGATCGACGAGGGGGCTCTCGGAGTCGCTTTGGTGTCGCCGCCCGCTCGCGCCGTCAGCGTGTGGTCCAAGGAGCATCAACCCACTCACGTGAGTCTGCGCCTGCGGGAGCCGGGCAGCGTTCGTGGGCGGGTGTGGGTCTCCGAGGGCTCGATGACCGGGCCAGACGTGAGCCCGGACCCGGGGACGCAAGCCGATGGCCCCGAGTCGACGGCGACTTCCGAAGGCCAGCCGTTCGGTGGCTTGGCGGTCCACTTCCAACACCTCACCTGGCCCGAGCTGCACGGCATCGCGGTGACCGGTGCGGATGGGAGCTTCTCGCTGGCTGGCATGGTCCCGGGCCCGTGGCGAATCTGGCCCGAACAGGCCGACGTGCCGGAAAGCATGGAAGTGGGCACGCAAGGCTACCTGCTCGTCCAGGTGCTCGAAGGGGAGATGCTGACCCTCGAGCCGATCCTCCTGGTTCGCCGCGAGCGTCCGGAGCAGCTGCGTGAGACGCCCGCCCTCTCGGTCGTCGGCAGCTTCTGGGGCGGCGGATCGGATTGATGCGCCGCTGCGGCCCGCGCGCGGCTCGTGCTCACGACCGGGCCTCCTCGATCCCTGGGGGACGTGCATCGCGGCTGGCAGGCGAGTTCTGGTAGATTCTTCAGGCTTTCAGCCATGCTCCGGGCCGGGCTCTGCTTCGCCTGCTGCCTCCTGGCGGCCGCCGCCGCCGCGGGGGAGATCCGCGTCGAGGTGGCGCCCGACGGCCGCAAGGTGATGACCAACACACCTGGCCGCCGCGGCGCCGCGAGGCCGCCGGCGGTGACGCGGGCGGCGCCGGTGCCGTCGCGGCGGATCATCTACATCTCCTCGGCCCGGCTGGCCGAGGTGGTGGAGAGCGAGGCGGCGGCCAACGCGCTCGAGCCCGACCTGGTGCGCGCCGTGATCCGGGCCGAGTCGGCCGGCGATCCAGGAGCGGTCTCGCACAGGGGCGCCATCGGGCTGATGCAGCTCATGCCCACCACGGCTGCCCTGCTCGAGGTGGACCCCTGGGATCCTGAGGAGAACGTGGCCGGAGGCACCCGCTACCTGCGGCGGTTGCTCGACCGCTTCGACGGCGACATGGAGCTGGCGCTGGCCGGCTACAACGCGGGACCGGAGGCGGTCGAGCAGCACCAGGGCATCCCGCCGTACGCCGAGACCCGCAGCTACGTCGAGCGCGTGCTCGCCCTCTACTACGGCCTGCCGTCGTACGGACTGCCCGCGGCCCCCGAGGTCGGTCGCAAGGTACGGGTGAGCAGGGACGGCCGCGGGCGGCTCGTGCTCACCACCGGGCCAGCCTACTAGTCCGTCTCGATTCCGCTACCATCTCCCGCCGGCGAGCTGCGGCGCGCCGCGCCCGAGGGGCCGACCATCTCCGTCCTGCGCCAGGTCTTCACGCTGCCCAACCTGCTGTCGCTCAGCCGCATCCTGTTGGTGCCGCTGATCGTCGTCGTCCTCCTGACCCGCATCGAGAACGGCGACTTCATCGGCCTGGGCCTCTTCCTGCTGGCCTCGGCGACCGACTTCCTCGACGGGTTCTTCGCCCGCCGCCGCCAGCAGATCACGCGCCTGGGCAAGATCCTCGATCCGACCGCCGACAAGATCCTGGTCTCGGCTGCCTTCCTCGCCTTGGTCGAGCTCGAGCTCGCCCCGGCCTGGATGGTGATGGTGATCGTCGCGCGCGAGTTCGCCGTCTCGGCGCTGCGCAGCGTCGCGGCCGCCGACCAGCTGGTGTTGGCCGCCATATCCTCGGCCAAGGTGAAGACCGTGCTGCAGGTCGTCGCCATCTCGCTCCTGATCGTCTACGGGCGGCTGGGCGAGTTCGGGCGGCTGGCCACGGCCTCGCTCTGGCTGGCGTTCGCGGCGACCATCTGGTCGGGCCTCGAGTACTTCATCCGCTACGGCCCGGCCGTGGTGCGCGGTGAGGCGCGCCTGGCGGCACCGCCGGACGGACGAGGGTGATGCAGGACACCCTCCTCCATCGCCTCGCCGGCCTGGCCCGCCGTCACTACCGGCTCATCTTCCTGGTCACGCTGGGGCTGGTGGTGGTTGCCCTGGCGCTCGCCGCTCGCCTGCGCTTCGACCCCGACTTCCTGAACCTCCTGCCGCAGGACGAGCCGCGGATGAAGACCTTCCGGCGCAACCTCGAGGAGTTCGGCAGCCTCGACTACCTGCTGGTCGCCGTGCGGATGCCCGAGGACGTCACCCTCGATCCCTACGAGGCCGTCGTCGACCAGCTGGGCGAAGGCCTCGCCGGGAGCGGGCTCTTCGACCAGGTCGAGTACAAGGTCGGCGACCTCGAGGAGCTCCTGGTCGCCTTCATGCCGCAGGCGATGCTCTTCCTCGACGCGGAAGGGCGCCAGGCGGTCGAGGCCAAGCTCACCGACGGGGCGCTGACCCAGCGGGCGCGCGAGATCCGCCGGCTGCTGGCGACCCCGCAGGCCCTCGCCCTGAAGCGCCTCGTCCAACTCGACCCGCTCGGCCTCTCGGAAGTCTTTCTCGATCGGTTGGGCTCGGCGCGGGTGGGGCTCTCCCTCGACTGGTCGAGCGGCTACCTGCTCTCGCGCGACCACCGCATGTTCCTGGTCCTGGCCAAGCCCGAGCGGCCGCCGCAGGACCTCGAGTTCACCCAGCAGGTCGTGGCCACGGCCGAGGCCGAGATCGAGAAGGTACGGGTCGCCTGGCCGGAGATCGGCGGCGAGATCGGCGCCGCCTTCCCGGAGATCCTGCTGGGCGGGCGCTACGTCGTGGCCTCGAGCGACGAGCGGGTGATCCGCGGCGACGCCATCTTGAACATCGTCTCCTCGTTCGCCGGCGTGATGCTGCTGTTCCTGCTGGTGTTCCGGCGCCCGGGGCTCCTGCTCTACGCCTTGGTGCCCCTGGCGGTGGGGCTGATCATGACGTTTGGGGTCGCCGCCGCGACGTTCGGCGTGCTCTCCTCCGCCACCAGCGGGGTGGCGGCGCTGCTCATCGGCCTCGGCATCGACTTCGTCATCGTCTCCTACGGGCGCTTCGTCGAGGAGCGGCACGCCGGCGCCGGGTTCGAGCAAGCGCTGGCCACGATGTGCGGCTCCTCCGGGCGCGCGGTGGTCGCCGGCGCGGTCACCACGGCCGGCACCTTCTATGCCTTCGCGGTGACCAAGTTCCGCGGTCTGTCCCAGATGGGTGTGTTGACCGGCACGGGGATCCTGCTCTGCATGGTGGCGGTGCTCGTTCTGCTGCCGGCGCAGCTCTCCTGGAGTCACGACCGCCACCGGCGGCTGGACATCGAGCGACGCCTGCACGTGCACGGCCTCGGCGCCGGGAAGCTCGTGCGCTGGTCGCTCGCCCATCCGGCGGTGGCGCTGGTCGCCGGCGCCGCCGTCACGCTCGTCACCGCCGTCGCCGCCTTCGATCTGCGCTTCGAGGACAGCGTGCGGGCGATGCGGCCGGCCGGCACCCCCGGCACGCAGGTGTGGGAGGAGGTGGCGGCTCGCTTCGGCTCCGGCTTCGAGCAGATGAGCCTGGTGATCACGGCGCCGACGGTGGGTGAGGTCGTGGATCTCGCGCACCGCGCCGCCCCAGGAGCCCAGCGCCTCGTCGACGAGGGCGTGATCGTCGACTTCGACGGCATTCATCGGCTCATCCCCCCGCCCGAGCAGCAGCGGGAGGCCCTCGAGTGGCTCGCCGCCGGCCTCGCCGGCGTCTTGGATGCGAACCGGGTCGAGGCCACCGTCGGCCAGGCGCTGACCGCCGCCGGCCTCCGGCGCGAGGCCTTCGGTG
>CAYXXN010000124.1:0-8193 GCA_964469055.1 uncultured Thermoanaerobaculia bacterium
TCGCCAGCTAGCAGGCGCTCGGCGACGGCGATCGGATCGAGAGGCTCGCCGAAGGCTCGCCACGGCGCGCCGACGGCGAGCAGCGCGATCAGGAGAACCGCGGGCCGACGCCCCTCGTGAACGCGTTGCCTCGACACGGGCCCAAGGTCTACCACAGAGGACGGCTCGGTGGGCGCTCGTACCTCACCAAAGCGGATCAGCCCGTGGCGTCCTCGAAGTCGCCCAGGTGGGCCTCCACCTCGGTGAGCGCCGCGCAGCGGGCATCGAGCGCCTCGAACTCGGCCGCGAACGTGGAACGGAACTCGTCGCGATCCGCTCGCGAGCGCCAGGAGTCGATCGTCCAGAAGCGCCGCGGATCCTCGCGATCGCGCAGCAGCTCCGTGCCCAGGTAGCCGGGGTGGCGGCGGAAGAGGACCGCCCAGTCGCCCTCGGGGCCATAGGCGGCGGCAAAACCGTCGAGGGCCGCGGGCCGCACCCGATACTCCCAGACGTAGACGAAGCGACTCAACGGGCGATCGGCAGGCCCGGGCCGTCGATGCGGGCCACCAGCTTGGCGGTCAAACGGTCCATCAGATTGCGGTTCATGACGATCGGTCTCACCAGCCCGGTGCCGCCGGTGACGCTCTCCGACCAGAGCACCGCTCCGTCGGCGTTCCAGCAGGTCACCTGCACCCGCTCGCGGTGGCCGAACTGCGCGTCGATCACCACGACGGCGGCGGCGCCGCGGTCGCGCGCCGCGTCGAGGAGCTGGCCGACGACCACCTCGGCGCGGTGAACGACAGCGATCTCGTCCGTCGGGCTCCGCGCGTCCACGCCGTGCTGTCGCAGGAACTCGGTCAGCAGGTCCGTCGCCTGAAGCACGGCCTCGAAGGGTGTGCCTTGCCCGGCGACCAGCACGATCGTGCCCTGGGCGGCGGGAGCCGGCGCCACCCCAGGCGCTCGAGCGGCGGGCGCCGCCGGAGCCGGTGGCGGGGCCGGAGCAGGAGGGGCAGGCGCAGCCGGAGTGGGAGCGGCGCGAGCCGTCGCAGGTGGGCCCGCGTGCGCCGGCACTGCCGCGGTCGTCCCGCCTGCCGGCGGGCACTCGGTCACGGCGCAGAGCAGGTCCAGCTTGGCCGCCGCCTCGCGGCCGGCCGGGCGCTCGAGGTGGCGCTCGGCCGCCTCGCTCCATAGGCGTCGGGCCCCCGCCAGATCGCCACGCGCAGCGGCCACCGTGCCCGCGAGACTGAGCGCCTCCGCCCGCTCGGTCGGCTCGCCGGCGGCGAGCACTGCGGAGAGCTCGGCCGCGGCGGCCTCGAGCTCGCCCCCCAGATAGAGCGTCCAGGCCTCGTCGAGCGAGGCGGCCAGGGCCACCTCGGCGGCCAGGCCGAGCAACAAAACGAACGAGAGCGGACGAGTTCGGCGCATGGAGAGACCCTCGCGAACGCACGGGGATTCTACCTGCCCTTATCATGGGGCCGTGACGCGCCAAGCTCCCTATCGCCGCTGGGGCGCCCACCTCGACGCCGCCTCCATCGAGCAGATGGAGAACGCCTGCCGCCTGCCGGTGGCGGTGCGGGGAGCGCTCCTGCCGGACGCCCATGTCGGCTACGGGCTACCGATCGGCGGCGTGCTGGCGACGCGCGAGGCCGTGATCCCGTACGCGGTCGGCGTCGACATCGCCTGCCGGATGAAGCTCACCGTCGTCGACCTGCCGACCACCGCGCTCGACGACGAGCAGCATCGGCTGAAGGAGGCGTTGCTCCGGGAGACCCGCTTCGGGGTCGGCGTCGAGTTCCACGATCGCCGCCGGCATCCTGTGCTCGACGAGGACTGGTCGGTGGCCGAGGTCACCCGACGGCTCAAGGACAAAGCCTGGGCCCAGCTCGGCACCAGCGGCAGCGGTAACCACTTCGTCGAGTTCGGCGAGCTCGAGGTGGCGGACGAGCGGGCCGGCCTGTCGCCCGGACGGTATCTGGCCCTGCTCTCGCACAGCGGCAGCCGCGGCGCCGGCGCCACCGTCGCCGACCACTACAGCAAGCTGGCGATGCGCCTCCACCCCGAGCTGCCCAAGACCATGCGTCAGCTGGCCTGGCTCGACCTCGACTCCGAGCCGGGCGAAGAGTACTGGGCCGCGATGCAGCTGATGGGCCAGTACGCCGCCGCCAACCACGCCTGCATCCACCGCGCCGTGGCGGCAGCGCTCGGCGCCGAGGTGCTCCTCGATCTCGAGAACCAC
The DNA here is from genome assembly GCA_964469055.1 of uncultured Thermoanaerobaculia bacterium. GTDB lineage: Bacteria > Acidobacteriota > Thermoanaerobaculia > Multivoradales > JAHEKO01 > CAYXXN01. Next base: position 2,216 of record CAYXXN010000124.1, read on the forward strand.
CACAACTTCGCCTGGCGCGAGCGGCACGACGGCGAGGAGTTGATCGTGCACCGCAAGGGGGCCACACCGGCCGGCGAGGGCGTGCTCGGCATCATTCCCGGCTCGATGGCCTCGCCCGGCTTCATCGTGCGGGGCAAGGGCTCGACGGCCTCCCTCGACTCCGCCGCCCACGGCGCGGGCCGCCGCATGAGTCGCAAGGAAGCCAAGCGGCGCTTCGGCTGGCCGGAGACCAAGAAGCTGCTCGCCGAGCGCGGCGTGACCCTCCTCTCCGCCGGCCTCGACGAAGTGCCGATGGCCTATAAGGACATCGAGACCGTGATGGCCGAGCAGGCCGACCTGGTCGAGCCGCTGGCGCGCTTCCACCCCCGCCTCGTGCGCATGGCCCCCGCCGGCGAGCGGCCGGAGGACTGAACCGTCTGGCGACCGCGGGCAGACTGAGCCGTCGCCACGCCGCGAAACCTCAGTCGCCACAGACCCTTGCGGGCCGCTGGGTTAGACTGCCCCCTCGCCCCATGACCGAGCCCGAGCTGCAGCTCATCGAGGGCAAGTACGAGATCCTGCGCAAGCTCCGCGAAGGGGGCATGGGGGCCGTGTACAAGGTCCGTCACCGCCTGCTCGACGAGATCCGCGTCATCAAGGTCATCCGTCCGCACCTCTCGGGCGACGAGGGGTTGCGGCGCCGCTTCCTGCGCGAGGCGCGCTCCGCCGTCCGCCTGCGCCATCCCAACATCGCCCAGCTCTACGACTTCACGGTCGATGAGAGCGGCACCGCCTACATGGTGATGGAGTTCATCGACGGCGAAGACCTCGGTCGGCTGCTGAAGCGGCACCAGCGGCTCGCGCCGCGCACCGCTCTCGAGATCGGAGTGCAGGCGCTGCGGGCGCTCTACTACCTGCACCGCAGCCAGGTCGTCCACCGCGATATCTCGCCCGACAACCTCATGGTCGGCCACGACCTCGACGGGAAGCTCCTGGTGAAGCTGATCGACCTGGGGATCGCCAAGCCTCTCAAGAGCAACCTCGAGCTGACGCAGCAGGACCTCTTCCTGGGCAAGGTGCGCTACACCTCTCCCGAACAGCTCGGCGGCGCCAAGCGCCGGGCCGAGGTCGGGCCGCGCAGCGACCTCTACGCCCTGGGCGTCGTGCTCTACGAGATCGCCACCGGCATGCACCCGATCGAGGGCGACAACCACGAAGCGATCATCGCCGGCCATCTCTTCCATCCGCCGCGCGACTTCGCCGAGAGCGATGCCGAGGGCCGACTGCCACCGTCCGTGCGCGCCGCCCTGCGGCGCAGCCTCGAGAAGCTCCCTGACGCCCGTTTCGCGGACGCCGTCGAGTTCTCGGCCGCGCTCGAGGCGGCGCTGACCGACTGCGAGGAGCCCGACGAGGATCTCGCCCTGCTGCTCGACGGCGCCGAAGGAGGTCCCGACGGGCCCGAGGAGCCGACCTCCATCCAGGAGCATCTCGACCGCGAGTTCGCTCCCGACCCGACCCGCCCGGTCGCCGTGCTCGAGTCGGTGCATCCCGACGACGTCGTGTGCGAGCGCATCGAGAGCCTCTTGGCGGCCGGCCGCCTGGGGCGCGCCGAGGAGGAGCTGCAGCACGCCCGGGGTGAGACTCCCGCCAGCCCTCGGCTCGCGGCGCTCGCCGAGCGGGTCGCCGCGGCCCACGCGGAAGCCGACCGCCAGCTGGCCGCGGCGAGGGCCCAGCGCGACCAAGGAAAGCTCGAGGATGCCCTGCGCGCGCTCGATCGCGCCGCCGAGCGCTTCGCCGACGTGCCCGGTCTCGTCGAGCTGCGAGCGGCCATCGAGCAAGCCATCGAGCGTCAGCGCCGCATCGAGCTCGCTAGGCTCCGCATCGAAAGCCACCTGACGGCGGGCGAGAGCACCGAGGCGGCGCGGGTGCTGGCGCGCGCGGTCGAGAAACTGGCGGCCCGCGCCGAGCTCGCCGACCTCGAGGCACGTCTGCCGCGGGCCGCCGAGGTCCTGGCCGGCGAGGAGGTCGGGCGGATCGCGGCCGGCATCGGCGAGCACCTGGCGCAGGGTCGGCTCGAGGAGGGGGCGGCGGCGATCGCCGCAGCCCGGCGCGCGCACGGCGCCGCCTTCGGTCGTGAGGGCGACCGCCTGCAAGAGGTTCTGGAGCGCCGGCGCATCGAGCTCGCCACCGAGCGCGCGCGTCGCCTCGCCGAGCTGCGCAGCGAGAGCCGCGCGCTCGCCGAGCGCAAGGACTTCCAGGGGGCGCTCGCCAAGCTCCAGGAAGCCCTGAAGACGCAGCCCGACAACACGGAGATCCTCGAGCTCGAGCGCACGGTGCGACTGGCCCAGCTCGAGGACGAGCGCCGCCTGAGGGCTCGCGACGCCACCGCCGGGCGCATCGCCGCGCTGCTCGAGTTCGACGAGCTGGCGGCGGCGGCGGGCGAGCTCGAGGCGGCGGAGAGCACCTACGGCCCGCACCAGGCTTTCGCCGTCCTGCGGGAGCGACTGCGGGCCCAGGAGCGCCAGAAGGCGGAGGCGGCGCTGTCCCACCAGGAACGCGTCGCCGGCGCGCGCGCCACCAGCGACCTCGACCCCGTCGCGGAGCTGGTGGCCGCCGCCCGGCGGCAGGCGGCGGCCGGTGACATCGCCGGCGCTGTCGAGCGTCTGCGCGAGGCCCACCGCCTCGCCCCCCAGGACGGCGCGATCGCGAGCCTCCTGCGGGCCGGCGAGCGCCAGCTCGAGCACGGCGGCAAGGGTTGAGGGGCTGGGCGGTGGCGCTGCGCCGACGCGACCTCCTTGCCGTCCTCGCCGCGCTCCTCGTGCTCGTCGCTTGCGAGGGCCGCAGCGACTCCGCCCGCCTCCACGACCTCTTCGCCGGCGAGTGGCAGGCGCGGCTGGAGGAGAACCCACTGCTGGCCACCTCGGTCGGCGTGCACGACTTCGACGACCGCTTGCCAGCCCTGGCGCCCGCCGACCTCGAGCGGCGGCGAAAGCTCACCGAGGGCTTCCTGCGCGAGCTCGTGGGCATCGACCGGGAGCGCCTCGACCCCGGCGACGACCTCAACGCCCAGATCTTCCAGGGCCAGCTCGAGGACGCCCTGGCCGCCCATCGCTTCAAGGACTACGAGATCCCCTTCAACGCCGACTGGGGCTTCTACAGCTCCTTCGCGCGGCTGCCCTTCGAGATGCCCTTCGCCTCGGTGCGCGACTACGAGAACTACCTCGCCCGCCTGCGGGAGTGGCCACGCTACGTCGGCCAGCAGGTCGACCTGATGCGCCAGGGGATCGGGCGCGGCATGACCCAGCCGCGAGTCGTGCTCGCCGGCATCGAGGTTAACTTCGCGACCCACATCGTCGAGGACCCGGAGACGAGCGTCTTCTGGACGCCGTTCGCCGAGTTTCCCGTCGGTGTGCCGGAGGGCGAGCGGGGCCGACTGCGGCAGAGCGCTCGTGAGGTGATCCTGGGCAACGTCGTACGCGGCTACCGCACGCTGGAGGGTTTCTTCGCCAGCGAGTACCTGCCCGGCGCGCGGACGACGCTCGGCGCCTACGACCTGCCCGAGGGCCGCGCCTACTACGCGCAAAAGATCAAGGAGTTCACGACCCTCGAGATGACCCCGGAGGCGATCCACGATCTCGGCCTGCGGGAGGTCGAGCGCATCCGCGGCGAGATGCAACGGGTCATCGCCGAGGTCGGTTTCGCCGGCACCTTCGCCGAGTTCCTCGAGTTCCTGCGCACGGATCCGCGCTTCTACGCCGCGACGCCCGAGGAGCTGCTGCTGCGGGCGGCCTGGATCGCCAAGACGATGGACGGGAAGCTCCCGGCCTTGTTCAAGACCCTGCCGCGGCTCCCCTACACCGTCGAGCCCGTGCCGCCCGACCTGGCGCCCAAGTTCACCGGCGGGCGCTACGTCGAATCGCCCGTCGGCTCGACCCAGCCGGGCAAATACTGGGTCAACACCTACGCCTTGGAGACGCGGCCGTTCTACAACCAGGAGGCCCTCACACTGCACGAGGCCGTGCCCGGCCATCACTTGCAGATCGCCCTCAACCAGGAACTCGAGGACCTCCCGCCCTTCCGGCGCTTCTCCTACATCTCAGCCTTCGGCGAGGGCTGGGGCCTGTATTCGGAGTGGCTGGGGCTCGAGGCGGGCTTCTACACCGACCCCTACAGCAACTTCGGGCGCCTGTCCTACGAGATGTGGCGCGCCTGCCGGCTGGCCGTCGACACCGGCCTCCACGCCATGGGCTGGAGCCGCGAGCAGGCGATGGAGTTCCTGGCCCGGAACACCGCGCTCTCGCGCCACGAGGTTCAGACGGAGACCGACCGCTACATCTCCTGGCCCGGGCAGGCGCTAGCCTACAAGCTGGGAGAGTTGAAGATCCGCGACCTCCGCCGCCGGGCCGAGACGGCCCTGGGTCCTGCCTTCGATGTGCGCGACTTCCACGACGCCGTGCTCCGCAACGGCTCGATCCCCCTCGACGCGCTCGACCGCGTGATCGGCGAGTGGATCGAGGAGCGGAAGACCGTTGCGGCCGCGCCGTGATCGAGCAGTAGCTCCAGGGCACCCTCTCTAGGGACCTCCGGAGCGCTCCGCCTCGGCGAGGAGCGCCTCGAGGTCCGAACGCTCGAGCAGGCGACCGCGCAGGACGACGGCCGTCACCCGGGCCGTGTTCCGGATGTCGGTCAGCGGGTCGGCGTCGAGGAGCACCAGGTCGGCGAGCCGGCCGGCGGCGATGGTCCCCTGGTCGCCGTCCAACCCCAGGCAGCGCGCGGGCTCCACGGTCGCGGCGCGCAGCGCCTGGGCCGGCGTCAGACCCGAGCGCACGAGGAGCTCGAGCTCATCGTGCAGGGCGGCGCCGGGCACGGCGTAGAGGTCCCCGGCCCCGCTTCCGGCCAGCACGGGCACGCCGGCGATCTCGAGCGCGCCGGCCAGCCACAGAGCGCTCCGCAGCCGGGCCACGCGGCTCGGAGAGTCGGCAGCGCCGAGGATGGTCTGCCGCTCGGCTTCCCAGCGCGAGCGCCGGGCGGCCGGAATCCAGCGCAGCCGCGGGTCGGCGAGGAACTCCTGGTCGTCGAGCCGGGCGCGCACTCGCAGCGGCAGGAGGCTCGGTGTGTGGCAGGTCCCCGCCTTCTGCGAAGCGGCGAACAGAGCCTCGCACGCTAGCGGGTCCGCACAATAGGGCTCCGGCGTGTCGCTCGGGTGATCGATGGTCCGCTGGCCGGCCTCCGCCGCCTTGGCGGCACCCAGGGCCTCGGGCGCCGCCCCTGCCACGGGCAACCCAACGCTGGCGGCCGCCTCCATGAGCGCTGGATAGGCGCGGCGTGGCAGCTGGCCGGCGACCGCCACTAGCCGGGCTCCGCCCTCCACCAGCTGCGCCACGGCCCGGCGGGCCTCTTCGGGCGAGGCGACGGCGATCACCAGCACCGGGTTGGCGGATGCGAAGCCGCCCAGCAGGGGACCGGAGGCGAGGATCCGCGGTACCGGGGCACTGCTCTCTGCGGCCTGCTCCTCCGCCGCCCGTGCCGCCTCGAGGCTCCCGCCCAGGTCGCGGATCGCCGTCACGCCATGGGCGACGAAGATCGGCAGGATGGCCGATGCGGTCCCGGCGTCCGCCAGGACGTGCACGCGCACGTCCGTGAACCCGGGGACCAGGTACCTCTCGGCCGCCTCGACGATCCGGCTCCCGGCCGGCACACGGAGCTCGCCGGCCGCCCCCACGGCGACAATCCGCTCGCCCTCGACGAGCACCGTCTGGTCCGGGATCAGACGGCCAGCCTCGACATCGACGACGGCGGCGTGAACGATGGCAAGGGGCTGTGCCGCGAGAGCTTCGGCCGAGAGCTCCGACGTCGGTCCAGCCCCCGCCAACCCCAGGATCGCGCACAAGGCGCGCGACCCCTTCACGATGTCACCCTCCTTCGGCGGGCCCGCCCGTCACTCCCGGCCCGGTCGGCCTGCCCGCCTCGCGTGCCGCCCGCGCTCCCCCGAGTCGTCG
>CAYXXN010000125.1:0-8151 GCA_964469055.1 uncultured Thermoanaerobaculia bacterium
GGCGGCGAAGGAGAACCTCGCTCTCGTGCACACCTTGCTCGGCGATCACGAGCCTGCGCTCGACCTGATCGCCGAGTTGCTACTCGAGTCGTACGACGAACCCTTGAACGCCCAGCGCCTGCGGCTCGAGCCGTGGTGGGATCCGCTGCGTGACCAGCCGCGGTTCCAGCAATTGCTGGCCGGCGCCGGCGCCATGAATTGAGCGCGGCGGCGGTGCGCCGAGGCTCCTACTTCACTCGGCTGCCGTTGGCGACCACCGCGTCGGGCTGCACGAGGACTGCGCGTCCGTCGGCGGTCACCGCCGCCAGCACCATCCCCTGCGACTCGACGCCCCGGATGGTCGCCGGCTGGAGGTTGGTGACCACCACCACCTGGCGGCCGACTAGATCCTCGGGGGCGTAGTTCTCGGCGATGCCGGCAACGAGGGTGCGCGGAGCCTCCTCGCCGAGGTCGACGGTGAGCGTCAAGAGCTTGTCGGCCTTGGGCACTCGCTCGGCGGCCTGCACGGTGCCGACCTTGAGCTCGGTCTGGGCGAACTGATCGATGGTGATCATGGGGGTCTCCGGGCGAAATGGCCGCGCGCTCGGCGCGGCCTCCGCTGCGAGAAAGCTCGTCTTGTCGATACGGGGGAACAGGCTCTCCGGCGCGGGCAGGGGCGCGCCGGTGGGCGTGCCACCCCAGTCGAGGGCGGCGAGCGAGGTCGGGAGCGCGGTCACCCCCAGCCCAGCGAGCACACGCGGCGCCAGCCGGGGCATGAAGGACAACAGCCCCGTGGCCACGATGCGCGTCGCCTCGCAACCGTTCCACAGCACGCGGGATAGACGCGACGACGGTCCTTCACTCTTGACCAGTTTCCAAGGCTCGTGTTCCACCAGGTACAGGTTGGTGGCGTCGAGCAGGCGCCAGAGGGCCTTCAGGGCGCGGTCGAACGCGAACTCCTCCATCGCCGCCCGGTACTCCGCCACTACCTCCATCCCCACTCGAATCAGTGGGTTGTCGTCACAGGCTTCAGGCGGAGTCCGACCGTCGAACGCCTGCCGACACAGCGTCACTACCCGGCTCAGCGTGTTGCCCAGACCGTTGGCCAGATCGGCGTTGAAGCGCTCGACGAAGGCCTCGTCCGAGACCTGGGCGTCTTGCCCGAAGACCATGTCGCGCAGCAGGTAGTAGCGCACCGGGTCGGGACCGAAGCGCTCGATCAAGGGATCGAGACGGAAGACGTTGCCGACCGACTTCGAGACCTTGCGCTCGTCGCGCAGCCAGAAGCCGTGGGCGAAGACGGTGGTGGGCAGCGGCAGGCCGGCGGACATCAGGAAGGCGGGCCAGTAAACGGCGTGCTGGCGCAGGATGTCCTTGCCCACCAGATGCAGGCGGACGCCCTCCGGCGCCTCCCAGAATCTCGAGTAGAGGGTCTCGTCCGGCCGCCCGAGACCGAGGGCGCTCACGTAGTTGGTCAGCGCGTCCAGCCAGACGTAAGTGGTCTGTCCGGGCCGGTCCGGGAAGGGGATGCCCCAACTCACGCTGCCGCGGGAGACCGAGAGGTCGCGCAGGCCCGACTCGACGAAGCTCCGCACCTCGTTGGCCCGGGCGGCCGGCCGCACGAAATCCGGGTGGGCGTCGTACCACGCGAGCAGTGGGTCCTGGTAGCGCGACAGCCGGAAGAACACATTCTCTTCGGAACGCCATTCGGCCGCAGTGCCGTGCACGGGACAGCGCCGACCGGCCTCCAACTCCTTCTCGGTGTAGAAGACCTCGCAGGCGACGCAGTACCAGCCTTCGTGCCTGCCGGCGTAGAGGTCGCCGGCCGCTTCGATGCGGCGGATCAGTTCCTCGACTCCGGCCCGGTGTCGCGCCTCGGTGGTGCGGATGAAATCGTCGTTCGAGATGCCGAGCTGCGGCCACAGCTCCCGGTAGCGGGCCACGACCTGATCCGCCAGTTCGATGGGCGGGACGCCCCGCTCGGCGGCGGCGCGCTCGATCTTCTGGCCGTGCTCGTCGGTGCCGGTCAGGAAGTAGACGTCGTCGCCGGCGAGCCGACGGTAGCGGGCCACGACGTCGGCCACGACCGTGGTGTAGGTATGCCCGATGTGCGGCAGGTCGTTGACGTAGTAGATCGGGGTGGTGAGGTAGAACGACGTCATCGACGGCCGCCGCGTGAAGGGGCGGCATTCTAGCAGCGGCTCACCAACCTCCTCGGGCCTTGAGCGACACCCAGCGGCCGCCGTCACCGAGGATCAGATGATCCACCAGCCGCACGCCCACGATCTCGCCCGCCTCGGCCATCCGCCGGGTGAATGCCAGGTCCTCGGCCGAGGGCGCCGGGTCGCCGCTCGGATGGGTGTGGAAGAGCACGCAGCCGGCGGCGTCCCGCTCGAGCGCCCGCTTCAAAACGGCGCGCGGCTCCACGGCGGCGCGGTCGAGGGTGCCGCGAAAGAGCTCCGTCTCCCCCGCGAGGCGGTTGCGAGTGTCCAAGTAGAGGGCGCCCATCACCTCCTGGCCGCGCCGCCCGTAGCGCAGGGCGAGGTAGCGAGCCACGGCCCCGGGGTGGGCCATCGGCTCGCGCTCGATCGGCTCGCCGCGCGCCAGGCGGCCCGCCAGCTCGACAGCCGCGAGCACCGTGGCCGCCTTGGCCGGCCCCAACCCTCCCCGCAGCAGCGCCTCGGGGGCCACGCCGAGGAGACCCGAGAGACCGCCGCAGGCGGCGAGCAACTCGCGAGCGAGATCGACGGCGGAGGCCCCCCGGCGGCCGGTGCGGAGCAGGATCGCCACCAGCTCGGCGTCCGCCAGCCCTTGCCCTCCCCAGCAGAGGAGGCGCTCCCGGGGCCGCTCATCCGCCGGCATCTCCCGCACCGTCCGGGCGCGGCTCGCTGGCTCGTTGGCACGCAACGCGGTCATCAACTCGAGCTAGACGCGAGGGCCGCCGGGAATCTGACAGCCCGGCGCGGCGCCACTAGAATGGCTGCCCACCGTGCCCCACTCGATCCGATTCCTCGACCTCGAGGAGAGCCTCTCGGCCTACGATTCGGCACGGGCCGTCGTCCTCCCCGTCCCCTACGAGCGCACGGTCTCCTACGGCCACGGCACAGCGGCGGGGCCGCAAGCCATCCTCGCGGCCTCGACCCAGGTCGAGCTCTACGACGAGGTGCTGCGAAGCGAGCCGTGCGCGATGGGTATCGCGACGCTGCCCGCGATGGATGACCTGCCGGCCGATCCGGAGGCCGCCCTCGCCGCCATCGAGCGCGAGGCGTCGACGCATCTCGCCCGCGGCAAGTTCCTCGTCACCCTCGGCGGCGAGCACAGCTTGACGCTGGGGCCGGTCCGGGCCGTTCGAGCGACGTTCGGGGAGATCGGTGTCGTCCAGTTCGACGCCCATGGCGACCTGCGAGACACGTACCACGGCTCGCCCTACAGCCACGCTTGCATCATGCGCCGCGTCGTCGAGCTCGGCCTCCCGACTCTGGCGATCGGCATCCGTGCGTTGTCACGTGAGGAAGGCGTGCTGATCGCCGAGCGCGGTTTGGCGACCGTTTGGGGCCACGAGCTCGCCGGCCTGACCCTGGAGCGTTTCCGGTCCCTCTTGGCCACTTTGCCCGAGCGGATCTATCTCACCTTCGATGTCGACTTCTTCGACCCTGCCCTGCTGCCGTCCACGGGCACACCCGTCCCTGGCGGCGGCAACTGGTACCCGACGCTCGACCTCCTACGTGAGCTGTTTTCGACGAAACGAGTCGTCGCCATGGATGTCGTCGAGCTGGCGCCCCAAACCGTGCACCCAGCCAGTGACTTCCTGACTGCACAGCTGACGTACAAGTGCCTCGGGCTCCTCTCCGCCAGCGAGAGGTCACGCTGAGCCGAACGGCGAGCTTGCCGCCTCTTCCGGGCGTGTGGTAGAAACCGACCACATTTCGGACGCGTTCGTCCACGAAGCGCTGCGGGGACCGCGAGTGGAGCTCGTCAAGGGAGCCGACGCCGCCTCCCAGATCAGCGTAGAGATCGACAACGTCACCAAGCGCTTCGGCGACTTCGTGGCGATCGACCAGGTCAGCCTCGAGATTCGCCGCGGCGAGTTCTTCTCGCTGCTCGGGCCCTCGGGGTGCGGCAAGACCACCCTGCTGCGCATGATCGGTGGCTTCGAGACCCCGACCGTCGGAACCCTGCGCATTCACGGCGTCGACATGACCGATCAGCCGCCCCACAAGCGGCCGGTCAACATGGTGTTCCAGCACTACGCGCTCTTTCCCCACCTGACGGTCGCCGACAACATCGCCTTCGGCTTTCGCTACAAGGGGTTCGCGCGCGGCGAGACCGCCGATCGCGTGGCCCGCGCCGTCGGATTGGTGCGCCTCGCCGGCTTCGAGCGGCGCCTCCCGCACCAGCTCTCCGGCGGCCAACGCCAACGCGTCGCGCTGGCCCGGGCCCTCGCCTTGGAGCCCGAGGTGCTGCTGCTCGACGAGCCGCTCGGCGCCCTCGACCAGAAGCTGCGCAAGGAGGTGCAGGTCGAGCTGAAGAACCTGCAGCGGCAGCTCGGCATCACCTTCGTCTTCGTCACCCACGACCAGGAAGAGGCGCTCACCATGAGCGACCGCATCGCGGTGATGAACGGCGGCCACGTCGAGCAGATGGCCGCGGCCGCCGAGGTGTTTGAGCGGCCGGACACCGAATTCGTCGCCAACTTCATGGGCGCCTCGAACTTCTTCGAGGCCACCGTCAAGGGCATCGCCGAGGGCCTCCTCTCCGTCTCCCTGGTGCACGGCGGCGGCAGTGTGCGCGTCCCGCCGCAGCGCGGGCTGGACGCGGGGCGATCGGTGCGCTTCGTCGTGCGCCCGGAGAAGCTCGACCTGCGGACGCGCGACCTCTCCACCCACGGCATCCCCTCGGTCCCGATCACCATCGAGGACCGTGTCTACCAGGGCGTATCGACCATCTGGGTGGTGCGCGATGGCCGCGGTGAGCGCTACGTGATCTACGAGCAGAACGAGCAGCCCTTCGAGGAGAGCGCCAAGTTCGCGGTCGGCGCCCATGCCTACATGTGCTGGAACCCTAAGCACGCCGTGCTGCTCGAAGAGGGTGGGGGGCCCCCGTGACCGAAGGCCCGCGCCGCAGCACCCGCGCCGGCTCCTTGCTCGCCCTCCCCACCTGGCTCGTGCTCGGCGGGCTCTTCCTGCTGCCGCTGGCGATCATGCTGCTGATCAGCTTCGCCCAGCGCGGCACGTACGGCGGCCTCAAGCCGATCGCCGACCTGGGGGAATACCTGACGAGCGGCGCCTTCCTCGCCAACTACAAGACGTCGCTCGAGCCGCTCTACCTGCAGATCTACTGGCGCTCGATCTGGCTGGCCGTCGTGACCACGGTCCTCTGTCTGGCGGTCGGCTACCCGATCGCGTACTACATCGCCGTGGTCGCTGCACCACGGCGCAAGAACCTCCTGCTCGCCCTCGTGGTGATTCCCTTCTGGACCAGCTTCCTCATCCGCACCTACGCCTGGATGCTGATCCTGCGCACCGAGGGCCTGATCAACACCGTCCTCACCCAGAGCGGCCTGATCGAGGTGCCCCTCGAGCTGCTCTACAACCAGTTCGCGGTCATGATCGGCCTGGTGTACGGCGAGCTGCCGTTCATGATCCTGCCGCTCTACGCGTCGCTCGAGAAGCTGGAGCTGCCGCTGCTCGAGGCCGGCGCCGACCTCGGCGCCAACGCGGTGCAGACCTTCTGGAGAGTCACGGTTCCGCTCACCATGCCGGGGATCGTCGCCGGCGTCATCCTCGTCTTCATCCCCTCGATCGGCCAGTTCGTCGTCTCCGACCTCCTGGGGGGCGCCAAGAGCATCCTCACCGGCAACCTCATCCAGAACCAGTTCGCCATCGCGCGCAACAAGCCGTTCGGCTCGGCCGTGGCCTTCGAGCTGATGGCCGTCGTGCTGTTGTTGCTGCTGGCCTACGCCGCGTACGCCCGGAAGAAGGGCCAGGAGGTGCTGTTGTGAGCCGGCCGTTTTCCTGGCAGCGCTTCCTGCTCACTGTGCACAGCGGCGCGGTGTACGTCTTCCTCTACGCGCCGATCCTCATCCTCATCCTCTACTCGTTTAACCGCTCGGAGCGCACGGCGAGCTGGGAGGGTTGGACCCTCGACTGGTATCGCCGGCTGCTCGGCAACGAACAGATTCTGGGTGCGGTGAAGAACAGCCTGATCGCGGCCATCGTCTCCACCCTGGTGGCGACGGTCTTCGGCACCCTCATCGCCTTCGCGCTCGCGCGCCACAGGATTTGGGGCCAGGCGGCGACCAAGGCCATGCTCTATCTGCCGATCGTCACACCGGAGATCGTCGTCGGGGCGGCGTTGGTGACCTTCTTCGGCGTGGCGCGGTTCCGACTGAGCCTCAGGACCGTCATCCTGGCGCACATCGTCTTCTGTCTCTCGTACGTCGCCATCGTCGTTCGCGCGCGCCTGGCCGGGTTCGACCGCTCGCTCGAGGAAGCGGCGACCGACCTCGGCGCCAGTCCAGTCGAGACGTTCCGGCGAGTCACGCTGCCCCTCATCCTGCCTGGGATCGTGGCCGGCGCTCTCCTCGCTTTCACACTGTCGATCGACGACTACGTGATCACCTCGTTCGTCGCCGGGGTGGGGGCCACTACCCTCCCCCTGCAGATCTACTCCATGCTCAAGGTCGGAGTCACGCCCGAAGTCAACGCGGTCTCGACGCTGCTGCTGCTGGTGACGGTCGGGTTGATCGCCGTCGCCCAGCGCTTGCAGCGGGGACCGGAATCCGGAGGATCGTCATGAAGCTACGTTTCGTCACTCTGCCATGGGTCGCGCTCGTCGCTTGGGCCTGCGGCGGCGGAGCCGAGCAGGCCGCCGCGCCCGCCGCTCAGCCGGTGGACGCCGGTCGGCTCAACATCTACATCTGGTCGGCCTACCTGCCGCAGGAGGTCATCGATCAGTTCGTCCAGCAGACCGGCATCGAGGTCCACTTCGACCTCTACGACTCGAACGAAGCCCTGCTCGAGAAGCTCCAGTCGGGGGTGGCCGACTACGACCTCGTCGTCCCGTCGGACTACATGGTGAAGATCCTGATCGCCGAGGGCCTCGTCCAGCCCCTCGACCCCGCGCAGCTCCCGAACATGAAGAACCTCGACCCCCGCTTCCTCGACAAGCCGTTCGATCCGGGCAACCGCCACTCGATCCCCTACTTCTGGGGCACGACGGGGCTCGGCTACGACCAGACCAAGACCGGCGGGCCGATCGACAGTTGGGCGGCGATCTTCGATCCCAAGTACGAAGGTCGCATCTCGATGCTCGACGACATGCGCGAGGTCTTCGGCGTGGCGCTGAAGTCGATGGGCCACTCGCTGAACACCACCGACCCGGCCATCCTCGCCGAGGCGGCCGAGAAGCTCAAGGCACAGAAGCGTCTGGTGAAGACGTACGACAGCGGCGATTTCGCGAACATCCTGGCGGCCGGCGACGTCGATCTCGCGCACGGATACAATGGGCAGATCGCCGAAGTCGTCGCCGAGGACCCGGAGCGCCTGGCTTACGTCGTCCCGAAGGAGGGCGCCACGGTGTGGATGGACAACCTGTGCATCCCGGCCCAGGCCCGCAACGTCGCCAACGCCTACAAGTTCCTGAACTACATCATGGAGCCCGAGGTCAACGCCCAGATCGTCAACGGCGTCTCCTACGCCTCGGCCAACGTGCCGGCCAAGCAGTTCATCGACCCGGAGATCCTCGACGACCCGTCGATCTATCCGTCGGACGAAGTGATCGCGCGCTGCGAGTTCATCGCCGACCTCGGCGAAGCGACGACCCTGATGGACAAGTATTGGACGGAGATCAAGGCTGAGTAGGCCAACCCGGCGGCCGGGCCGCTGGTGCAACGATCGTCGAACTGAATCAGGTATGTAAGAGCAGAACTCTTTCTGGAAGGAGCGGGTGATGAGAATCCTGAGAATCTGGTTGAGCTGGCTGGCGATGGTTTCGCTCGCCCTCCCTGGGATCGCCCAGGAGACGATGATGCCCGAGGAGGCCGCCGCCGAGGAGGCCGAAGCCGAGTCGACCGTCGAGATCGGCGCCGACGTCGCCCTGTTCAGCCGCTACATGTTTTGGGGCCTGACGTTGAGCAACCGACCCGTCTGGCAGCCCGACGTCTGGCTGTAC
>CAYXXN010000126.1:0-8125 GCA_964469055.1 uncultured Thermoanaerobaculia bacterium
CAGCGCCGGCGCCAGCCCCTCGCGGGCCGCACGCATGAGCGGCGAATGGAACGGCGCCGAGACCGGCAAGAGCACGGCCCGTCGGGCGCCAGCCGCCTTGGCCAGCTCGACGGCCCGCTCGACGGCCGCGGCGTGGCCGGCGATCACCGTCTGTTCGGGCGCGTTGTAGTTGGCGACCTCCGCGAGATCGCCGGGGCGCGAAGCCTCGGCGGCCACCTGCGCCACGGCCCGGGCGTCGAGCCCGAGCACCGCCGCCATCGCGCCCTCGCCCACCGGCACGGCCTGCTGCATCAGCTCACCCCGCCGGCGCACGAGGCGCAGCGCCTCCGCGAAGCCGAGGGTGCCCGCGGCAACGTGCGCCGTGTACTCCCCCAGGCTGTGCCCCGCCAGCAGGGTCGGCGGCTCGGCCAGCTTGGCCACCACCCGCCAGGCCGCGATCGAGACGGTGAGGATCGCCGGCTGGGTGTTGGCGGTCAGCTGCAGCTCGCTCTCCGGCCCTTCGAAACAGAGTCGGGAGAGCCGGAAGCCGAGCGCCCGGTCGGCCTCGAGGAAGGCCGCTTCGGACTCCGCGAACGCTTCCGCCCAGGCCGCGCCCATGCCGACGCGCTGCGAGCCCTGGCCCGGGAAGACGAAGGCGGTCGCCATCTACCAGCGCACCACGCAGGCGCCCCACGTCAGCCCCGAGCCGAAGGCCGACATGAGCACCACGTCGCCGTCGGCGATCTTGCCGGCGCGGTTCCACTCGTCGAGGGCGATCGGCACCGAGGCGGCCGAGGTGTTGCCGTAGCGCTCGATGTTGACGACGGTGCGCCCGTCGCGGATCGCCAGCCGCTCGCCGATGGCGTCGATGATGCGCCGGTTGGCCTGGTGCGGGATGAACCAATCGACGTCCTCGGGCGCGAGGCCGGCCGCCTCGAGGGCCTGCTCGCTCACCTGGGCGAGCGAGCGCACCGCCACCTTGAAGGTCTCGTTGCCCTTCATCCTGATGAAGTCGAGGCCCTCGTCGAGGTTGCGGCGCGAGGGCGGGTTCGAGCTGCCGCCCCCTGGACGTTCGATCAGGTCGCCGAACGAACCGTCGGCGTGCATCGCGACCGAGAGCACGCCGCGACCGTCTTCCTCGCTCGCCCGCAGCACGACGGCGCCGGCCCCGTCACCGAACAACACGCAGGTGGAGCGATCCTTCCAATCGACGATCTTCGACAGGATCTCGCCGCCCACCACCAGCGCCGTGCGCGCTCCACCCGCCCTCAAGAACTGGTCGGCGACCCCGATGCCATAGAGGAAGCCCGTACAGGCGGCGGAGAGGTCGAAGGCCGGCGCCTTGGGGGCGCCGATCGCGTCTTGGATGAGGCAGGAGGTCGCCGGAAAGGGCTGGTCGGGGCTGACCGTGGCGCAGATGACGAGGTCGACCTCCGAGCCCGCCACGCCGGCCATCTCCAAGGCGCGCTGGCAGGCCGGCAAGGCGAAATCGGAGAGCGACTCGTGCTCGGCGGCGATGCGCCGCTCCTTGATCCCCGTACGGGTGGTGATCCACTCGTCGGTGGTGTCGACCATCTTCTCCAGGTCGGCGTTGGTGAGCACCCGCTCGGGCACCGCCATGCCGGTGCCGATGATCCGCGCCCGCCTCAAGCCGGGACCTCGCCGCTGGGTTGGCGCAGCAGACGTTCTTCCTCGCGGTGCAGCTCGGCGACCTTGTCGCGGATCTTGGCGGCCAGGTCGGCGCGGGCGAACTCGACGGCCCGCCGGATGGCGCTGTGGATGGCCTTGGCATTGGAGCGGCCGTGGGCGATGAAGCAGCCACCGTGCACTCCCAGCAGCGGGGCCGCCCCGTACTCGCTGTAGTCCATGCGGCGCGCCATGGCCTTGAAGGCCGGTCGCGCCAACAAGTAGCCCAATCGGGTTCGCACCGAGCGCTTGAGCTCCTGACGCAGCACGGTGCGCACGAAGTCGCCCAGCGACTCGGCGCTCTTCAAGATCGCGTTGCCGACGAAGCCGTCGCAGACGATGACGTCGCAGGTGCCGCCGAAGACGTCGCGCCCTTCGACATTGCCGATGAAGTTGAGCCCGGTCGTCTTCATCACCTGGAAGACCTCCCGGGTCGCCTCGTCGCCCTTGCCCTCCTCCTGGCCGATCGACAGCAGGCCGACCCGCGGCGCTGGCGTCCCCAGGACCTCCTGGGCGTAGAAGTGGCCCATGACGGCGAACTCGCGGAGCTGCTCGGGCTTGGTGTCGACATTGGCGCCGACATCGAGGACCACGGAATGGCCTACCGGGTTCGGGAAGACTGCGGCGAGCGCCGGGCGGTGCACGCCCGGCACCGTCCCGATCACCATCTTGGCGACGATCATCGCCGCGCCGGTATTGCCGGCGCTCACCATCGCCGCCGCCTCGCCGTTCTTGACCAGCTCGCCGCACAGCCGGATCGACGAGCGACGCTTCTTGCGGATCGGCGCGATCGGCGACTCATCCATGCCGACGACCTCGTCGGCGTGAATCACCTCGACGTCGGCGGAACCTCCGTGGCGCGCCAGCTCCCGCTCGAGGAGCTCGCGGTCGCCCACCAGCAGGATCGACGCGCCGTCCTCGGCGGCCGCCCGCCAGGCGCCCTCGACGACGGCCGCCGGGGCGTGGTCGCCACCCATGGCATCGACGGCGATCTTCATCGGCTACGACGTCTCCTTGACCTCCACGACCTGCCGGCCGCGGTACTGGCCGCACTGCGGGCAGGCCCGATGCGGGAGCTTGGCCTCGCCGCAGTTCGGGCAGGTGGAGGTCGCCGGGAGGGCGAGGGCGTCGTGGGCGCGCCGGCGATCGCGGCGGGCCTTCGAGTGACGTCGCTTGGGATTGGGCATGGTCGGTTCCTCTCTAGAGCTTCTTCTTCAAGTCGAGCAGGGCGGTCCAGCGGGGATCGGCGAGGTCTGGGGCGCAACAGTCGGGCTCCCGGTTGCGGTCGGCCCCGCAACGCGGGCACAGGCCCGCGCAGTCCGGTCGGCACAAGAGGCTCATCGGCACGTTCAGCTCCAACTGCTCCATCAAGATCGGGTCGGTGTCGAGCTCCGGCTCGTCCAAGGCCAGAACACCCAGGTCGCCCTCCCCGAGCCGCACCTCCCCGACCGCCGGCTGCGACGGCTCGACGACGACGATCAAGTCGACGTCCGCCGTCACCCGCTGCGCCACCGGCGCCAGGCACCGGGCGCACGTCAAGGTCTGCTCGTAATCGATCCGCGCCAGGAGGCGATGCCCTGGCGAGGCCGGGGCGACCGTGCCCCCCCAGGAGACCTGCGACAGCCCCATGAGCTCCGGCCGGTCGAGCGACGCGGCCGGGATCGACCGCTGCTCGCGCCAGCGAAACGGCTGCTCGCGGATCCGGTCGAGATGGATGATCACGCCGCCATCCCCTCCCGGCGAGGCGCGCAAGGCTATTGGATGGAGGGGGTTCTGTCAAACGACCACGGGCCAGCAACTAGACTAGGCCGCCCCGCGTAAGCCACTGGAGGTCGACATGAAGATACGCTGGATCCTCCCCACCTCGTTCCTCGCCCTGCTGACCGCGGCCGCCGCCCCCGCCGCGGAGATGGACTGGACGTTGCCGCTGCCGCCCGCACTGCCCTGGGACGGGGCCAGCCGGGCCTTGATCGCGCCGGCGGGAGATCCGTGGATCACGCCCGCCGAGGCGAGCGGCTTCCGTGAGACGCCGCGCTACGACGAGACCGTGGCCTGGCTCCAGCGCCTCGCCGCGGCGGCGCCGCAGGTGCGGCTGGTGTCGCTCGGCAGGAGCCCGGAGGGGCGGGAGCTGTGGATGGCCGTGGTCTCGGCGGAAGGAGCCTCGACGCCCGAGGCCCTGCACGCTTCCGGCAAGTCCGTTCTCCTTGCCCAGGCCGGGATTCACGCCGGCGAGATCGACGGCAAAGACGCCGGGCTGATGCTGCTGCGCGACCTGACGGTCGGCGGGACGAAGCGGCACCTGCTCGAGGGCGCGAGCCTGCTCTTCGTACCGATCTTCAGCGTCGACGGCCACGAACGCTTCTCGCCCTACACGCGGGTCAACCAACGCGGCCCGGAGCAGGCGGGCTGGCGCACCACGGCGCAGAACCTCAACCTGAATCGCGACTACGCCAAGCTCGACGCGCCGGAGATGCGGGCCATGGTGGGGGCGATCGAGCGCTGGCGGCCCGACCTCTACCTCGATCTCCACGTCACGGACGGCGGCGACTACCAGTACGACATCACCTACGCCTACCACGCGCAGTGGGGCTGGTCGCCGGCGATCAGCCGTTGGCTCGACGAGCGCTTCTCGCCCCTGGTCGACGCCGGACTGGCGGCCGCCGGTCACCTGCCGGGACCCGTCGTCTTCCCGGCCGATCCCGGTGGCGATCCGGCCAACGGCGTCGTCGTGTGGACCTCCGACCCGCGCTTCTCGAACGCTTACGGCGACGCCCGTCACCTGGCGACCGTGCTGGTCGAGAACCACTCCCTCAAGCCCTACGACCAGCGCGTGCTCGGCACCTACGTCTTGCTCGAGCAGGCGCTCGCGGCCCTGGGCGAGCACGGCGGCGAGCTCGAGGCCGCGGCGGCGAGCGACGCCGCACGGCTGCCCGATCCGCTGCCCCTCGCCTGGCGGATGGCCGAGACTCCGGCGCGACCCGCCATGACCTGGAAGGGAGTCACGCGCCGGCTCGAGCCTTCCGCTGTCACCGGTGGAGAGCGCGTGGTGTGGACGGGGCTGCCGGTGACCTTCGAGGCGCCCGTCCTCACGATGAGCGAGGCGGCCGTCACCGTGGCGCCGCCCGCCGCCTACTGGATCCCGCCGGCGTGGGGCGAGGTCCTCGACCGGCTGGCCCTGCACGGCATCGAGATGGAGCGGTTGACGGAGCCGCGTTGGGTCGAGCTCGAGATGTACCGGCTCGGCGAGCCCGTCTTCGAGACTCCGCCCTTCGAGGGCCGGGTGCGGGTGACGGCGCCGGCCACCGCGGAGCGCCAGCGACGGCTGCTGCCGACCGGCAGCGTGCGCGTGCCCACCGCTCAGCCGCTCGGTCTCCTGGCAGCGCTCCTCCTCGAGCCTGCCTCACCCGACTCGTTCCTGCAGTGGGGGTTCTTCCACGAGATCTTCTCGCGCACCGAGTACGTCGAGGACTACGTCCTGGAGCCGCTGGCGGCGCGCATGCTGGCGGAGGACCCGGTCTTGGCCGCCGCCTTCCGGGAGCGCCTGGCGAGCGATGCCGATTTCGCCGCCGACCCCGCCCAACGGTTGGGGTGGTTCTACCAGCGCACGCCGTACTTCGACGCCGAGTGGCGGCTCTACCCCGTGGGGCGAGAGCTCGCGCCGGCCGACTGAGCGGCCCCGCGAAGCCTCAGGGCGCGAGGCGGGCGAGGACGCCGGGTTGCGGCCGCTCGACGATGGCCAGCGAAAGCGACTGCCAGCCGGCGAGTCCCTCGAGCGCCGCGGCCGCCGTGGCCAGCGCGCGGGCCTCGGAGATCGGCAGGCGCGCCAGTTGCTGGGCGAGCGGGCCGAGGGTCTGCCGGGCGGCCGGCAGATCGACCCAGAGGCCCAAGCGGAGGCCGTCACGGGTGGCCCGGGCGAACAACTGATTCAGGTAGGGCAACAACTGCTCCGCCTCTTGCAGACTCTCCGTGCTGCTGGTCGCCAGTTCCCACGGGCCGCGTCGGGCGGGCTCGGCGCCGCGCCCGAGCATCTCGTAGAGGGGCTCGCCGGGCAGCGACCAGCGCTTGCCGGAGCCGCGGTGGAAGACGACGGCGTCGGGCAGCTGGGAGGAAGCGGCGGGGAGGATCGCCAGGGCGTCGAAGCGCTCGGCCCCGCCGACTACGGCGGCGAGCAGGGCAGGACCCTCGGCCGGCGGCGGCAGCAACGTCTCGAGGGCGCCCGCCGCGCCGCTGGTGAGCTCCAGCGCTCGGTCCCGTCGGGCCAGCCGGTAGAGCCCCGCGGGCAGGGGGCCCGCCGGGGCGCTCAGTGCGGCGCTGGCGATCGCCTCTGTGGTTACCAATTGGTTACCAGTTGGTAACCTGGTGGTTACCAATCGGTCTCCACCTGGTACCGAGCGCCTCCCCCGCTCGACGACCCAGGTCCGGCCGTACCAGGCCACTTCGACTACCCGTCCATCGGTTTCGATGCTTCCCCCCGCCAGCCAGGGGTTGCCGGCCAGGCGACCGGCGAGTCGGGCGGCGAGCGCCGGCAGTCGGTAGACCTCGGCGGCGAGCACGGCGCGCTCGCCGGCGGCGTCCGTGGCCACCGCGAGGGCCCGCGCCGGCGGCGCCGCCAACGGGCCGAACGAGGGCAGCTCGAGACGCGGCAGACCGAGGTCGCCCGCGAGGTCGACGGCAGCGGTCCAGCTCCCGCTCGCCGCAAGCAGCCCGAGGTTCTGATGCGGGTAAGCAATCCACAGGCGAACGGGCAGGTCGGCGCGCGCCAACACGGCGGCGAGCGGACCCTCGGCCGGCGGCCGCCCCGTCCGCTCGCGCGGCCAGTAGCCGTGGTAGAGGTAAGCGCCGACGACGAGTAGACTCGCCGCGATCGCCAGTGCTTTGCGCTTCACGCGCTCTCCCTCGCCACGTCACCGCTAGCGTACCCGCATCGCGCGCCGGACGATGCCGCCCGACGACCCCAAGATCGATCCCGCGACCGGGCGTCCGTGGAGCTGGACGCAGCGGGTCCGCCGCAGTCTCGCGCGCCGCTTCCCGCGCACCGCAGCGGCGTTCCACCGGACCTTGGCCAAGGGTCGCCACTTCGCCGGCCGTTGCTGGGTGCGAGTGACGGGGACGGGCCGACTGGCTCGCTGGCTGGTCTTCGTCGCCGGCATCGTGCGACGGCGCCGAGGCGAGCGGCGGCTGACCGTCGCCGTCGACATCACGGCGTTCTGGGAGCCGCTCACCGGCATCGGCTGGTACCTCTACCGACTGCTCGAGGAGTTGGCCGGGCGCGACGACTTGCGTCTGCGGCTCTACGGCCCGACCGGCGTCGACAGCTCCGACCGGCCGTTGCCGGTCGTTGCGGTGCCTTCCGGCGCAGCGCTCGAGGAGGTCCTGCTGTCGGTGCCGACCGATCTCGTCGTACCGGCGGGACCGCTGATCCGCCTGCTGCGCCGCCTGGAGCCGCTGGCCATCGCCGCCGACAGCAACCGCATCCTCTTCGCGCCCAATTTCTTCCTGCCCCGCCGTTTCGCCTTGGCGCGAGGCCGCCTCGTCGCCACCATCCACGACCTGGGCTCGCACCGCGTGCCGGAGACCTTGCAGCCCGAGACCTTGGTGGAGCTCGAGGCCAAGCTCGAGCGCTCGCTCCGCCGCGCCAGCGTCCTGATCTCGGTTTCGGGAGCGGTGCGCGACGAGCTGGTCGCCGGCCGCCTCGCTCCGGCCACCTTGGTGCGGGTCGTCCACCACGGTCCCGGCCAGCTCGCCCGCGTGCGGCCGACGATCGTGCCGGCCGGGGTGCCCCGCCGCTACGCCCTCCACGTCGGCACCCTCGAGCCGCGCAAGAACGTCCTGGTGCTGCTCGAGGCCTGGCGGCAGGTACGTCAGCGCCTGCCCGAGGCGCCGGCCCTGGTGCTCTGCGGACGCTACGGTTGGCGCTCGGAGGAGATCCGCGGCGAGGTCGAGCGGGCCGCCGCCGAGGGCTGGCTTCTCCACCTGGGCTACGTCGGCGAGGGCGAGCTCGCCGCCCTCTACCGCGGCGCCGCCGTCGTCGTCTTCCCGAGCCGCTACGAGGGCTTCGGCCTGCCGGCGATCGAGGCCCAGCATGCGCACGCGCCGCTCGTGGCGAGCGACTTGCCGGTGCTGCGCGAGGTGGCCGGCGACGGCGCTCTCTACGCTGCTGCCGACCGTCCCGACGAGTTCGCCGCGCAGGTCTTGCGCGTCCTCACCGACGAGCCGCTGCGCCGCGAGCTGGTGCTCAAGGGCGAGCGTTCGGCAGCTCGCTTGTCCTGGGAGCGGACGGCGGCCGAGACGGCGCGCATCTGGCTCGAGGTCGGCGGCTTCGCTCTGCTCGAGAGACCGAAAAAGGGGTCTGGGTGAGGGGGCGACGGACGGTGGCGGTCGACGTGCGCGCCCTGGTCGGACCGCGCACCGGCATCGGGATCTACACGGCGGCGCTGCTGGCGCGGCTCGCGAGCGAGCC
>CAYXXN010000127.1:0-8099 GCA_964469055.1 uncultured Thermoanaerobaculia bacterium
AGAGCTTGAGGCGGCCGGCGTCGATGAGCGGCGAGAGGGCCTCGCGCATGCCCTGAGCGTCCCACTCGTGGGCGAAGCCGGCGGCCGACGGGAAGACCAACAGGGGCTGACCCCAGCTGCCGTAGCGCCAGAGGTGGTACGGCCGGCCCATGGCCTCGTTGGCGATGAGCTCGTGCGCTCGCTGCATCGAGAAGCGCGAAGGATAGCAGGGCCCGCCCGGGGCGGGCGATGCCCCGGGATAAACTCCCGACCATGCGTGCGCGCGCCTCGGGCCTCCACCGGTTCTCGGTGGGGCTCGTCGTGGGGGTCGTGCTCCTCATCGCGGCGGGGGCCCTCGTCAAGAGCCGCGAGGCCGGGCTCTCGGTGCCGGACTGGCCGCTCTCCTACGGCAGCCTGAACCCACCGCGCTGGTGGCAGATCGAGAACGTGCGCACCGAGCACGGCCATCGCTTGTTCGCCGGCGCGATCGCGCTGGCGACCGTGGGACTCGCCCTGTGGGCGCGGCGGCGCGAGCCGCGACGGCGGGTGCGTGCCATCGTCTGGGCGGCCGTGGGCGCGGTCGCCCTGCAGGCCGCTCTCGGCGGCGTCACTGTCCTGCTGTTCTTGCCGCCCGCCGTGTCGATCTCGCACGCCGCCCTGGCCGAGCTGTTCCTTTGCCTGGTGGTGACGATCGCGGTCGTGACCGGTCCCGGGTGGCTCGCCCCGGCCGAGGCGCCGCGAGCGCTCCCGACTCCCTCCGGCGTCCGGGCTCTCGCGGCCGCCCTGCCGCCGCTCGTCTTCGCCCAGATCCTGCTCGGCGCCGTGGTCCGGCACCTGGGAGCGGGCCTCGCCATTCCCGACTTCCCGCTCGTCTTCGGTGGGCTGCTACCCCCTCACTGGAGCCTGCCGATCGCCGTGCACTTCATCCACCGCGTCGGCGCCGTCGTGATCCTCGGCCTCGTCGCCTTCCTGATGGTGCGCGTCGCCCGGCGCGCTCGCGGCGAGCGAGGCCTCACGGGCCCGACGCTCGCCCTCGCCGCCTTGACGGCGCTCCAGATCCTCCTGGGCGGTGCCATCGTCTGGAGCAGCCGCGCCGTCTTGCCGAACACGGCGCACGTCGTCGTGGGGGCGAGCATCCTGGCGACGAGCGTCGTCCTCGCTCTCAACGCCTGGCGGAAGTTCCTGGCACCGCGACTCGCCGGAGCCGGCCGGGAACCAGTCGAGACGGCGCCCCGCCCGGCTCCCGCGCTGTCGCGATGAGCGCCGCGGGCGCCCGGAGAGCGGCGCGGCGCGCGCCGACCCTGCTCGGCGACCTCGTCGCCCTGACCAAGCCGCGCATCACGTCGATGGTCGTCTTGACCGCCGGCATCGGGCTGCTCCTGGCCTCGCCGACCTCGCCGGCGCCCTGGACGGCCTTCCACACCTTGGCCGGCACGTGGTTGGTGGCGGCAGGCTCGTCGGCCCTGAACCACTTCTTGGAGCGCGACCGCGACGCACGGATGCGGCGCACGGCGGACCGTCCGCTGCCCTCCGGGCGCCTGCGCCCGGCGACGGCGCTGCTGCTCGGCGCTGGGCTCTCGGGGGTGGGCACCCTGGAGCTCGCCCGATGGGTCGGAGCGGTGCCCGCCCTTCTCGGAGTGGCCGCCTGGGTCAGCTACGTGGCGATCTACACGCCGCTCAAGCTCAAGAGCCCGCTCGCCACGCTGGTCGGCGCGGTGCCCGGGGCGATCCCGCCGATGATCGGGTGGAGCGCGGTGACCGGAGGGCTGGGGACCGGCGCCTGGCTCTTGTTCGCGCTCCTGTTTCTCTGGCAGCTGCCCCATTTCCTGGCCATCGCCTGGATGTGCCGCGACGACTACGCGCGGGCGGGGTTCCCGATGCTCCCCGTCGTGCATCCGGACGGCCGCAGCACGGCGCGCCAGATGCTCCTCTACAGCGCCGCCCTGCTGCCCGTCTCGCTGGGGCCGACGGCG
This sequence comes from uncultured Thermoanaerobaculia bacterium, assembly GCA_964469055.1. Lineage (GTDB taxonomy): Bacteria > Acidobacteriota > Thermoanaerobaculia > Multivoradales > JAHEKO01 > CAYXXN01. The sequence continues at coordinate 1,953 of CAYXXN010000127.1, forward strand.
CTCGGCCTCGCAGGGTTTCCCTACTTCGTGGGCGCCCTGGCGCTGGGGCTCGGTTTCCTCGCCTGCTGCTGGCAGTTCGGCCGCAGCTTCTCGGAGCGGGCAGCGCGCCGCGTGCTCTTGGCCTCGGTCGTCTACCTGCCCGCCGTTCTCGCGGTGATGGTGCTCGACCGTGTGGCCTGAGCCCGCCGCGAGGGCCCTCTCCGCGCCCGCCGCCGTGCGGGCGGCCAGCGTGGCGTACGCCTACGGCGAACGTCAGGCCTTGGCCGGGGTCGATTTCCAGGTAGAAGAAGGTGAGATCTTCGGTCTTCTGGGCCCCAACGGCAGCGGCAAGTCGACGCTCTTCGGCCTCCTCGCCACCCTGCGCCGGCCCCAGGAGGGTCGGCTGGAGGTCCTGGGCTTCGACCTGGCGCGCGAGCCGGCGGCGGTGCGGCGGCGGATCGGGGTCGTCTTTCAGTCGCCGAGTCTCGACCCGCAGCTCACGGCGCGCGAGAACCTGCGCTGCCAGGGTCGGCTCTACGGCCTCGGGGGGAGGGACCTGGCGCAGAGCGTCGCGGCGTCGCTCGCCCGTCTGGGCCTCGCCGAACGCGGCGGGGATCGGGTGAAAACGCTCTCCGGTGGGCTGCGCCGCCGGGTCGAGATCGCCAAGTGCCTGGTGTCGAGTCCGCGGCTCCTGCTACTCGACGAGCCATCGACCGGCCTCGATCCTGGGGCCCGCCGCTCGCTGTGGGACCTCCTGGCGCACCTGCGGGACGAGGATGGGGTCACGATCCTCCTCACCACGCACTTCATCGAGGAGGCCGACCGCTGCGACCGCTTGCTCCTGCTCGACCGCGGCAAGGTCGTCGCCACGGGGACGCCGGAGGAGCTCAAGCGCGGTTTGGGAGGCGAGGTTGTCACCTTGACCGCCGCCGATCCGCAGGCGCTGGCGAGCGAGCTCGCGCGGCGCTTCGACGTGACGGCAGAGGTGGCGAGCGACGAGGTGCGCTTCGTCCACCCCGCCGCTCGCGGTCTCCTCGCCCACCTCGCCGACTCCCTCGCCGGCCGCTACCGCACGCTGACCGTGGCGGAGCCGACGCTCGAGCACGTCTTCCTCGCCCGGACCGGGCGGGGCCTCGAGACCGACCCGGAGGCGGCGAAGTGAGGGCGATCCTGGCGCTCGCCCAGCGCGAGCTCCTGCGCTTCTGGCGGCAGCCGAGTCGGCTGCTCGGCGCCGCCGCGACTCCTCTCCTGTTCTGGATCGTGATCGGCTCCGGGCTGGCGAGCTCGTTCCGCTTGCCGGGGCCGGCGCCGGGCCCCGACTTCCCCGAGTACTTCTATCCCGGGATCGTCACCCTGGTCGTCCTCTTCGCGGCTATCTTCGCCACTATCTCGGTCATCGAGGACCGGCGAGAAGGTTTCCTCCAGGGCGTGCTCGCGGCCCCGATCGCTCCGGCTTCGATCGCCGCCGGCAAGGTGTTGGGCGGGGCCACGCTGGCCTGGCTGCAAAGCCTGCCGTTCCTGCTGCTGGCCCCTTGGGTGGACGTCCCCCTCCGTGCGGCGGCGGCGCCGGCGGCGGCGGGCGTGTTGGCCCTGGTGGCCCTGGCGATGACCGCCCTGGGTTTCGCCTTCGCCTGGTGGGTCGACTCGACCCAGGGCTACCACGCGGTGATGAACCTGGTGCTCTTTCCGATGTGGCTGCTCTCCGGCGCCTTCTTCCCGGTCGAGGGGGCGCCCGGGTGGCTCGCCGGCCTGATGCAGGTCAATCCGCTGACCTACGGCCTCGCCGCCTTGCGCGGGGCGCTGTACGGGCCGGCGGCCGCCGTCGGGGCGGTGCCGGCGCGGACGGGCATCGCGGTGCTGGCGGTCTGGTGCCTGGCGGCCTTCGCGGCCGACGTCGCCGTGGTCGCTCTGCGGAGGAGAGCTTGAGCCGTTTCGCCGGTCGCGCCATCGTCGTCACCGGCGCGACGCGCGGCATCGGAAGGGCAATCGCCGAGCGCCTCGCTGCCGAGGGCGCTCGGGTCGGCGTGCACGGGCGCAGCGCTGAAGCCGTCGAGCGAACCTGCCGCGAGCTCGGCGGCGAGCGGCGCGCGGCGCTGGTGGCGGACTTCGACGAGCCGGAGGCCGCCGGCCGCATGGTCGCCGTCGCGGCCGAGAGGTTGGGAGGCCTCGACGGCCTGGTCAACAACGCCGGAGTGGGAAAACCGGTGGCTTTCCGTGGCGTCTCCCTCACCACCTGGCGGGCGACCATGAGGATCAACCTCGAGGCCGCCTTCGCCGCCGCGCAAGCCGCTTACGCCGTCATGCGGCGGCAGCGGCACGGGGCGATCGTCAACGTGGCGTCGCTGGCCGCGCACGGCCCGGGCAAGTGGATGGGGGCGGACTACGCTGCCTCGAAGGCCGGCCTGGTGAGCCTGACCCGCACCCTGGCTTTCGAAGGCGCCCGCTTCGGCGTGCGCGTCAACGCCGTTTCGCCCGGCTTCATCGACACGGAGCTGACGGCGCCCCTCACCTCGGAGCGCCGCGCGGAGCTGCCGATCCCGCTGGGTCGGCTCGGCCGGCCGGCCGAGGTGGCGGCGGTCGTGGCGTTCTTGCTCTCCGACGAGGCAAGCTACGTCACCGGGCAGGTGGTGCCGGTCGATGGCGGCTTGTGGCTCCAGGGATGAGCGCGCGGCGCGTGGTGGTGACCGGGCTCGGTCTGGTGACGGCCCTGGGCTGCGACGAGACGAGCGTCTGGCAGGCGCTCGCCGAGGGTCGCTCCGGCATCGGCCATCTGACCGCGTTCGACGCCGGCGACCTGCCCGTGCGCACGGCGGCCCAGGTCGACGGCGGCGCTCTCGCGGCGGGGCTCGCCGGCCTCGGTCGCAAGCCGGAGGACCGGGCGCTGGACATGGCCTTGGTGGTCGCGGCGCAGGCCCTCTCCGGCGCCGGCCTGTGGCCCGCCGCGGAGCGGCGCCCGGTCGCCACGCTCTTCGGGACCGGCATGGGTCCCGCAGCGACGTTCTACGAAGCCACCGCGGCCTTCTTCGGCGGCGGGGCGAAGGCCCTGCGGCCGACAACCGTGCCGCGGGCGATGTACAACACCCTCTCTGCGACCCTCTCCCTCGTCTTCGGGTTGACGGGGCCCAACACCACGCTGGTGGCGGCCTGCGCCTCGTCCACCCAGGCCATCGGTGAGGCCTTCTGGCGCATTCGCGATGGGCGCGCCGAGCGGGTCCTGGCGGGCGGCGCGGAGGCCTTCTTCAATCCGCTCTTCTTCGGCGCTTGGAGCCGGCTGGGGGTGCTGTCGCGCAACGCCGATCCCGCCGCCGCCTGCCGGCCCTTCGACCGCGACCGCGACGGCACCGTGCTGGGCGAGGGAGCGGCGGCCCTGGTGCTCGAAGAGCTCGGAGCGGCCCGGGCGCGCGGAGCCACGATCCGCGGCGAGGTTCTCGGTTTCGGCGAGAGCTCGGACGCCGATCACCTGACCCGGCCGAGCGTCGAGGGCCAGGCGGCTGCGATGCGCCAGGCACTGGCCACGGCGGAGCTGCCCGCCAGCGAGATCGGCTACGTCAACGCCCACGGCACCGCCACCCGCCAAAACGACAGCGCCGAGTGCCGCTCGCTCGCGGCGGTCCTGGGCGCCACCGTCGAGGGCGCGCCGGTGGCCAGCAGCAAATCGTTCTTCGGCCACACCCTCGGGGCGGCGGGCGCCATCGAGACGGTGGTGACTCTCCTCGCCCTCGAGCGCGGCCGCATCCCGCCGAATCTGAACCTCGAGCGGCCCGATCCGGAGTGCGCCGTGCGCCTGGTCGGCGCCACACCCGAGCCGCTCACCGCTCCCGTGGCGATGAAGAACAGCTTCGGCTTCGGCGGCAGCAACGCCGTGCTGCTGCTCAAGCGCTGGGAGTCGTAAACTACGGAGCCGCGCCGCGGCCCCGGCGCTCGGAGGTGGCGGATGGACCGTGGGGAGATCCTCGAGCGACTGCGAAAGATCATGGCCGAGGCCTCGAGCGAGGCCATCGCCTGGGACGAGGTGAGCGAGACGACGCCGCTCGAGCAACTGGGCTTCGACTCGCTGTCGATCCTCGACGTGCTCTACGGAGTCGAGCAGGAGTTCGAGATCGAGATCGACGCCGCGCAGCTCGCCGACTTCGAGACCGTGGGGGAGCTGATCGGCGCCCTGCAGGAACGGCTCGAGAGCGCCGAGGAGTCTTGACGACGACCAGCGACGCGCTCGCCTACCACCTCGTGCGCACAGCGGTCGCCGTCGTCGACCGGCTCCCTCTGCGCGGCGCCGTCTGGGCGCTCGAGCGGGTGGCCGACGTCTGGTTCGTCCTCGATCGACGACGGCGGCGAGTGGCGGTCGAGAACCTGCTCGAGAGCGGGATCGCCGCCGAGCAGCGCGCGGCGCGAGACTTGGCCTGGCGCTCGGCGCGGCACTTTGCCGCCGTCGTGGCCGAGACCCTGAAATCGGGCGAGCTGCTCGCCGGGGAGGGTTGGCGCGATCGCGTCGAGCTCGCCCTCGACCCCGAGGTGGCGGCGGTCCTGGCCGACCCCGCCCAGGGTCTCTTGGTGGCCTCGGCGCACTTCGGCAACTGGGAGATCGCCGCGCAGGTACTGTCGCGCTTCAAGCCCACGGTGGGCGCCATCCGCCGGCCCAGCAACGCGCGCCTCGAGCGCCTGCTCTACGAACGGAAGCCGGGCTCCGCCTTCCGGCTCACCGACGAGTGGGTCGGCAACCCACGCCGCTTCCTCGAAATCCTGGCGCGGGGCGAGGCCTTGGCCTTGCTCGTCGACCTCGACGCCCGCGGCCGCGGCCTTGCGGTCGAGTTCTTCGGCCGCCCGGCTGCCACCCACACGACGCTGCCGATGCTGCATCTGGTGAGCCGCGCGCCGGTGGCCGTCGGTTACTGCGTGCGGACGGGTCCCGGCCGCTTCCGGCTCGAGGGCCCGGGGCTGATCCGCCAAGCTCCGACCGGCGACCGCGTCGCCGACTGCCGCGCCATCCTCTCGCGCATTCACGGCCAGCTCGAAGCGGCGATCCGCCGGCACCCGGAGCAGTACCTGTGGGCGCACAGCCGCTGGAAGCACGGCCACTGGCGACCGGGGATGCGCGGCGTGCGCAGGGGAGAGCGGGTCCCGGCCACGGCGTCCGGCGAAGCCTCGTGAAGGAGCCTCGATGAAGCTGGCGACGGTGGTGGGCTACGGATTGGCCTTCCTGGCCGGCCTGTTCGTCGGCCAGAACCGCGGTGGGGCGGCACCCGCCCCGGCGAGGGCCCCCGCCGCGCCGGCGGCGACGATGCTCGCTCCAGGCCCGGCAGGGGAGGGGCCGCTGCCGGAGGGGCTGACGGACGGGGAGGTACGCACGATCGAGGTCTTTCGACGCGCCGCCGACGCGGTCGTCTACATCACCAACATCGCCCGCCGCCGCGACTTCTTCACGCTGGACGTCTTCGAGGCGCCGCAGGGGTCGGGCAGCGGCTTCGTCTGGGATGGGGAAGGGCACATCGTGACCAACTTCCACGTCATCGAAGGCGGCTCGCGCTTCTCGGTGGTGCTCTCCGACCAGAGCGAGTGGGACGCCGAGGTGGTCGGCGCGGCGCCGGACAAGGATCTCGCGGTGCTGCGCGTGCCGGCGCCCCGTGAGCGCTTGGCCCCGCTGCCACTCGGCCGCTCGGTCGACCTCGTCGTCGGCCAGCAGGTGCTGGCGATCGGCAATCCCTTCGGCCTCGACCACACGCTGACCGTCGGGGTCGTCTCCGCTCTCGGCCGCGAGCTGCGCTCGCCCGGCGGGCGGCTGATCCGCGACGTGATCCAGACGGACGCGGCGATCAACCCTGGCAACTCGGGGGGCCCCTTGCTCGACTCGGGCGGCCGCCTGATCGGCATCAACACGGCGATCTTCTCGCCCTCCGGCGCCTCGGCCGGGATCGGCTTCGCCGTGCCGGTCGACGCGGTGCGCGGGCTGGTGCCGCAGTTGATCGACCGCGGCCGTCCGATCCAGCCCGGCATCGGCATCCAGGCCCTGGCCGAGAACTACACCCGACGTCTGGGGCTCGAAGGGGTCGTCATCCAGGGCGTCCAGGATGGGAGCCCAGCGGCCCTCGCGGGGCTCTCGGGGATGCGCTCCTCGGGCCGCGGCGGCTACGAGCTGGGCGACATCATCGTCGCCGTCGACGGCACGCCGGT
>CAYXXN010000128.1:0-8075 GCA_964469055.1 uncultured Thermoanaerobaculia bacterium
CACCGTGACGTCCGCGCCGCCGCGAGCGAGCGTGCGCGCCGCCGAAACGCCGGTATAGCCGCCGCCGATGACCGCCACCTCGGTCTCCTCGGGCAGCGGAACGGGAGGGCGCGGCGAGACGGGTGCGGCGTCGAGCCAGTACGGGCGACCGGGCAGTGTCAACCTCCCTTCCGTTGCGCCGCCGGCGACCAGTTCATCACCACATCGATGCGGGACGCCTCCGGCTCGGCCAGCAGGGAGTTGACGAGGAAGCGCTGGCCGTCCGCGGTGGCGGCGAAGTACGTGCGATGCGAGGTGATCGCGGGCTGGGGAGTGCGCAGCCGGAAGAGCGGCTGCGGGGTTCCGAAGGAGAAGGGCGCCAGGCTCGCGACCGGCACCGCCCGCAGCGTGCGGTCGAGGCCGACGTAGAAGAGCTCCGCTCCGTCGGCGCGCCAAGCCGGCCAATCCCCGCCGTCGCGGGAGATCTGCCACCGGCCGCCCGAGGCGGGGACGGTCTGCACGTAGATCTCGGGGAGACCTCCCTCATCCGAGGTATAGGCGACGAGACGCCCGTCGGGCGAGAAGGCGCCGTGGGCCTCGTTGGCGGCCGACTCGAGATAGGGGAAGGGCCGGCGCTCCCCCTCGAGTGGCAGGATCCAGAGGTCCGCCCCCCGGTCCGGAGGGTAGCGTTCGAAGAGCAGGCTCTTCCCGTCCGGCGACCAGGAGTCGATCCAACTCGCGCCGCCCGGCTCGTAGAGCAGCTCCTCTTCGCCACTGCCGTCGGACGGCTTGCGCAGCAGCGCCCAGCCGTTGGCGCGCGGCGAAGAGTAGGCCAGCCAGTGGCCGTCCGGCGACCAGATCGGAGTCTCGGGCTCCTCGGCACCGAAGGTCAGCCGGCGGCTCCGGTCGAGTGTCGAGGCCTCGAAGATCCAGAGATCGCCGCTGGTCACCCCCTCGGCCGTATCTACCGCGACCCACCGGCCATCCGGCGAGATCGTCGGCTCGACGAACGCGGCCGGCGTCGCCAGGGCGCCGGTGGCGTCGCCGCTGCGGTCGAACCAGAGCAGCTCGGTGCGCCGCGTCGCGCCGCTGCGGTAGGCGAGTGCTCCGCCGGCCGAGCAAGCGAAATGGGACTCGGCCGTCTTCTGCGGGTCCGCGCCGACGTTCTCGGCGAGCGGGATGAGATCGCCGGCGAGCTCTCCCCGCGCTGGATCGAAGCGCTGCGCGATGAGGAGCCCGTCGCGGACCCAGACGAGGAATCCGCGCTCGTCGTACGCTGCCCGCACGACGTCCGGCGTGAGACGCCGGGGCGACCCGCCCTCACCACCTTGCCAATAGATTCCCTGCACCGTCTCAACGCCGAGGCTCGTGAAGAGGAAACCCCCTCCTGGGAGGGCCCAGGGGTAGCGGTGGCTCTGCTCGCCGCTCGCCGCGGCGAGCTGCGTCGCAGGACGGCTCTCGCCCGAGCTGGTCGAGACCCGCAGGATCGGCGAAGCCGCGGTGACGGAGATCAGGATGTCGCCGTCGTCGGTCCACGACCCGCCGCGCGGGTCTCCGGCGCGCGACAGACTCTGGGTCAAGCCGGTCGCTAGGTCGAGCCGCTTCAGTTGGGCGGCCGCGAAGAAGCCGAGTTGCTTCCCGTCGGGCGACCAGAACGGCTGTTGTCCATCGTCGGTTCCGGGCAGCCGGCGGCTCGTCCCCGCATCGAACGAATGGGCCCACAGCACCGTCGAGCCGTCCTCCTGCAGCAAGGCGTAGACGAGCGTGCGCCCGTCGGGCGAGAGCGCCGGGTAGCCCTCGATCGCTCCCTTTTCGGCGGGGACCACGGAGAACCGCGTCGTGCCCGCCGGCTCGCTCCGCTCGGCGCTGGGCGATGCGATCCAGGTGGCGACTGCCGCGATGGCGGCGACGGCGGCAACTGCCCAGGCCACCCACTCGCGTCGCGATCCGCCGCGGGCCGGCGTCGAGGGGGAGGCAACCGTCGCGGCCTCGCCTCCGGGGCGCAGCAGCTCCTCGAGCGCGATCCTCGCGTCCGCGATGTCGTGCAGTCGGTTCTTCGGATTGCGTTCGAGGCAGTTCCGGAGCAAGCGCCGGATCGCGGGCGGCGCCTCGTCGGGAAGGGCGTCGAAGTCGATCTCGGTCTTCAGCACTCCGGCGAGCGTCTCCGGCACCGAGTCGCCCGCGAAGAGCCGCCGGCCGACGAGCATCTCGTAGAGCACGACGCCAAAGGCCCAGATGTCGGCGCGCTTGTCGACCCCCGCGCCCTTGGCCTGCTCGGGCGCCATGTAGGCGGCGCTGCCCAGGATCACCCCGTGCACCGTCGCCCCGAGCGTCAGGGTCGGCGAGGCGGCGAGCTGCGAAGCCGAGCTCGAAGCCGCACCGGCCGGGTCCGTCGCCTTCGCCAGCCCGAAGTCGAGGACCTTGACCTTCCCTTCCAAGGAAGCCTTGATGTTCTGGGGCTTGAGGTCGCGATGGATGATCCCCTTCTCGTGTGCCTCTTCGAGCGCCTCGGCGATCTGGCGAGCGATGGCGAGGCTCTCGTCCAGGGGCAGAGGGCCGGCTTCCAGGCGTTCCGCGAGCGTCGGGCCTTCGACCAGCTCCATGACGAGGGCGCGCGTCTCGCCGCTGACCTCGAGGCCGTGGACCTGGGCGATGTTGGGGTGGTTCAACTGCGCGAGGAGCTTGGCCTCGCGCTCGAAGCGCGCGAGACGCTCGGGATCGGCGGTGAAGCCTTCGGGCAGGACCTTGAGAGCGACCTCTCTGCCGAGATGAGAGTCCTTCGCCTTCCAGACGACCCCCATCCCGCCCTCGCCCAGCTTGGCGGTGATCTCGTACGGCCCGAGGCGGGAGCCGGCGGCGAGGGTCATCAGCGGACCGCCTGCACCGCGGGAAGAAGCTCGAAGCCGAAGGCGCGAGCGAGCGGCTCGAAATGGCGGCGATCCGCGGTCGCGATGCGGGAGATTCCGAGTGTTTCGGCGAGCGCGACGATGGCGCTGTCGACGAATCCCAGGTCGAGGTCGGCGAACTGCCGATCGATCTCGTCGACGCGAGCGATGCGCTCTTGCGGCAGATCGACGAGCAGGAAGCTCGCTTCGAGGAGACCGCGATAGAAGATCCGCTGCGCCTCGCGCCCGAGGCGGGCACCCAGGAGGTGGTCGACCTCGGGCACCACGGGGGCGGGCAGGAGAAGTCCGCCGATCTCCGCGGCAAAGAGCTCGGCGGTGGCGCGATGCCAGCGATCGCTGCGGTCGTAGTACGAGTAGAGAATGCCCGTGTCGAGCAGCAGAGCCACCTAGCCTCCGGCGCCGAATCCGGTCGAGCTCAGGATCTCTTCGGCCCGCTCCGCCGTGTCGCTCTTTCCGCTCGCGAACGCACCCGCCCCGGGTGGCGGAGCTGGACGAGCGCGAGCCAGGTACTCGCGAAGGGCTTGGCGGATGAGCTCCGCCATCGGCTGCCGGCGGCGCAAAGTCTCCGCTTTGAGCAGCGCTTCGAGGTCGGGCTCGAGGTAGATTGTCGTCCGTTTCATGCGGAAGATGCTAACATAACCATCAGGAGATCCATCTCGACCTCGAGGCCTTGACGTAAGGGTCGCTGGCTCCGGCTCGTGCTAGACTGCGGTTCGCTTTTCTGTCGAGGGGGGTCGCCATGATTTCACGGGATAGGTTCTTGCTTCTAGCTGCCGTCTTGGCCGCGTCCGCGGCGCCGCTCGTCGCCGGCAGCCCGGAGTTCGGTAACGTCTGCGTGGACGACTACCAGCCGAGCTCCAACTGCACCGCCAACGACGTCCGCATCGAGGAGTTCATCCCCATCCAGGTGATCGAGAACTGCCCGGACGGGGTGCCGGGCGAGGCCGAGATCGTCTTCCAGGTGCTGGTCTCGGCCGACGGCTCGCCCGACCGCTTCGACATCGGCCTCTTCATCGCTCTGGACGGCGGTGACGCGCAGACCGGCGACGACTGCATGCACGACTTCCTCGATCCGCCGTTGACGACGACGCCGGTCTACGGCGACGCCAACGGGGACGCGGTGCCCGACATTCTCGATGGCCCGTGGTGGGACGGCGAGGCGCCCGACAAAGACACTTGCGGCGACATCGAGAGCGACACCCAGGTCATCAAGACACTGGTGGCGGTCCGCATCGCCTGCGTCGACACCAGCGTCCCCCCCGACGGCATCGTCGACCTGGAGGCGTGCGCGAGCTGGGACAACAACACGATCACGGACTGCAACGGTGTCCAGGAGGCGTTCCCAGGCACGGTCGCGAAGTGCTCCTGCGACCGGATCGAGACCGGCACCGAGATCCCGGTCGAGCTGATCGGGCTCACCGTCCAGTAGGGGCGGTGGCCGGGGGCGGCAGAGCGAGGACGATCGCCGGGTCGCCCAAGAGGTTGTAGGTCTCGGCGAAGGTGCGGTCGGAGAGGTGGCGCTTGGCGCGCTGCACGGCCTCCCCCACCGTGCCGCCGGCCAGGAGCTCTTCGACCAGCGCCTGGCTCACCTCCGGGCCCGGCGCGTTGCGCCACGAGGCGGCGATGACGGCGACGGCGCCGCGGTCGGCGGCGCGCAGGAAGGCCTCACCGATCGAGTCGGCGTTGGGGTGGTCGAAGGGCGCTGAGTAGCAGGCCACGGCGAGGACGACGGGCAGCCGCTCGCTCGGCGGGAGCGCCGCGACGTCCTCGAGGCCCCAGAGGTCGCGCTGGTGCTCCAGGTCGGGCGGCCCGGTGCGCCAGACATAGCGGCCGCCGTGGCCGACGAAGTGGACGAGAAGGTGGCCGTCGGCGAAGGCCTGCCGCAGGGTGGCGCGCTGCGCCTCGAGGTCCGTCACGGGCGAGGGATAGACCTTGGTCGCGGCGAAGCCGCGAGGAGCGAGCGAGCCCGCGAGGAAATTCGTCCTCGCCTGCGAGGAGTAGAACGCATCGGTGATCCAGAGGATGCGGGAGCGCCAGGGCCCCGGCGGCGGCCGCTCGGCGTAGCGGATCGTCTTGGCGACCACCGCCGCCACCTCGTCGGGCGCGGCGAGCGGCAGGCGGCCGATGGCGAGGTCGGGAAGGAAGTCCTCGCCGTCGACCGACACGAACCAGTTGTCACTCGCCGCGTGGCCTTCTTCGCTCGGGTAGTTCCAGGTCGGGACGAGGTTGCGCTCGTTGGCCCGTGGGTCGTCGGCGTAGACGGCGCTCTCTTTGGCCGGGAAGCCGCCGCGGGCGAGGAGTTGGCGGTCCGGCCAGTTGGCGTAGTTGGCGCCGTCCACCGTCTCATTCTTGGTGTCCCAGCTCGCGTCCCCCACCAGCAGGACGAAGCGCGGTGCCGGCCGACGCCAGCGGTGGACGGCGTGGGCGACGAAGTCGCGCAGGGCGCGGGGATCGAGGATGCCGTGGTTGAACTCGTCGTAGACGTCCTGGACGTCGACGACCTCGACGGCGAGGCCGTGGGCGCGATGGTGCGCGGCCAGGGGAGCGACCGCCTCCAGCAGCCGGCGGTGGGCGATCATCAGGTAATCGGCCTGCCGATCGACCCCGGCCAAGGCGCTCGGCCGGTCGAGCTCGACGCGCTCGGGGGCGAGCGCGCCGCCCTCGGGCACGACCCAGTAGCTCTCCTCGCCGAGCGCCGGCGCGAAGCCGAGCTGCCCGGCGCTCGCCGACGGCCCGAGGCGGCGGCCGCGGTTGCTGGAGATGGTCACCGGCCGGCCGGGCGGCGCGGTGAGCGCCACGAGACCGGGACCGTCCCCAGCGACCAGGTGGAGCCGGCTCTGGGCTTTCTCCACCCTGCCCCCGGCTGGGTAGGAGATCTCCACCCAATCGAGCATGACGACGTCGATGATCGGCTCGCTGTCGCCTCCCCGTCGCCGGGGGATCGTGAGCTCGAGGAGGTCGCTGCCGGCGAGCCCGGCCGCCGGCAGGGGGATCGCGGCGGTGTGTCGCTGGCGCCCGCTCCACTCGGCCGTGGCGAGGGGGGCGCCGGCGAGAACGATCTCCACGTGATGGTCGGGCGGTGCTGCCCCGGTGTCGGCGGGACGCGCCGAGAGTCCATGGAAGGCGACCGTCAGGACCGCCGACCCGACCCCGTCCCCCGCCAGGTCCGGAAGGTCGAGCGTGAGCTGCCAGGGCTCGCGATCGAGGTGGGTGAGCTTGGCCCAGTACCAGAGCTCGGGCGGCCGCAGCGGGTCGATCTCCGAGGCGCGCAGCCGGATCAGCAAGCGATCCTCCTCGAGATGGAGACGGCGCAGAAGGCGTCGCGGCGGCAGGCCGGCGAGCTCCACTCCCGACGCGCCGTCGAGCGGCGCGGCCTCCATCCGCAGACCTTCGGCGCCGTTCACCTCGAGCCAGTAGACGTTGACCCGGGAGAACTCGTGATAGGTCGCGGTAGAGCCGGCGAGCCGCTCGGCCACGAACTCGAGCCGATCGCCCGGCCCGAGCCGGCCGTCGCCGCCGTCGGCGATCCACAGCGGCACGGCTGTACCGCGGTTGGAGAGCGACAGTTGGTGACTCGGAACTTCGGCGGCGAGGCCGGCGGCCGAGAGATCCTCATAGGTGACCGCGACGACCCCGTCATCGGCCGTCTCGATGCGGAAGCGGGCGGACTCCGTGCTCGTCCCCGGCGGTGCCAGGGTCGCGAAGGCGGCCGCTGTGGCGAGAAGGGACCGCTGAAAACAGCTTCTGGGTAAGGGAACAAACCGAAGTCCCAAGGCCCCGGCACTCTAGCAATCGACGCCGCGCCTCGCCGACCCACGCCTCGGAGGCCGTGAGCGATGCCCGAGGGGCGCGCACGTGCAAGGAGCGTTCGAGCACGGCGCGTAAGCGCCGCGCGCAGGACGCTCCGTCTCGGCCGAAGCGCCCCGAGGCACCCCCGCCGCAGGCGTCTAGAATGCCGCCGCGAGAAGTGTCTCTCCTCCCTACCGAGATCCGTTGTTTCTCCGCGCTCCTCGCGGCCATGGCCCTCTTGCCGCTCGCGACGGCGGGCGGCACCGACCCCGAGGATCCCGAGACCGCCATGAACGAGACCGGCCGACGCTACGTCCACTTGGTCCTCCAAGTGGGAGCGCACGATCCAGACTACGTCGATGCCTACTACGGGCCCGCCGAGTGGAAGGCCGAGGCCGCTGCGGCGCCGCTCGGCCTCGACGAGCTCGAGCGGCGGGCCGCGGCGCTGGCGGCCGACCTCGCGGCGATGCGCCTCGAGGACGGCGCGCCCGAGCTCGTCCGCCTGCGCCACCGCTTCCAGAGCCGCCAGCTCGCGGCCCTGCGGGCCCGGCTGAAGATGCTCCGGGGGGAGCGCCTCGCCTTCGACGAGGAGTCGCAGGCCCTCTACGACGCGGTGGCGCCGCGCCACGCGGCGGAGGACTTCCGAGCCGTGTTGGACGAGCTCTCGGCCCTGGTCCCCGGCGAGGGCAGCGTGGCGGCGCGCGTCGAGGCCTTCCGCTCCCAGTTCTACGTCGCCAAGGAGCGGCTCGACGCGGTCTTCCAGGCGGCCATCGCAGAGGCGCGGGAGCGCACGGGCCGGCGGCTGGCGCTCCCCGCGAGCGAGAGCTTCCGGATCGAGTACGTCACCGACCAGCCCTGGAGCGGTTACAACTGGTACCAGGGGAACTTTCAGAGCTTGATCCAGGTCAACACCGACCTGCCGGTCGGGATCGACCGCGCCCTCGATCTCGCCTGCCACGAGGGCTACCCCGGCCATCACGTCTACAACGCGCTCTTGGAGCAGCACCTCACCCGCGAGCGCGGCTGGCTCGAGTTTGCCGTCTATCCGCTCTTCTCACCCATGTCGCTCATCGCCGAGGGCAGCGCCAACTACGGCATCGAGGTGGCCTTCCCCGGCGAGGAGAAGCTCGCCTTCGAGCGCGAGGTGCTCTATCCCTTGGCCGGGCTCGACCCGGCGCGAGCCGCGGACTACGCCCGGGTCGTCGCCCTCACCAAACGCCTCTCCTACGCCGGCAACGAGGCGGCGCGACGCTACTTGGACGGCGAGATCTCGGGCGAGGCGGCGGCCGCCTGGCTGGTCGACTACGCCCTCATGAGCCCCGAGCGCGCCGCCCAGCGGGTGCGCTTCTTCGACCGCTACAGGAGCTACGTCATCAACTACAACCTGGGCGAGGACCTGGT
>CAYXXN010000129.1:0-8049 GCA_964469055.1 uncultured Thermoanaerobaculia bacterium
GTAGCGATCGAGCGGCAGCACGTCGACGTGGCGGCCGTCGCGGGCGAGGAGCAACGACAGGACCTCGCGGCCCCCGTGGTCGAGGGCGGCACTCGGCGGCCTCGTCTCGGCGAGCAGGTGGAGGGGAGGCAGGGCGGCCTGCGGGGGCGACGTGAAGCGCTCGTCGACGACCAGCTCGAGGTCGCGCGGATGGTCGACGGCGAGGAGGCGCTGGCGGTCAAGGTAGGCGGTCTCCCACAGCTCCTCGGTCACTTGCAGCCACAGCTCGCCGCCGGCCGGCCGGAGCGCCTCGCCCGGGATGAGGACGAAGTCGCGCGCCGACTCGTGAGGGGCGGGCGAGCCACTGGGCAGGATCATGCCGAGGGGCGACTTCCACATGAGGTCGGTGACGAACTCGAAGCGCTCGCCGTTCCAGGCGTAGAGGAAGGGACAGGAGCCCTTGAGCACCTGCTCCTCGGCGAGGGTCTGCCGTGCGGCCACCCGCGACCAGGTCTGGGCGAGGCCGTTGGTCCATACCACGCGCAGCACGTCGGCCTCGCGGCGGGCGCCCAGGCCCAGGTGGTTGACGGCGCCGTTGCCGGTCGCGAGCTGCACGTCGCCGCCGCTCCGCGCTTCGATGCGGACGAAGAGGCCCTGGGTGTTCGTCTTGCCGTTGTTGTCCGCCAGACCGCGCAGCTTGAGGCGCAGCCACTGGTTGTGGTTGCCGCCGTCGTTGCGCCACTGGCGGAAGGGACCGTCGGCGCGGCCGGCGGCGAGATCGAGGTCGCCGTCGCCGTCGAGGTCGGCGGCCAGGAGCTGGGCGACGCCGGTGGCCGCCACGGCCAGCGGCTCGAGGGCGAAGTCGGCGCGCCGGTTGCGCAGCAGCCAGGCCCGGCCGTCGGCCGTCGCCGCGGCGAGGTCGGGGTCGCCGTCGTTGTCGAGGTCGGCCGCGACCAGGGCGGTGGTGGCCAACCCGGCCTCGGCGGGCAGCGACCAGGGCTCGAAGCCGTCGCCGCCGTTGCGCAGCAGGGCGACGCCCGCGGCGCCGGCCAGGGCCAAGTCGAGCCGCCCGTCGAGGTCGAAGTCGGCGACCTGGAGCCAGCGAGCGGCCGGTGCGGCGGCGAGACCCCAGGCCGCGCCGACCTCGGGCAGCGGCTCGACCCGCTCGTTCAGGTAGAGGCGCGGCGACGCCCCGAGGCCCACGGTCACGAGGTCGAGGTCGCCATCGTCGTCGAAGTCGGCGCAGGCCGCGTCGGTGGTGGCGTCTTCCCGACCGGCGATGCCGAGCGCCTCACCGCGCTCGCTCCAGGTGCCGTCGCCGTTGTTCTGCAGGTAAAGGTCGGGCGCCCCGTCGCGGGCGACCAGCAAGTCGAGATCGCCGTCGTGATCGATCTCCAGGGGAAAGAACCGCAGCGGCGAACCGCCGGTGGGCGCGACCAGCACCTGCCCGGGCGCGAAGCCGCCGTCGGCGAGGCCGCGGTGGAGAACGAGGCCGTCGCCGGCCACGGCCCGGTCGGGGACCGCGTCCCCGTCGAGGTCGAGGACGAGCCCGCGGTCGGCACCGAAGCTCACGAGGGCATCGTGTTCGAGCGCGCCGGGGGCGAGGGCGAGCCAGCCCGTCGCCACCGCGTCGAGGTCCGCCGCGTCCGTGACGTCGACGAAGACGAGCTCGATGTCCTGCCCTCCCTGGACGCTCTTCGGCAGCGGCGGCTCGAAATCGAGCTGCGGGAACATCCCGGTGCCCGGCGCTCGTCCCCCGGCCACCGACAGGAGACCCTGGTGATACAGAGCCGTGGGACGCAGCACATTGCGGATCACGATCGCCGCCGGTGCCAGGGCGTCGACGGCGCCCTGCTCGGCGGCGGCGCGCACTCGCCCCGCGTACTCGGTCAGCGTGCCGTCGAAGCCGTTGAGGCGGTCTTCGACGGCGTCCAAGGCGTCCAGGGTGGCCGCGGCCTCGCCGGCGGCCGCCGCCTCGACCAGGCGCTCGACGAGCAGCACGAGGTTGTCCCGCTCGCGGCGCACGGCCTGCTCGAGTGCGGCGAGAGCCTGGCCGTGGCGACCGGCCCAGGCCAGGCCCTCGGAGCGCAGGTAGTGCGGGCGCGGATCGCGTGGGTGCGCGGCAGCGAAGTGGTCGAGGGTCGCCTCCCAGGCCGCTGTCTCCTCGGCCTCGGCGAGCAGGCGAGCGAGGGTGAAGAGGAGCTGCGGATTGTCGGGGGCCAGCGCTCGCGCGCGGTCGATGGCAGCGCGGGCGGCTTCAGTCTCGCCGAGCTGGAAGTGGCTGATGGCGAGATCGACCGGCGGGAGCACGTTGTCGGGCAGCAGGGCGGCGAGGCGCTCGAGCAAGGGCACGGCAGCAGCGTAGTCTCCCGCCTCCATGGCGGCCAAGGCCTCGCCGCGCAGAGCAGCGGCTTCGCGCAGGCTCTCTTCCTCGGGGGCGGGCGCCGTTGCGGCGAGCAGGAGCGCGGCGCACGCGAGCCGCGGCAGGAGCCTCCCCTGGGGGCGAGACCACCGACCCCTGGGGCGCGGAGTGGGGGGCGCGGCGCTCACGGACCTCCCGGCAAGGCTTCGGGAGCCTCCTGGCCTTGCCGCAGGCGCAGGCGCTGGTTGGCCGCGACGCCGCGCAGGGTCTGGCGCTCGCCGCCCGGCCAGACGATCTCGAGATCGACGGCCTCGGCGCCGCCCAGCCCGAAGTGGAGGACGTGCGAGCTCTGCGAGAGATAGCCCTCGCCGCCGGAGAGGGCTCTCCAGACGTAGAGGCCGGGCGCCTCGACTACGACGGTGGCGCCGAAGGCGTCGCGGGGCACCCCCCGCGCTGGGTCTCCCACCAGGTCGAGGGCGAGCCAGCGGCTGCCTGCCGGCGCCGCTTCGTTCTCGAACAGGTGCCCCTCGGCGTGGAAGGTGGAGATAGCGAGGTCGAGGTCGCCGTCGCGGTCGGCGTCGAGCAGGGCGACGCCGCGCGAGTTGAGCTCCGGCAGCTCGGCGCCGCTGTCGCGAACGACCACGTTCGGGATGCCTCCGTCGTTGCGGAAGAAGACGTTGGGCTCGCGGCCGTTGTTGATCGGGTAGAGGCGCTCGGGGTCGTCCGGCGCCCGGCGGTTCTGGGTGAAGGTCAGGTAGTCGGTGAAGCCATTGGCGACGAAGAGATCGTCGTCACCGTCGTGCTCGACGTCGAAGAAGAGCGCCCCCCAGGCCCAGCCGGTGTCGTGGCCGAGGAGCGCCGGGTCGGCGCTGCGGGAGAACGTCACCCGGCCATCGCTCCGGCGCGCCGAGAGGAATAGGCTGTTCGTCTCCGTCACCTCGTCCCGGACCGCGTTCCAGAACCAGATGTTGGTGACGAAGATGTCGGGCAGACGGTCGCGGTTCAAGTCCGCGAAGGCGACGTTCATGCCGTGATGGGGGTCATCGGTGCCGGTCTCCGCGCCCACCGCACGGAAGTGGCCGTTGCCCTCGTTTGCGAACAGCTCGTCGCGGCCGAAATCGTTGGCGACGAAGAGGTCCTGATCGCCGTCGGCATCGTAATCGACGTGGGAGAGCGCTTGCGTCCAGCCGGTGTCGCCGACGGCGGCGCGCTCGGTCACGTCTTCGAAGCGCAGGCCGCCCAGGTTGCGATAGAGACGTTTCGGCTGCGCGTTGTGGGAGTCCGTCGGGTGCCAGGGATTCTCGCCGTGCAGGAAGTCGCCGAAGTTGCCGACGTAGAGGTCGAGCAGCGCGTCGCCGTCGACGTCGACGGCGACCGCAGGACCGCTCATGTCACCGGGCAGGTGCAGGCCCGAGGCCTCGGTCAGATCCGCGAAGCGCCCCCCGCCGACGTTGCGGAACAGTCGGTTGCCCTCGGAGCTGTAGGTGACGAAGAGGTCGCGCCGGCCGTCG
Source organism: uncultured Thermoanaerobaculia bacterium (assembly GCA_964469055.1). Taxonomy (GTDB): domain Bacteria; phylum Acidobacteriota; class Thermoanaerobaculia; order Multivoradales; family JAHEKO01; genus CAYXXN01. Next base: position 3,853 of record CAYXXN010000129.1, read on the forward strand.
TTGTCGAGGTCGCCGAGGAGCGCCATCCGAGCTTCGCCAGGAACGCCGATGCCGGCGGCCGCGGTGACGTCCTCGAACGTGCCGTCGCCACGGTTGCGGAACAACGCGCAGCCGCGACCGCCGCAAAAGACGAGGTCGTCGCGCTCGTCGCCGTCGACGTCGCCGGCCGTGACCCCGCCGCCGCTGAAAGTGGGCGTGACCGGCCCGTAGCGCCGGAAGATGGAGAGCCAGTCGGCGGTGGTGTGGCGGAAGCGGATGCCGCTCTCCTCGGTGATGTCGCGGAACAGGCTCCCCGGCGGGGCGTTCAAGGATTCCGTTTCGGCGGCGCCCGTCCCGCTGCCGTGCGCGGCGGCCCGTTCGCCGAGCTGCTTGTCCGCCTCCCGCAGGTGGTGGCTGGCGAGCTGGCTGGCGAGCTCGGCGCTGGCGGCCTCACCCGCCAGGCGCAGCACCAGGAGGCCGTAGGCACTCACCCCGTCCGCGAGCAGGGGGAAGGCCTCCGGCTCCAGCGGCAGGTGGGGTGACGCTCCCTCCTCAGGTGGAGCCGTCGCCAGCTCGCTCAGTTGCTGCCAGACGATTCCGGTGTCGCGGAAGGCCTGCAAATCGATCGTCTCGACGGCCACCCGTCGAGCGAGCGGCGCCCGCGCGAAGAACACCGCCTCGCCCCAGGCGTTCGGGGTGGCGGGCAGGAGGCGCTCGAGGGCCACCGCGAGATGCGCACGGCCGACGGTCGTCGAGCCCTCCGCGGCGGCGCCGGCGGCCCCTGCCTCCCACAGCTCGCCGGCGGTGCGGTCCATCATCCGCTCCAGGGTGCCGAGTAGTCGCCCCAGCTCCTCCGGCTGACTGGGCAGGGTGTAGCGGGCGAAGTAGCGCGACAGGTTGCGCAGCAGCAGCTCGCGCGGCGCCGCCTTGCCCTCTCGCGCCGCCAGCTGGGCCAGTTGCTCCTCGGCGAAGCGGACGAGTGGCGGCTCGGGCGTGGTCTGCGCGAGTGCCGCCGCCGCGAGCAGGGCGAGGATCGGGCCGGCTGCCCTGCGGGGATGCTCGGCGCCGCCCGGCCTCACTGCTCGACGATCTCGAGCAATCGATCGACGGCGATCCCGGGGCCGAGCTCCTGCGTCCGGCCGGTCGGCCAGCGCACCGAGATCCGGTCGACCGTCGTCCGGTCACCGAGACCGAAGTAGAGCGGCAGGGCGCTGTGCGAGAGATAGCCGGAGGCGCCGTCGTGGACCTGGGTCTGGACGAGTCCGCCCGCCTCGACCCGCACCTCGGTTCCCAGCCCGTCGCGGTTCGAGGTCGTGCCGACGAGGCGCAGCTTCAGCCAGTGCAGACGCCGCCGCTCGGCGAGGTCGCTGATGAGCACCTGGGGCACGTCGTTGAGCTCGTTGGTGACCAAGTCGAGGTCGCCGTCGTCGTCGAGGTCGTAGACGACCGACGACCGCGTCCCGAGGTTGCCGAAGACGACGAAGCGCCCACTGCGCCCGGGGCAGAGGCGGTGGCTGCGGTCGGCGCCGCTGCAGTCGAGCGTGAACCACGGACGCTTGGTCTCGAGCCAGGGCTGGCGCGGGTCGTACCAGGGGCGGCTCGTCAGGTGCTGGCGCGGCTCGACCCCGAGCAGGAACTCGCTGTCGAGGAACCCTTGGCCGCGGTTGTTCAGCAGCAAGGAGTTCACCCCGTAGCGGTACGGGAAGTTCATGCTGGCGCTGATGAAGACGTCCTGCCAGCCATCGGCGTTCAAGTCGCCGACGCTCACCCCCCAGGGCCAGTAGTTCTCGAGCCCCAGCTCGTCGGAGCGCTCGTGGTAGGTGCCGTCCGGCTGGCGCTCGTAGAAGGCGTTGCCGAAGATGTTGTTGGCGCCGCCCTGCAAGTCTTCGTCGGAGAGCGTGATCACCGACTTGAGCTTCTCCAAGCCGGGGGTCACCTCGCGGCTCATGTCGGAGTGCATGTCGGTGATCAGCAGGTCCTGGCCGCCGTCGTTGTCGTGGTCGAAGAACTTGATCCCCATGGCGCCCCAGGAAGTGGCCGGAAACACCTCCGCCGTGCGGTCGACGAACCGTTTACCCTCGACGTTCTCCCAGTAGTGGTGGTCACCCTGCATATTGAGCACGTAGAGGTCGGGCCAGCCGTCGCCATTGACGTCGCCGGCCGAGGCGTCGCCGCTCCAGCTGCCGTCGACGAGGCCGGTCTCGGCGGACACGTCGCGAAAGCGGCCGCCTCCTTCGTTGCGGTAGAGGATGCTCGTCTCCGTGCGCTCGGGGTTGTGGTGCCCATGGAAGGCGGCGCCGCTGGGGTCGTCCTGGGCGATGCCGGCCCAGTAGCCCGGCGCGAGCTGGCGGTCGGTCGTGTAGACGCCGACGTTGACCAGGAAGAGATCGAGCCAGCCGTCGCGGTCGTAGTCGAAGAAGACGGCGCCCGAGGAATGGCCGGCGTAGCCAAGGCCCGCGGCCGATGTGCCGTCCGTGAAGCGCCCGTGGCCGTCGTTGACGAACAGCGCGTTGCCCGAGCGCACGGTGGTCACGAAGAGGTCGGCGTCGCCGTCGTTGTCCACGTCGGCGAAGGCGCCGGCCACGCTCACGCGGTCCGGCAGGGCCACGCCCGCCTCCCGGGTGAGGTCGCGGAAGCGGCCACCGCCCAGGTTCTGCCAGAGCTGGTTGCCGCCCAGCTGGTTGACGAAGTAGAGGTCGATGCGGCGATCGCCGTCGACGTCGGCGGCCAAGAGCCCCGTGCCGTGATCGTAGTGGTTGGGCTGATAGTACTTGGCGGAGTCCGGCGTGACGTGGTGCTCGAAGGTGATGCCGCTCTCCGGCCGCCGGTCGGTGAAGCGGAAGTCGTGGTCCACGGTGAAGCGCGGAATCGTCTGCCGCTGCGCGAACTCGAGCACCGGCAGCATCTCCCAGCCCCAATCGATCGCGGGCACGGGCAGCACTTGCTCATCGCCCTGGGCGTCGACGGAGCAGGGAACGAAGGCGAGTAGGACAAGCGTCAGATTGCGGAGCGTTGCGAAGCGATCCGGCATCGGCGACCTCGCGGCGGGGTGGGCTGGTGCTCGCGGGCCTCGGCGGCGCGAGCGGCGGGCATGGTAGCACACGGCCCACGGCCTCGCGGGCCGCGTTAGGATGCCCGGGCTCGGCCCGCCGCATGCGTCCGCCACGCCCGCTCCGTCCGATGGTCGCCGTCGTTCTGACGCTCGCCGCGGCGGCGCCCGGGCGAGGCCAGATTCGCTTCACCGACCTTACCGCGACCGCCGGCCTCGATTTCGTGCACTTCAACGGCATGACGGGGGAGCTCTATTTCTCGGAGATGATGGGCTCGGGAGCCGCCCTCCTCGACTACGACCGCGACGGCGACCTCGACGTTTATCTCGTCCAGGGCGCGATGCTCGATCCCGGGGTGGACCCTGCGACGGCGGTGCGGCCTCCAAGTTCGGAGCCGATCGACCGGCTCTACCGCAACGACCTCGAACGCGGGCCGGACGGCCGCGCCCTCGTTCACCTGGTGGACGTCACGGCCGCGGCCGGCATCCAGGAGGACGGCTACGGCATGGGAGTGGCCGTCGGTGACGTCGACAACGACGGATGGCCGGACCTCTACCTGACGAACCTCGGCCCCGACCGCCTCTACCGCAACCGCGGTGAGGGGACCTTCGAGGACGTGACGGCGTCCGCCGGGGTGGGCGACCGCGGCTGGGGGGTGTCGGCCGCCTTCGTCGACTACGACCGGGACGGCTGGCTCGACCTCTACGTGGGCAACTACGTGGACTTCGGGCTCGCCACCCACAAGACCTGCTTCTCGACGGCCGGCGCCGTGGACTACTGCGGCCCGTTGGCTTTCGAGCCGGAGCCGGACACTCTCTACCGCAATCGGGGAGACGGCACGTTCGAGACGGTGTCGGCGCGCTCCGGCATCGCCGCCGACCCGAAGGGCGCGCTCGGCGTCGTGGCGCTCGATGCCGATGCCGACGGCTGGCTCGACCTCTTCGTCGCCAACGACCAGGTGCCCAACAAGCTCCTGATCAACCAGGGCGACGGGACCTTCGTCGACGACGCGCTGCTGTCCGGCACCGGCGTCAACGAGCAGGGTCAGCCGGAGGCGAACATGGGGGTGGTGGCCGGCGACCTGGACGAGGACGGCGACGAGGACCTCTTCATCACCCACTTGACGCAGGAGACGAACACGCTGTACCTGAACGACGGCTCCGGCATC
>CAYXXN010000130.1:0-8006 GCA_964469055.1 uncultured Thermoanaerobaculia bacterium
GGGAGCCGTGCCGAGCTGGCCGTTGCTGTCGATCACGACGGGAACCGCGTCCGCCACGTTCGTCGTCACGCCGCGGACGCCGGCGAGGTAGGTGGTGTTCTGGTTGCCGGGAGTGCCGATCCGGATCGTGCCGTTCTCGCCCGCGATACCGGCGTGGGCGATCGAGACGTTGTGACTTCCAGTGACGTCGAAGCCGGCGTCGCGCCCGATGGCGATGTTCGAGGCGCCGGTCGAGTTCGAGTAGAGGGCGCGGTTGCCGACGGCCGTGTTGTCGTTGCCGGTCGTGTTGGAGAGCATGGCCGCCTGACCGACGGTCGTGTTGTTGGCGCCCGTCGAGTTGTTGACGAGCGCCTCCTCGCCCACGGCTGTGTTCTGGTCGGCGAGCGTGTTGTTCTGGAGCGCCCGCCCGCCGACGGCGGTGTTGTAGCGCCCCGTCGTATTGGAGGTCAGCGCGAAGCTGCCCACCGCCGCGTTGAACGGGCCGGTCGTGTTGGCGGCGGCCGCGTTGTGCCCGAGAGCCGTGTTGTCCGCACCGGTTGTGTTGTTGATCAGTGCGTTGCCGCCGACGGCGGTGTTGCCGCCGGCCGTGGTGCTGAGACGCAGGGCGCTCTGCCCGACGGCGGTGTTGCCCGTGCCGCTCGTGTTTTCGCGTAGGGCGTCGAATCCGAGCGCGGTGTTGTCGCTGGCGGTGTTCGCGTAAAGGGCGTCGCGCCCGACGGCGGTGTTGCGGTCTCCGTTGTTCGTCAGGAGAGCCCGGAACCCGACCCCTGTGTTGGCCTGGCCGGTCGTGTTGGTCGTGAGGGCCTGGCTGCCCATGGCCGTATTGGTGTCACCCGAGGTGTTGCTGGCGAGCGCGCTCCTGCCGACGGACAAGCTCTCGTTCGCCGCGTCGTCCCACAGGAAGCGCGCAGAACCCTTGGTCACCGTACTCGCCGTGTCCAGCTCGATGCCGCCGACGTAGGCGATCACGTTGCCGCCCATCAACAGATTACCGCTCATCGTGTCGCCGGCGTCGAGGAGGAAGGCGGTCGAATCGAGGCCGTCGAGGGTGTCGGCGTCGATCCCGCCTCCACCTCCCGAGACGGTGCCGAGTTGGCCGGAAGCGTCGATCACGACGGGGACGGCAGCCCCGCCAGTCGTCGCGCCGGAGATGCCAGCGATGAAGGTCTGGGTATGGGTGCCAGAGGTGCCGATACGAATGCGTCCGGACTCGGCGGCGAGCCCCTCGTTGGCGATCAGGACGTTGTCGTTGCCGGTCGTGGCGTAACCCGCTCGATTTCCAACGGCCACGTTGCGGTCACCCGTCGTGTTGTAGACAAGGGCGACCTGGCCGACAGCCGTGTTGCTCAGGCCGTCGGTGTTCGAGTAGAGGGCGCTGCGGCCCAAGGCGGCGTTGCCGGAGCCGGTCGTGTTGTAGGCCAGGGCGTAGCCGCCCAGGGCCGCGTTGCTGTTGCCCGTGCCGCCCACGCCGCAGCACATCGCACCGGTGCCGACCGCGGCGTTAAAGAAGCCGGTAGTGTTCTCCGAGAGCGCGCCAACGCCGACAGCGACGTTGCGGTGACCCGTGGTGTTGTAGACGAGCGTGCTTTGGCCGACGGCAGCGTTGCGGATGCCGGTCGTGTTCGCGTAGAGCGCCGCGTTGCCCACTGCGGTGTTGTACCGGCCCGTCGAGTTGGCGGTTAGGGTACGGTGCCCGACCGCGGTATTCCGATGCCCCGTCGTGTTCGCGTAGAGCGCGCGCTCGCCGACGGCGACGTTGCGGTGACCGGTGGTGTTCGAGAAGAGGGCGCTGGCTCCCAAGGCGCTGTTGCGATAGCCGGTGGTGTTGGCCTGGAGGGCGCCCTGGCCTACGGCAGCATTCACGTTGCCGGTCGTGTTGGCCGTCAGCGCGCTCGTCCCGACCGCCGTGTTGTCGGCCCCGGTGTTGGAGGCCAGGGCGTTAGCCCCCAGGGCCGTGGCGTTCGTGCCGTTGTTGTGGAGGAAGAGCGTGCCGCTCTTGAGCAGGTTCCCGCCCAAGTCGATCGCGTCGCCGGCACCCGTCGTGAGCGCGGTTCCGGCGGCGACGTCGATCGTCAGCGCCCCGCTCATCGCGTCGCCCGTTTCGTTCACCCAGTCATCAGTTCCTCCAGGTAGGAAGGCGGTAGAGTTCAGGCCGTCCAGCAAGTCGGCGTCGAGCGTCGAGCCCGCTCCGTCGTTGGCAAGGACGGTGGGCAAGACGCTGGCGTCGGTGGCCACCGGAATGCCGTCCTCCTGTAGGGTCATCGTGCCGGCGCCGGGGTTGGTGAAGTCGAAGGTGAGGTTGCCGGCAGAATTTCGAGTGAGGGTGGACTCGGAGATCTGGGCCGCGGGCGAGCCGGCCAGGCTCAGGTCGGGTCCGGCGCCCGCGTTCTCGGCCGAGACGCCGGCGCCGGCGGGGGAGTGCGAGATGCCGGCTACACCGTAGGTCTCGCCCGCGGCGTCGGGGACCTCGCCGCGCACGGCGATGACCGGAGTGCCGGCGCCTTGCTCGGCGGCATCGCCGTTCTTCTGGGTAGGGGGGAGGCCGGCCTGGTCCTCGGCTGAAGATGATCGTTCGGGGCGGGCCGAGGCCGGCTGCTGAGCAGCGTCGCCGGTGAGGTAGCGCTGCACGAGCTCGAGGGCGGCTCGGTACTCGGCCTCGGTCGGGAGTTCCCTTACTTGAAACAGCAGCGCTTCGGACCAGGTACCGGTCCCATCGGAGCCCACCGCGCGGACCGACCACGCGTAGCGGCCAGGGGCGAGGCAGCGCTCGGCGGAGGGCGTCCAGGAGGAGGCCTGGCCCGGCAACTCAGTTCGCAGGGAGGGACTCCCAGCGAGGACTGCTCGGCCGGCTTCGGGCACCGCATAGACGACCAGCTCGTGCGCTCTCGCGCCCGGCACTCCCGCCCAACTGAAGGTGGGGCAGGCGCCGGCGGCGGGAGCGAACCGTTCGCTCTCACCAGGTGAGACGGGGGAGGGAATCTCGGCGGCCGCCGGGGCAGCCAAGAGGAGGCAAACGACGGCGGCGACGGGGACCAGCGGTCGGCGGTTCATGCCCTACCTCCCGGCGGCGCAGAGCCGCCGCGGAAGACGAGCGCCGGAGGCGGCCGGCCGAGACCCATTTCCCCGCCGGGTCGCCAGGGGCACAGGCTCGCGAGTGGCGAGATGCATGGATTCTAGCTCGCTTCGGCTTCGGTCGCCTTGGCGGCTTCCCAGGCAGCGTCGAGCTCGGCCAGGGTCGCCTCGCCGAGCGGCCTGCCGCCGGCCGCGAGCTGCGCCTCGACGGCCGCGAAGCGGCGGCGGAACTTGCGGTTGGCCTGGGCGAGGGCGGCCTCGGGGTCCACGCCCAGGTGGCGGGCGAGATTGGCGACGGTGAAGAGCAGGTCGCCCACTTCTGCGCCGGCGCGCTCGCGATCCCCCAGGTCCGTCCGTATCTCCTCGATCTCCTCTTCGACCTTCTCCAGCACGGCCTCCGGTCCCGGCCAGTCGAAGCCGACTCCCGCCGCCTTGCGGGTGAGCTTGTAGGCCGCCAGCAGGGCAGGCAGCGATGCGGCGACACCCGCCAGCAGCGAGCGCTCGCCGCTGCCCGCGGCGGCTTTGCGCCGCTCCCAGGCTTGCTCGACGGCGCGGGCGTCGGCCGCGCGCTCGTCGCCGAAGACGTGTGGGTGGCGGGCGATCATCTTGGCCTCGATGTCCGCCACCACGCTGGCGCGGGTCAGGCGTCCCGCCTCCTCGCCCAGCCGTACCAGGAAGGCGACCTCGAAAAGCAGGTCGCCGAGCTCGCCGGCGAGCGCCTCCCAGTCGGCCTCGTCGATGGCCTCGGCCGCCTCGTGCGCCTCCTCGAGCAGGTGCGAGCGCAGGCTCTCCGGCGTCTGCTCGCGGTCCCACGGGCAGCCGTCCGGCGAGCGCAGGCGGGCCACCAGGTCGCAGAGGCGCGAGAAGTCGGGGGTAGCGTCGCTCACCGAGAGCAAAGAAAAAGCGCTGGTAGGATAACAACTTGGCCGGCCTCGCGCGGTTGCAGCACGCCATGAGTGACTCGACGTTCAAGGTCACCGACAAGAGGATGTTCACCCCCGAGGGTGAGCTGCGTGAGGAGCATCGTTCCGGTGGCGACGCGGCGGCGAGCCCTGCCGTCGCCGAAGTGGCGGGGAGTGAGACGACCTCCGGGACGGCCGCCGCTGCGGAGCCGACCCCGCCACCGAGTCCGTCGCTCGGGCTCGACTCCGAGGTCGGCTTCTACGACCTCGTGGCCGCGATCGCCGAGCCGGCGGCCCTCTACCTGGGTGAGGCGGCGCTGCCGGACGGGACGATCGTCGCTGATCTCGGACTCGCCCGGGCGCACATCGACCTGCTCGCGGTTCTGCAGGCGAAGACGGCCGGCAACCTGACGCGAGAGGAGAGCGCGGCGCTTGAGGAGGTGCTGTATCGGCTGCGGATGCACTATGTCCAGAAGCGCGACTGACCGCACACTCCTGCTGGCGCTCCTCGCGCTCCTCGCGGCGCTGCCGGCGCGCGCCCAGGAGGGCGCCACCGGTTTCCCGCTCACCGCGCCCGTGCGGCGCACGCTGGCGCTGATGCAACAGGACTGGGGGGAGTGGCTGTCCGCCTACGACCGCGAGGACCAGGCGGCGACCGACGGAGCGCTGGAGCGGTTGCGAGCGGGGCTGACGGAGCTCGGCATGAGCCGACTGCCCGAGCTGGCGATCGGGGCGGCGGCGAGCGCCGAAGCCGCGGCCCGCGCCGGCCGGATCGAGTGGGCCCGCCAGGGCCTCCTCGCCGCCGAGGAGCTCGACCGCGGCCGGCCGGAGACCGCCTTCGCCGCGGCGCGGGTGGAGCGCGTGGCCCGGCGTCCCCTGGTCGCCCTCGGCCACCAGCTCCAGGGCTACGCTCGGGCGATGTCGCTGCCGCTCGAGCGCACGCTGGCGTTCGCCAACCTGGGGCTGTGGGCCTCGGCCTCGCTGCTGGTCGCCGGCGCCGCCTTCGTGCTCGTGCTGATGGCGGTGCGCGGCCCGCGCGTCGTCGGCGTCCTGCTCGACTGGCTGGGCAAGCAGTTCTCACGGCCGACGCGCTACGTGCTCGCCGTGCTGTTCCTCGCCTGGCCCATCCTCCTGCCCGACGGATTCTTCTGGCTCCTCCTCTATTGGTCGGCGCTGCTCTGGGCGCAAGGCGGGCGGGCCGAAAGGGTGCTCCTCGCGCTGCTCTGGGTGGTCATGGCCGCCACCCCGGGGCTGGTCAACGAGCTGCGCCGGCGGGTCGCCGTGCGCCTGTCGCCGATGGTGCGAGCGGTCGAGGACGCGCGCGAGGGCCGCTTGCAGGGCGAGTTGTTCGACGACCTGGCGAGACTGGGCGGGGTGTTGCCCGCGAGTCCAGCCGTGCGCCAGCTCCTCGCCGACCAGCATCGGCGGCTCGGGCAATGCGAGCTCGCCCGGCCGCTCTATCGGCAAGTGCTCGAGGTCGAGCCTCAGAACGTCGCTGCCCACCTCGACCTCGGCCTCTGCGCCTTCCTGCGGGGCGAGCTCGACGAAGCCATCGAGGGTTTCCGTCAGGCCGGTGCGCTCGACCCACTGGCCGCGGCGCCCTACTACAACCTCAGCCTGGCGTACTCGGAGTTCTATCGCTTCGAGCAGTCGGGCGCGGCTCTGGCCCGCGCCCAGCAGCTCGACCCGGCGCAGGTGGCGATGTGGATTCACCGCCCCGGAGCCGTTCACGCGGCAGCGGCGGACGGCGGGCTCGGCCGCGGGCGGGAGATCCGCGGCGAGCTGTTGCGCTCTTGGGTGCTCGAGGACGAGGAGGCCGAACAGGCGGGGCCGTGGCGGGATCTGCTGGGGGTGCCGGCCGCCATCGGTTGCCTGCTGCTCGCCCTGGCGCTCCGCAGGCTGTTACCGCCGCCGCCGCGGCACTCGGCGCCGCCGGCGCGGCTGGCGCGGCGAGGGGAGATCGCTCGCCGCGTGCTCTTGCCGGGCCTGGCCGAGATGTGGGCCGGGGAGACCCTGCCCGCCTTCCTCGCTCTCCTCGCCCTGGCGGCGCTCGTCCTGGTGTTGCGCTTGAGTACCCTCGGTTTCCGTCTGCCTTGGGGCTTCCATCCGCCCGGAGGTCTGCTCGTGGCCCTGGCGAGCCTCGGGCTCGCCGCCTTCTTCCTGCTGCGCTGGCGCCGCGCCGCGCGCTCCCTGTGAGAGTCGAAGGGAATCTGGGGAGCGAAGCGCTGGGGGGCGTCCTGCGCCGGATCGGGGACGAGCGCGCCACCGGCATCCTCACCCTCCAGGGCGAGGAAGACATCATCGGGGTGACCTTCCTGCAGGGCGAGATCGTCTCCGTCGACGCCGTCAATCAGGCACCGGAAGAATCAACGGGGCGGCTGCTCGTCGAGCGCGGCCTGCTGACCCGGGAGGCTCTGGCGACCCTGCTCGCCGAGCAGGACGCCGGCGGGCCCCGCATGCAGGAGTCGGTGATCGAGCAGGGCTTGGTCGAGCCTTCGGAGCTCTGGGACGTCGAGCGCGAGAAGAGTCTGCGCTTGTGCGCGCAGGCCCTCGCTTGGCAGCGGGGACGCTACCGCTTCTACCCCAACGACGAGATCGCGTACGAGCCCGGCATGACGGCGATCACCGTCACCGAGCTGCTCGCCCTCGAATCGCCGCCGCTGGCCGCGACGGACGGCCGGGCGAGCCTGACCCCGCCGTCGCTGGCAGGGCCCCTCGAGGAGAGGGAACGCCGCGGCGGAAACGAAGGCGAGCTCCGGCCGGCCTCGGAGCCAGCCGAGGGCTGGCTGACTCGGGTGGGCCGCACTTTCGAGTCACCGGCGGTGCCGGAGCGACTGGCCTGGGCGCTCGCCTTGGCCGGCGCCGTGGCGCTGGCCCTCGTCGCTTGGCGCGCGCCGGCCAAGGTCTACTTCCCGATCGAGGGTGAGCGACTGGCCGAGGGCGCCTTCGCGCGCCAGCAGGGGTCGGCCTTCTATCTCAAGGTCGACCGGGCGGCCAAGGCCTACTACCTGCTGACCGGGAGCTTCCCCGAGAGCCTCCCCGAGCTGGTGGCTCCGGGGTTGCTGGCGGAGGGCGACCTGACCGTCTCGCGGGACGGTGCCCTGGCCTACGCCGACGCCCCGGTGAGCTACCTGGTGCTGGTGGGCGGCCAGGCGAGCCCCGCCGAGTCGCATCGCACGGAGACCGTTGCCGGCCACTTCCTGCTCGACCCGGATTTCGTGTCGCCTGAGGTGGTGGAGGCGCCGGCCCTGGTGCTGCTGGATTGAATCTGAGCCACGGCGCGGAGCCTGGCGGCGTGCGAATCTTGACGCCGCGACGCTAAGGTTCTATCATTCGCGCTGTCTACACGCGCGACCCGCAGTTCATCCCCAGGCCCCAGGCAGCAACTGAGAAGGAGAAACAGCTCGTGAGCAAGATCATCGGCATCGACCTCGGAACCACCAACAGCGTGGTCGCCCTCATGGAGGGCTCCGAGGCCAAGGTCATCCCCAACTCCGAGGGCAACCGCACCACGCCCTCGGTGGTCGCCTTCACCAAGGGCGGCGAGCGGCTGGTCGGCCAGGTGGCCAAGCGCCAGTCCGTCACCAACCCGGAGAACACCGTCTACTCGATCAAGCGCTTCATGGGCCGTCGCTACGGCGAGGTCGCGGAAGAGATGAAGATGGTGCCCTTCAAGGTCGTCGACGCCGACAACGGCGTGCGCGTGGCGATCGGCGACAAGCGCTACACGCCGGAGGAGATCTCGGCGATGGTGCTCGGGAAGCTGCGCCAGGCGGCCGAGGACTACCTCGGCGAGAAGGTCGAACGCGCCGTCATCACCGTGCCGGCCTACTTCAACGACGCGCAGCGCCAGGCGACCAAGGACGCCGGCCGCATCGCGGGCTTGACCGTCGAGCGGCTGGTCAACGAGCCGACGGCGGCCGCCCTGGCCTACGGCCTCGACAAGAAGAAGGACCAGCTCATCGCCGTTTACGACTTCGGCGGCGGCACCTTCGACATCTCGATCCTCGAGGTGGGCGAGGGCGTGGTCGA
>CAYXXN010000131.1:0-7831 GCA_964469055.1 uncultured Thermoanaerobaculia bacterium
TCCTCGATCAGTACCTTGCGCACCCTCTGCCCGTCGGGCCCGGTCTGCGGGGTGACGAGCTGCATGCCGAGGATCTTTCGCGCCGCGCTCTCCGCCTCGGCGGGCGAGCCGGCGAGCTTCACTCCGCCGCCCTTGCCGCGGCCGCCGGCGTGGATCTGCGCCTTGACGACGCAGCGGCCGCCAACCTCTTCGCAGATCGCCCGTGCCTCCGCCGGGTCGTCGGTCACTCGGCCGCGCGGCGTCACCACGCCGTAGCGGCGCAGGATCTCCTTCGCCTGATACTCGTGGATCTTCACGTGGGGTCGCGGATCGCCCGGGAAACCGGGCCGCCGGAGTGTATCAGGCGGAGGAGAGGTCTACGGCACCTGGACGGCCAGCACCGTCAGGTCGTCGTCCCGCGGCACGTCACCGGTGAAGGCCCCGAGGTCAGCGAGGACGCCGTCGCGCAGCGCGACCACACCTCCCGTCGCGTGCAAGGCGAGGCTCGCCTCGAGCCGCTCGAAGCCGAAGGGCTCGTCGCTGCCTTCCGCATGCGCCTCGACAACACCATCGCTGAACAGGAACAGCAGGTCGCCCGGCTCCAGCCGCTCGCTGCGCACACGGATCTCCAACTCGTCCCGCACGCCCAGCGGATACGACACGGACTCGAGGGCCAGCACGCGGCCGCGCGTGATGCGGTACGGGAAGAGGTGGCCAGCGCTGGCGTAGAAGAGCTCGCGCCGCCGCGGATCGATCAGCGCGTAGCAGAGCGTCGTCAGCAACCGTTTGCGGGCGCTCTGGAAGACCAAGCGGTTCAGGGTGGCGAAGACCGCCTCGACCTCGGGGTCGAAGGTCACCTGCACGGAGAGGGCGGACTTCGCCATCGACATCACGAGACCGCTCGAGACGCCGTGCCCGGCGACGTCGCCCACGGCGAGGGCGACCCGCCCGTCCTCGAGGGCCAGAACGTCGTAGAAGTCGCCCCCGACCTCGGTCGCCGGCAGGTACGCGTAGGCCATCCGCAGGCCGTTCACCTCGGGCGGCAGCTCGGGCAGGATCGACGACTGGATGTTGCGCGCCGTCTCGAGCTCGACCTTCTGGCGCTCCCGCTCGGCGATGCGCCGCACGTGCGGCGGCACGTCCTCGTAGCGGTAGGCGAACTCCTCCTTCGACGCCAGGTGCCGGGCTCCGGCGACGAGCGGCAGGGCGACGAACAGGAGCGCCAACGAGGCGTTCGTCTGGATCGAGACGTCGCCGGCCGCCAGGAGCGGCAGGGCGGCCGGCACGACCATGGCGACCATCTGCGCTACGAGCGTGGCGAGGATGCCCCAGCGGAAGAAGACCACGACTGTCAGCCCCCAGGCGACGATCGAGATCACGAACATCCACACCAGCGGGCGGCCCAAGAGCGGCGGGAAGAAGATCGCCGCGGCCGTCAGCATCGCCACCGCTCCGCCCAGCCATGGCCCCAGCCTGCGCCGCAGCAGCGACGCCAGGAACAGCTGCCCGAACAAGTTGGCGTAGAGCGCGTAGACGACGGCGAACAGCACGAGTGGGACGCAGAACCAGGCAGCCGCGCTCCACCACGGTGGGCCGCCGAGGACGTCGAGGGTCTCGAAACCGAGAGACGCGAACGCCACAGCCAGGGCGCGGACGACGAAGGCGATGACCAGCCCCGAGACCGAGCCGATCAGCGCCGCCCGCGCGAAGGTGGCGTTGCGCCACTCGCCACGAAACAGGGCGTCGAGCGCCGCCAGCTTGTTCCCCTGCCGCTCGCGGCACAGCGACTCCCCCACCGACCACGACAACAGGGCCACGATCGCCATCGGCAAGAAGTAGAGGACGAGCATCTGGAAGAAGACGACGAGGTTCACCTGCGGTCGGGTCAGTTTGCCGATCGACCAGTTCTCGCCGACAGCCCGCGCGCAGAACAACAGGATCGCCAGGCCGCAGGCCTCGACGACGACCATGATCTGAACGCCCCGGCGAACTCCGATCTCGCCGGCGTTGTAGCGGCGCAGGAACGGTATCGCCATCAACGGCGCCAAGAGGACCGGCGAGAAGATCCAGACTTGGTCCAGGAGCTCGAAGACTGCCGCCCGCTGCTCGATGGCCTCCTTGTCGGGATCGTCGATGTAGGGGGCAAAGCCCATCAGTTCGTCGCCGGCGAACTTGACCTCGACCCCGTAGTCGACGACGCGACCGAAGAAGGCCTCGCGGTCGCGGTACCGCAAGGCGGTGTCGGTGCGGCTGTCGAGATCCTTGGCCCGCACGACCGGTTCCTCGTACTCCGCCAGGTCGAAACCCTGCTCGGCGAGGAAGGCGTCGGCCCGCGCCCGTGCGGCGGCCGCGTCGGCGACGCCGCTGCCCTCGTCGTCGGCGATCCGCCGCTCGAGCTGTACGACGTCGCCGCCCGGCGAGACCCGCGCCCGGTACGACCACTGGAACGAAGGGCGCTTCGGGTCGTAGGCGGTGACCCGCCAGCCCCAGAAGTCGCGGTAGGCACGGCTGGCCTGCAGCTCCTCGGTGCTGCGGCCGGCGCGGTGGGCCTCGATCAGCCGTGCTCGGCCCACCTCCTCGTTGAAGGTGCTGACGATGACGTAGGGGTCGGCTGGCAACTCCCCCAGGTCGCGCAGCCGCTCGAGGCTAATCACCCGAGCCTCGGCGTTCGACACCGACCAGCGGCGCGGCAGCAGCGGGTTGGCCCGCCACAAGAGCCACGGCAGGAGGGCGGCGACGACAGCGCCCAGGGCGAGCCAGGCAAGCAGGCGCTGGGGCTTCATGGCGACCCTCCGAGGCCTCTACGCGAGGGCTGCCCCGCGGGTTGCAGGAGCTCCCGGCTGCTTCGGCCCGTTCAAAGGTTGCTCACGATGGCGGCGGCGAACTCGGAGGTCTTGACCTCGATCGCTCCCGCCATCTGCCGCGCGAGGTCGTAGGTCACCCGCTTCTCGCCGATGGTTCGTGCAAGAGCCGCCTCGATGGCGTCGCCCGCCTCGCGCCAACCGAGCCAGCGCAGCAGCATGGCGCCGGAGAGGATCAGCGAACCCGGGTTGACCTTGTCCTGGCCGGCGTACTTGGGGGCCGTACCGTGGGTGGCCTCGAAGACGGCGATGCCATCGCCCTCGTTGCTCCCCGGCGCCATGCCGAGGCCGCCGACCTGGGCGGCGAGGGCATCCGAGAGGTAGTCGCCGTTCAAGTTGGTGGTCGCCAAGACGTCGTACTCGTCGGGGCGCAGCAGGATCTGCTGGAACATCGCGTCGGCGATCCGGTCCTTCACCACGACCTTGCCCGCCGGTGCCTCGCCGCCCAACTCCTCGGCCACCTGCTGCTCGGTCACCGTGCGGTCACCGAACTCCTCGGCCGCCAGCTCGTAGCCCCACTGCTTGAAGGCCCCCTCGGTGAACTTCATGATGTTGCCCTTGTGCACGAGAGTGACGCTCTCGCGGCCCTGTGCCAAGGCATGCTCGATGGCCTTGCGCACCAGCCGCTTGCTGCCGGTGATCGAGATCGGCTTGATCCCGATGCCGCTGTCCTCGCGCACCCGCTTGCCCAGCCGGTCGGCGAGGAAAGCGATCAGCTCGCGGGCGCCGGCCGAGCCTTCCTCCCACTCGATGCCCGCGTAGACGTCCTCGGTGTTCTCGCGGAAGATCACCATGTCGACCTTGGCGGGCTCGCGCACCGGCGAGGGCACGCCCTCGATGTAGCGCACCGGGCGCACGCAGGCATAGAGGTCCAGCACCTGCCGCAGGGTGACGTTCAGGCTGCGGATGCCGCCACCCACCGGCGTCGTCAGCGGCCCCTTGATGCCGACCCGGAACCGGCGGAGGGCATCGAGAGTCTGCGGCGGCAGCCACTCGCCGGTCAGCGCCTTGGCCTTCTCGCCGGCGTGGACCTCGGTCCAGGCGACAGCTCGCTGGCCGCCGTAAGCCTTGGCGACGGCGCCGTCGAGCACCGTCCGGGTGGCGCGCCAGATGTCTGGGCCGATGCCGTCGCCCTCGATGAAGGGGACGATGGGCCGGTCGGGGACTTGGAGGTTGCCGCTCTCCCAGCGAATCTCCTGGCCTTCGGCGGGCACCTGAGTCATCGTTGAATCGCTCACCCGAGGTTGTTTCTCACGCCGGGGAAGCACCCACCGATTCGACCGGCGCCGCCTTCGCAGGTGAGCTCTCGACGAACTCGGCCGCGACGCGACGCGGCAGCACGCCGGCGGCATGCCCGCGGTCGAGCAGCTCCTGCACCGCCCGCCGGCCTACAGCGCCGTACTCACGCGTCCACTCGTTGACGTACATGCCGACGAAGCGGTCGGCGCGTCGCCGGTCACCCTCGAGGCCCCGCGCGTAGCGCAATGCGTAGTCCAGGGCCTCCTCGCGATTCGCGAGGCCGTAAGCGATGCTGTCGGAGAGCAACTGGCAAAGCCGCGCCTGCAGCGCGGGATCGATGTCCTTGCGAATGCCATTGCCACCGAGCGGCAAGGGGCCGCTGGTTTCCGCCTGCCACCAGGCGCCAAGGTCGACGACCGCCTGCAAGCCCCGCTCGCCGAAAGTGAGCTGTCCCTCGTGAATGACGACCCCGGCGCCCGCTTGCCCCGCCTCCACCTCGTCGAGGATGCGGTCGAAGGGCACGACCCGCGTCCGGACCTCGGGCAGCCACAACTTCAGCGCCAGGTGCGCCGTCGTCAGCTCCCCTGGGATCGCCACGACCTCGCGCGCCAGGCGACGCCGGGTCAAGGGCTTGCGCGCCACCACCACCGGCCCGTAGCCGTCGCCGAAGCTCGCCCCGCAGGGCATCAGGGCATAGCGCTCGGCGAGGTGGGCGTAGGCGTGGAAAGAGAGGGCGGTGATCTCGTAGGTGCCGGCGAAGGCGGCCTGATTCAGGGTCTCGATGTCGACCAAGACGTGCTCGATGGCGAGACCCTCGGTCGCGAGGAGGCCCTGCGTCAGAGCGTAAAACATGAACGCGTCATCCGAGTCCGGACTGTGGGCGATCCGGACGCGCGAGGGTGTGTCGGTCACGGGGGGCGAAGTATAGCGAGCGCGGAAGGGCGACCGGCAAAGCCGGTATCCTCTCGCCCGTGATCGTCGTCGAGGGCTTGCACCACACCTACCGCCGAGGAGGGACGCCCTCGCTCGACGGGCTCGATTTCGAGGTCGCCCAGGGCGAGGTCTTCGGGCTCCTGGGCCCCAACGGCGCCGGCAAGACGACCGCCGTCAAGATCTTGACGACGATCCTGAAGCCGACGGCCGGCCGCGCCCGGGTTGGCGGCCACGACGTCGTGCGCCATCCGCTCGAGGCCCGGCGCCAGTTGACAGCCGTCCTGCAGGAGAGCGCCGTCGAGCCCCTGCTCTCGGTGCGGGACAACTTGCGGGTGTACGGCCTGCTCCACGGTCTCTCGGGGAGCGCCCTCGAGCGGCGTCTGGCGGGCGCCGTCGAGATGCTCGAGCTCGGCGATCAGCTCGATAAGCGGGCGCAGACCCTCTCGGGCGGCTTCAAGCGCCGGTTGCAGGTGGCCAAGGCGTTCATGGTCGAGACTCCCGTCCTCTTCCTCGACGAGCCGACGACCGGCATGGACCCGCTGATCAAGCAGCGGGTGATGACGGCCATCCGCGAGGCCGTCGCGGGCGGCCGCACGGTGCTCCTGACCACCCAGCTCCTCGACGAGGCGGAGGCCCTCTGCGACCGCATGCTGCTCCTCGACCGCGGCAAGGCGCGGGCGGTGGGGAAGCTGCGCGAACTCCGGGGCCTCGCCGAGCGGCGCTTCGAGATCCGGCTCGCCTTCGCGCAGCCGGGCGGCGGGCTCGAAGCCCTGCGGGAGCTCGCTCCCCGCCACCTCGAGGAGCGCGACGGCGAGATCGTCTTGACGGTCGCCGGCAACGAGGACGAATGGATCCGGCACATGGCCAGGATCTCCGAGCGCTGGCCGCTCGCGCATCTCGAGATGCGCGGCGCCAGCCTCGAGCAGATCGTCCTCGAGCTCTACGGTCGTGGGGAGGAGGCGCCGTCGTGAGCCCGCTCTTCGCCGTCGCCTTCCGCGAGTACCGGATCCGGCTCACCAACCCGATCCTGCCGCTGTGGGACGTCCTCGTGCCGGTCGTCTACCTTCTGATCTTCGGCGCCAGTGTGGAGAGCTGGCTGGGCGCCGGGGGCGAAGCGCCGGACTACCCGACCTTCTTCCTCGGGGCGGTGCTGGCGATGGTCACCTTCAGCGTGGCGATGAACTCCTCCTACGCCTTCTTCGAGGACCTGCAGTCGGGGATCTTCCACGAGATCCTGACCTACCCCTTCCCGCGCCGGCATCTCCTGGTGGGAAAGCTGGTCTTCAACGGCCTCTTCAGCCTGGCGGGAGCGGCCCTGTGCGTCGCGGCCGGCGCCGTCGTGCTGGGGGTCGACATCGCCGCCGCGGCCTGGCCGGGCCTCCTGCTGTGGACGGCCGCCGGCACCGCCGGGTGGTTCTTCCTCTTCTCCTACCTGGCCCTCCGCGTGCGCGGCTTCAACGCCTACCACACCACGACGTCCGGCCTCTATTTGCTGCTGATGTTCGTCAGCAACCTCTTCTACCCCGTCGACCGCCTCCCCACCTGGGTCGCCTGGCTCGCCCGCGCCAACCCCATCACCTGGCAGGTCGACTGGCTCCGACACCACACCTACGGCGTGGGGCCGCCGTCGCAGCGCCTCTGGCTCGAGGCCGCCGCCTTCGCTGCCTTCACGGCCACGATCTTCTGGCTCGCTAACCGGAAGTTGAATGCGCCGGTGGACTAGCGCTGCCGCCCGCCCGAAGGGCGATGCTTGACGCGACTCCTAGGAGACTGTATAAAGCCTCTGTGAAGACTCTCACGATCACCGACGCAAAGAAGAACCTGGGCCGCTGGCTGACTGCGGCCTCCCGCGGCGAGGACATCGGGATCGTCTGCGGCGCGGACATCATCGCCCTCCGCCGGGTGGAGGTCGAGTCCACGGACTACGCGCAGCGCGAATACGGAGCGACCCGGGAGCAGGTGGCGGCTCTCGAAACCGCCACGGACGCGCGTTATCTGTCCCTACGGCGAGCCGGCAAGCTGGTCACGGTCACGGCGGACGAGCTCAAGAAGCTGATTGCCTAGACCGCTCTCGATCGACCCCCGGGTCCTGCGCCGGTTGCGGGAGCTGTCCGAAAGCGACAAGACGGCCTGCCTGCTCGCCCTTCTCGAGCTGGACCAGTGCTTCGGCCGGCCCCACTCGCACACCGGCCTGGGGCTTCGCAAACTGGGCGACAAGCTCTTCGAGTGTCGCGCCGGTCTCAAGCTCCGCTTCTTGTTTCAGGACCGACCGACCGGCCTCTTCATCGTGTTCCTCGGTGACCACGACGAAATCAGGGCGCTGCTGCGAAGCGGCAAGTTGCGCTGACGCTAGGGCGCGGCGTTCGACGAGTGCGACCGCGTCTTGGGAGGCAACCTGACCGCTCTTCCCGGGCACGGTCCTCCTAATGGATCTGGAGCTGGTTCGTTTGGGTGCAGCTATACTGCAACGACTCGTGGAGTTGACCCGCTTTCGTGGACACTTCATCCTTCGGGAGAAAGGAGTTCACGAGAATGGGTGGTCCGACACGTCCACCGTACCCGCCGGAGTTTCGCCGCCAGATGGTGGAGCTCGTGCGGTCCGGCCGCTCGCCTGAGGAGCTGGCCGAGCAGTTCGAGCCCTCGGGGCAATCGATCCGTAACTGGGTGGTGCAGGCCGACCTCGATGAGGGCCGTCGCGAAGACGGCCTGAGGAGCGTCGAGCGCGACGAGCTGCGACGGCTGCGCCGGGAGAACCGCCAGCTGCGCGAAGAGCGCACGATCTTGGCAAAAGCCGCGGCCTGGTTTGCTCGGGAGACCGA
>CAYXXN010000132.1:0-7823 GCA_964469055.1 uncultured Thermoanaerobaculia bacterium
ACCTCGCCGCCCTGCTGATCGGCGGCGGCCAGCTGAGGCTCCCGACCGGAGCCGTGGCCGCCGTCCGCTTCGAGCTGCCCTCCTGGGGCGAGCTCACCCCCGGCGGGGGCGAGCTCGTCCTGCTGGTGGCGCCGAAGCGGCTCTGAGCGCCGCCGTCGACCGGAGGCCCCTAGCTGGCCCGCCGCCGGCGCGTGGCCCGGCGCACCTTCGCCTCGAGGACCAATCGGCGCCCGAAGGCCTCGCGGAATGCCGCCGCGTGCTTGCCGGCCTCCCACAACTCGATCGTCGGCTCCTCGTCGGCCTCCAGGCGCACCGTCACGCGCTCGCCCCGTCGCAGCACGTCGAGACCGCGGATCCGTCCGGCGCGGGAGCGCTCGAAGCTCTCGGCGAGGCGTAGACAGACGGCGAGCTGCAGCAGGACCTGTTTGTCTCCCGGCCGGCAGAGCGACTTGAAATCGCCGAGCTTGGGCCTGCCGCGCCGGTGGTAGCGCACGACCAGAGCGAGGAGGGCCAGCTCGCGGTGCGAAAAGCCGTCGAGCGGCGCCGAGGTCAGCAGGTAGGCGCCATGCACATCATGGCGAAAGTAGTCGAGCAGAGTGCCGCTGTCGTGGAGCACGGCGGCGGCATCGAGCAGCTCGCGCTCACCGGCGCCCATGCCGTGCAGGGGCGCGAGCTGATCGAAGAGCTGAGTCGCCAGCTCGCGCACCTGTAACAGATGGCCGGGCGGCTGCGGGAACTGGCGGGCTCGGTTGCGCACCGAGAAGCCCCGCACGTCGGGCAGCAGGTGCGGCGCCTCCAGGAAACGGTGGAAGAACGCCCCCTCGCGCACGCCGTGGCCGGAGACCAGGAGGCTGTCGAGACGGCTCTTGCGCAACAGCCAGCGGAAGGCCAGCGCTCCGGCGACGATGATGTCGGCGCGGTCGGCGTTCAAGCCCGGAATCTCGGCGCGGCCGGCCAAGCGGTGGGCGAGCAGTTCCTCGGTGACCTCCTCGAGCGCCTGGCGGGTCAGCGCGTAGCCATGGAGCAGGTCGAGTGGATACCCCAGTCGCTTCTGGGCGATCCGAGCCAGGTTGCGGATCGTCCCACCCATCGCCACCAACGGCAGCGACCCGTCGAGGCGCCGCACCAGGCTTCCGAGCTCCTGCTCGACCGCCTTCTCCAGCGCCTTGACGTCGGCGGCCCGAGGTGGGTCGGAATGGAGAAAGGCTTCGGTGAGACGCACGGCCCCCAGCGGGTGGGCGGTGCCTTCCAGGTAGCGGCGACCTCGCATCAAGGACAGCTGGGCGCTGCCACCCCCCAGGTCCATCACCCAGGCGTCCTCCAGGGCGAAGCCGTTGGCGACCGCCAGCACGCCGAGCGCGGCCTCCTGCTCCCCAGAGAGCACCCGCACCTTGTGGCCGCGCCGCTCGACGGCGCCGACGAACTGGTCGCGGTTCTCGGCATCGCGCAGGGCACTCGTGCCGAGGAGTTCGAGACGGTCGAGCTCGGCGGCGCGGGCGTAATCCGAGAACAGGTCGACCGCCGCCAGCGCCCGCCGCAGGGCCCCACGAGTCAGCCGGCGGCTCGCCGCCAGCCCCTCGCCCAGACGCACCGCCTCGCGGATCCCGTCCGTGATCCGGAACCACTGCCCCGGCTCGTAGGCAAACACCACCAGCCGAGCGGTGTTCGACCCGAGGTCGGCGACGCCCAGCGTGCGCATCCGAGGAGTTATATCGGAGTCGATGACTCCTCACCTACCGCAGATCTGTTAGCCTGAGCCGGTCAGCGCGCGGCCGGCCGCGAGGCCGGCCGCTTCGGCGCCGCGCCGGGCGCCCATGCCAACGAAGATCGAGCCCTACCGCCCGCAGCACCACGTCCGCATCGTCACCGCGGCGTCGCTCTTCGACGGGCACGACGCGGCGATCAACATCATGCGGCGCCTGTTGCAGGCCTCGGGGGCGGAGGTGATCCACCTCGGCCACAACCGGTCGGTGGCCGAGATCGCGGACTGCGCCATCCAGGAGGACGCCCAGGCGGTGGCCGTGACCTCGTACCAGGGCGGCCACCTCGAGTTCTTCCGCTACCTCCACGACCTGCTGGCCGAGCGCGGCGCCCGCGTCAAGGTCTTCGGCGGCGGCGGCGGCACCATCCTGCCGGCCGAGATCGAGACGCTCCACGCCCACGGCATCGAGCGCATCTACTCGCCGGACGACGGCCGATCGATGGGACTGCAGGGGATGATCAACGACCTACTCTCGCGCTGCGACTTCCCCACCATCACGCCGCCGCTGGACGGGCACGTCGCGGGCCTGACGCGGCGCGAGCCTCAGGCCATCGCCCAGCTCATCACGCTCGCCGAGAACTACCCCGAGGAGAGCCAGGCGCTGGCCCGCGCCCTCGCCCCGATGCTCGACGGCCGCCGCGTGCCCATCCTGGGCATCACCGGCACCGGCGGCTCCGGCAAATCGTCGCTGGTGGACGAGATCGTGCGCCGCTTCCTCGCCGACTTCGATCGCGCGACCGTAGCCGTCGTCTCGGTGGATCCGTCCAAGCGCAAGAGCGGCGGTGCCCTGCTCGGCGATCGCATCCGCATGAACGCGATCGAGGACCCGCGGGTCTACATGCGCTCGCTCGCGACGCGCCAGGCGAACCTGGCGCTCTCCCGACACGTGCAGGGCGCCCTCGACATCGTCAAGGCGGCCGCTTTCGACCTGGTGATCGTCGAAACCTCGGGGATCGGCCAGGCCGACACCGAGATCGTCGAGCACGCCGACGCCACCCTCTACGTGATGACCTCGGACTACGGCGCCGCCACCCAGCTCGAGAAGATCGACATGCTGGACTTCGCCGACCTGATCGCCATCAACAAGTTCGACAAACAGGGCTCGCTCGACGCCCTGCGCGACGTCCGCCGCCAGGTCCGTCGCAGTCGCGGCACCTTCGACGCCGCCGACGAGACGTTGCCCGTCTTCGGCACCATCGCCTCGCAGTTCAACGACCCGGGGACGAACCGCCTCTACGAGCGGCTGATCGAGACGATCGCGGAGAAGACGGGCGCCCTCCGGCGAGCGTCCCACACGCCCACCGGCGGCGCCCCCAAGCGCGCCGTCATCCCGCCGGAGCGCGTGCGATACCTGGCCGAGATCGTGGAGGCCTCCGAGCGCTACGACGGCTTCGTCGCCGAGCAAACGGCCCTCGCCCGCCGGCTCTACCAGATCCACGGCACGATCGAGCTGCTGCGCGGCGAGGGTACCCACCCGCAAGTCGAGATCGTGGAGCCGGACGCGGCCTCGGGCTCGACGGTCCGCGTCGTCCGCCACGAGCCCGGCGAGCCCGCCGACGTCGCCGATCTGGTCGACCGCTATCAGGCCCTGGAAGAGCGACTCGACCCTGCCTGCCGGCGGCTCCTCGCCGAGTGGCCGGCGATCGTCGAGCGCTACCGGGCCGACCGCTACCGCTACGAGGTGCGGGGCAAGGTGGTCGAGCATCCCCTGTTCTCCGAGTCGCTGTCCGGGCTGCGAGTCCCCAAGGTGGCCCTGCCGCGTTACCAGGAATGGGGAGACCTCCTGCGCTGGCAGCTGACCGAGAACGCGCCCGGCTTCTTCCCCTACGCGGCAGGCGTCTTCCCGCTCAAGCGCACCGAGGAGGACCCGGCGCGCATGTTCGCCGGCGAGGGGGGACCGGAGCGCACCAACCGTCGCTTCCACTACCTCTCGCACGGCATGCCGGCGGCGCGCTTGTCCACGGCTTTCGACTCGGTGACCCTGTACGGCGAGGATCCCGATCGGCGCCCCGACATCTACGGCAAGGTCGGCAACTCCGGCGTCTCGGTCGCCACCGTCGACGACGCCAAGAAGCTCTACTCGGGCTTCGATCTCACCGACGCCAGGACCTCCGTGTCGATGACCATCAATGGCCCGGCGCCGATGGTGCTCGGCTTCTTCCTGAACGCCGCCATCGACCAGCAGTGCGAGCGCTGGATCCGCGAGCAGGGGCTGACGGGCGAGGTCGAGGAGAAGATGCGCAGCCTCGACGAGTCCCGGGGCGTGCCCCGCCCCACCTACCAGGGGGAGCTGCCGGACGGTCACGACGGTCTGGGGCTGCTGCTGCTGGGCGTGGCGGGCGACGAGGTGCTGCCGCGCGAGACCTACGAGCGCATCCGCGCCGGTGCCCTGGCGCGGGTGCGCGGCACGGTGCAGGCCGACATCCTCAAGGAAGACCAGGCGCAGAACACCTGCATCTTCTCCACCGAGTTCGCCCTGCGCATGATGGGTGACATCCAGCAGACTTTCATCGACCGCGGGGTCCGCAATTTCTACTCGGTGTCGATCTCCGGGTACCACATCGCCGAGGCCGGCGCCAACCCGATCAGCCAGCTCGCCTTCACGCTGTCCAACGGCTTCACCTACGTCGAGTACTACCTGTCGCGGGGCATGGCGATCGACGACTTCGCCCCGAACCTCTCGTTCTTCTTCTCCAACGGCCTCGACCCCGAGTACTCGGTGATCGGCCGCGTCGCCCGCCGCATCTGGGCCAAGGCGATCCGGCACAAGTACGGCGGCAACGACCGCTCGCAGAAGCTCAAGTACCACGTCCAGACCTCGGGGCGGTCGCTGCACGCGCAGGAGATCGCCTTCAACGACATCCGCACGACGCTGCAGGCCCTGATCGCCCTCTACGACAACTGCAACTCGCTGCACACCAATGCCTACGACGAGGCGATCACCACTCCCACCGAGGAGAGCGTGCGCCGGGCGTTGGCCATCCAGCTCATCATCCACCAGGAGCTGGGGCTGGCGAAGAACGAGAACCCGCTCCAGGGGTCGTTCGTGATCGAGGAGCTGACCGACCTCGTCGAGCAAGCGGTCCTCACAGAGTTCGAGAGCCTGTCGGCGCGGGGCGGCGTGCTCGGGGCGATGGAGCGCATGTACCAGCGCACCAAGATCCAGGAGGAGTCGCTCGGCTACGAGGCCAAGAAACACTCGGGCGAGCTGCCGCTGGTCGGCGTCAACACCTTCTTGTCGGCGGAGGGGTCGCCGACCGTCCTGCCGCGCGAGGTGATCCGCGCCATGCCCGAGGAGAAGCAGTACGCGATCGCCTCCCTCGAGGCCTTTCAGCGGCGCAACGCCGAGGCCGCCCCGGCGGCGCTCCGCGACCTGCGCCGGGTGGCGATCGAGGACGGCAACTTGTTCGAGGCTCTGCTCGAGGCCGTCAAGGTGGCGAGCCTCGGCCAGATCTCGGCCGCCCTCTACGAGGTGGGCGGGCAGTATCGTCGGAGCATGTAGGAATCGGCGTCCTTGCCCGTCGATCCCCTGGGTCTTCTTCCCCTCGCCGTCCTCGCCGTCCTGATCGCCGCGTTTCGCCGGCGAGGTCGTGACTGGCGGAGCGCGGCCCTGGCGGCGGCCGTGATTTGGGCCGCCTCGGTCGTCGTCATCACCGAGGTCCTCAGCCTCGGTCGCCTCCTCGTGCCAGCAGCCGTGACCGCGGCCTGGGCGCTGGCGCTCGCCGCGGCGCTCGGGTGTGCCGGGCGGCGGCCGGCGGCGGCGGCGGATGTCCCGACACCGGCCGGGCAGGAGCGGCGGCGCGGGGGGACGAGCCTCTTGCTCGCCGGGCTGGCGACCGTCCTGGCGGGCACCCTGTTGACGGCCCTGGTGGCGATCCCCGACAGCTGGGACGCGATGACCTATCACCTACCCCGGGTCGAGCACTGGATCCAGCAGGGCAGCGCGCGTCACTACCCGACACACAATCTGCAACAGCTCTACTTCCCACCCCTGGCGGAGTGGACGATGCTGCCGCTGCGCCTGTTGGGCGGCGGCGAGCGGCTCATCAACCTGCCGGCCTGGCTGAGCGGCGCCGGCCTGATCCTGGCCACGGCGAGCATCGCCGAGGAGCTGGGCGGCGGGCGCCGGGCACAGTGGCTGGCCGCGACCTTCGCGGCGACCGTGCCGATGGTCGCGCTCGAGGCCTCGAGCACCCTGAACGACTTGATGGCGGCCTTCTGGTGCGCGGCCTCGGTCGCCCTGCTCCTGCGCTGGCGCCGCACCGCTGGCGGCTCCGACGGCCTGCTCGCGGCGGGGGCCTTCGCCCTGCTCGTCCTGACCAAGCCGACCGGCGTGCTGGCCGCGCTGCCGCTCCTGTTGTGGATCGTCGGTTGGAGCGGGCGGCAACAGCTCGCCCGCGCGGCGCGATGGGTAGCGCTGGCGGCCGCGACCACGCTGCTGCTCAACGCCGGCCACTGGACCCGCAATGCGCTGCTCTTCGAGCATCCCATCGGGCCGCCCGAGCGGGAGAGCTTCCTCAACGACCGCCTCGCACCTGGAGTCGTCGTTTCCAACGTTCTGCGCAATGTCGCCCTCTTCGGGGCCACGCCGTGGCGCGGGGTGAACGCGCGCATCGAGGCGGCGACCGTCGCGCTCCACCGCGGTCTGCGGCTCGACCCCGACGCCCTTGGGACCGCCTGGGAGGACATCCCCTTCCACCTGGAGGAGGGATGGCGCAGCGAGGCGCGAGCGGGCGCGCCCGTCCACCTGCTCCTGGTCGGCGGAGTGGCCCTCGCCCTCGCCGCCGCGCCGCTGGCCGCGCTGCGCCCCTACGCCCTCGCCTTGGTGGCCGGGTTCCTGTCCTTCTGTGCCCTCCTCCGGTGGCAGCCGGACAACGTCCGCCTCCTGCTGCCGCAGCTCGCGCTCTGGGCACCCCCGGCGGGCATCGCGCTGGAGGCGGCCAGAGCCTGGCTGCGGTGGCCGGCCTGGCTGGCCATGATCGCCGTCGCCGTGCCCTGCGCGCTCGCCAACCCGACGCGGTCGTTGCTCGGAGCGGACAGCGCCTGGCACGCCGACCCCGCCCAGCAGTACTTCCGCGGCCGACCCCGGGAGCGGCAGCAGGTCGAGGCGATCGTCGTGCAGCTGCGAGCAGCGCGCTGCCGGCGCGTCGGACTGGTCTCGAGCCCAGCGAGCTTCGAGTACCCACTGTGGGCGTTGCTGCGGGAGGATGGAAGGACCGTGTCGCGCATCGAGCACGTGGAGGTGCGGAATCGCTCGCGCCGCTTGCAGCGGCGCCGGGGAGGCGAGCCGCCGTGCGCCCTGGTGCATCTCTACGGAGGGGTCCATCCGGACGAGTTGTTCTGGCCGCCTTCCGCAGGCGGCTCGCGAGGGGCCGCCGAGGGTGCCGTCGGCGACGCGAGCCTCGGCGCTTTGCGAGCGGACGGTCGATGAGCCCCGCCGCGAGAACTCCCCGGCTGGCCTTCCTCGCTGCAGCGTGGCTCGGACTGTGCGGCTTGGCGATCGGGGCGCTCGCCGGCGAGATCGCGCTGCGCCTCGAGCGCCGCCGGCTGTTGCCTCAGGCGGCCCGCTTCGCCTACGCCAATGCCTTCCTGCAAGGCCCCGGCCTGGGGGTGGGCAAGGGTCTGTGGGCCGAGGAGCGCGTCGCCTACCAGCCCGGCGCCTTCATCTCCTTCACCCTGAACGACCGGCTCCACGAGGTGCGCATCAACTCGCAGGGCTACCGCACGCGGGAGTTCGACGTACCCAAGCCGGCCGGCCGCGTGCGCGTCGTCTGCATCGGCGCCTCGACGACCTTCCAGGGGTTCGCCAACGAGGAGACCTACCCCGCTCTGCTCGAGGGGCGGCTGCGCGCCTTGCGACCCGACCTGGCCCTCGAGGTGCTCAACCTCGGGGTGAGCGGCACGCACTCCGACTTCTGGCTCGAGCGCCTGGAGACCCTCTTCGCCTTCGAGCCCGACGTGGTCGTCCAGTACAACGCGGTCAACGACTTCATCCAGCTGCACCTGCCGGAGTGGGCCCGCGCCCATCCGCGCCGTGCCGCCCTGCACGGCCGCTCACTGC
>CAYXXN010000133.1:0-7707 GCA_964469055.1 uncultured Thermoanaerobaculia bacterium
AGGCGTTGCCGCCAGAGCTCCCGCCGCTCGGGCGCCGGAGCGAACGTCTCGGTATCGACCCCGTAGGGGATGACGGCGGCGCGGCTGCGGGTGAAGCCGAGGGCGCAGACGCGGTCGACGAGCTCGGGGGAGCAGCCGGTGAGAAATCTGCCCCGCGCCAGGGAGCGCCGCGTCCAGTGGCGCACGCCCGCCTTCTCCGCCAGGAAGACGTCGCTGCCGTGCAGGCCGTAGCCCACCGGCAGGCGCCGGGCGAGGGGCCCCGCCGCGAGCCCGTTGGGGACGATCCAGTGAGCGTGCAGCAGGTCGAAGCGCCGCCGCGCAACGGCTCGGGAGAGGGCGCGGCGGGCGCCGATCAGGTAGAGGGGTGCGGCCAGGCCCGCGCCCACCCGCACCCGCTCGTCCGCGTCGAGGCTGCGGCTGTAGCCCAGCACCTCCAGGCTCTCGGGGGCGTAACGGAACGTCTCGACCTCGACGCCGTCTTCCTGCCAGGCGGCGGCCAGCCCCGCCGCGTGAGGAGCCAGCACCGTCACTCGGTCGCCGCCGCGCACCAGACCGCGCGCCAGGTCGCGGATGAAGGGACCGGCGGTATCGGCCGGAAAGCGTGGATAGGTCTGGGTGAGGAAGAGGATCTGGAGGGAGCGCACCGGGGTCGGGCTACCCCAGCCGTTCCCGGATCGAGTAGCTATCGCCGCCGCGGAAGCTCTTGTACGTGATCATCTCGCCGATCAGGCCGGTGGTCAGAACCTGGATGCCGAGCAGCATCAGCAGGACGCCGAGCAGGAGCAAGGGACGGTTGGAGAGCGAGTCGCCCATCGCCCAGCGGACGGCCAGATAGGAATCGATGACGAAGCCGACTCCGAAGCAGGCGAGCCCGATGACCCCGAAGAGGTGCAGGGGACGGCGGGTGTACTTGGTGATGAAGAGGACCGTGATGAGATCGAGGAGGCCCTTGTAGTAGCGATCCCAGCCGTACTTGCTGCGGCCGTGCGGCCGGGCGTGGTGCTCGACGGCGAGCTCACCCACCCTGAAGCCCTTGCGGCTCGCCAGCACCGGGATGTAGCGGTGGAGCTCGCCGTAGAGCGCGATCTCGCCGACCACCTCTCGGCGGTAGGCCTTGAAGCCGCAGTTGAAGTCGTGCAGGTCGACCCCCGCCAGCCGGCGGGTGGCCCAGTTGAAGAGCCGCGACGGCCAGCGCTTGGAGATCGGGTCCTGCCGTCGCTGCTTCCAGCCCGACACCAGATCGAGGCCCTCCGCCTCGAGCTTAGCCAGGAAGCGCGGGATCTCCCGCGGCTCGTCCTGCAGGTCGCCATCCATGGTGACCAGGAGCGTCCCGCGGGCCGCCTCGAACCCCGCGCTGAGGGCGGCCGCCTTGCCGAAGTTGCGCCGGAAGCGGATCAGCTTGATCCGCGCATCCTCCTCGTGGAGGCGGCGTGCCCGTTCCGCCGTGGCGTCCCGCGAGCCGTCGTCGACGAACAGCAGCTCCCAGGGCCGCCCCAGCTCCTCCATCACCTCGGCGACCCGTCGCGCCAGCTCCTCGACGGAGTCCGCCTCGTCGAAGACCGGCACGATGACGCTGATCTCGGGCCCGGCGGCGGCCGCCGCGGGCGGCACCGCCAGCGGCACGGGCTGGGGCTCCATGGCGCGGATTCTAACCTTCAACCCGCAGCCGGTCGCGCACCAACTGCAGGTCGTCCCAGGTCGGACGCTTCAGCTCGGCGTTGCGCAGCAAGGCGGCCGGGTGGTAGGTGACGCGCAGCGGAACGCCCCGCACTCGGTGCCAAGAGCCGCGCAGCTTGCCGACCGCCTCATCCGTGCCCAGCAGGCACTGGGCCGCCACTCGGCCCAGGGCGACGAGCACCCGGGGCGCGACGAGATCGATCTGGCGCTCGAGGTACGGCAGGCAGGCGGCCACCTCGTCGGCTTGCGGCTCGCGGTTGCCGGGCGCCCGGCACTTGATGATGTTGGCGATGTAGACCTGGTCGCGGGTCAGGTCGATCGCCTGGATCATCTTGGTCAAGAGCTGGCCGGCCGGTCCGACGAAGGGCAAGCCCTGGCGGTCCTCCTCGGCCCCGGGGCCCTCGCCGACGAACATGAGGTCGGCGTCCGGGTCGCCCGAGCCGAAGACGACCGTCTTGCGGCCCGCGCTCAGGCGGCAGCGCGTGCAGCCGGCCGCCTCAGCTGCCAGCTCGCTCAGTTCTCCCCTCGCTGGCGCCGGGCGCCGCGCCGGGGCCGGGGCGGCCAGCCGGAGGTCCGCGAAGCCGAGGTCGGAGAGGTACTCGAGAAGCGAGCGCTGGGCTGGGGTGAGAGGTGGGCGGCTCTGCGTGGCCATCGGCGTGGCGCGTCGCCCCTCGGCCCGACGAGCCGGTTGCAGTATAAATCTCCGCCGGCTCCAGCCGATCGCCGAGCTCGCAGCGACCCGATGCGCGTCCCCACCCGCCGCCGCCTCGCACTCCGCTTCCTCGCCGTCTGTGCGTTGCTCGGCGCCGTCGGCTGCCGGGACCCAGGCCAGGCAACCATTCGGCTTCCCCGCTACGCGGCCGCCCTCCGGCTCATCGACGTGCTGCCGCTCGCCCGGTTGGACACGCCCCTGCCGGCCCCGGATCCGACCCCGTTGGAAGACCTCTTGGCCACGCTGCCTGCCCGCACCATCTGGGAGTGGCGCGCCGGCGACGCGGCGTCACTTGCCACGGTGGAGGGCTGCGAGCTGCAGCCGTCCAGACCCTCGCTCGCGGCGGCCCTCGTGTGCCGACAGGGATTCCGCATCCAGCACGGGGTGGCCGCCGAGCCCAGCCGCTCCTATCGCATCCTCCTGCGCGGACGAGCCTCCCAGGCCGACTGCGTGACCCTCGGACTGGGCACCGACACGCAGATGACTTCGCTCGTCTCCGTACCCGCGCAGCAGGCCCCGCCGGAAACGGCATCTCATCTGTGGACCGCTCCGCGCGACGCCCGCATCGAGCTGAGCCTCCAGCCGGCGGGAAACCGGCAGGGGTGCACACTCTCCATCGAGGGCCTGCGGGTGGAGCGACTGGAGCTCGCCGCCGGGGACCGCCTGCGTCTGGTCCGGGCCGACGCTCCCCTCGACGCCCGCGACGCCGGCCTGGGCGTGGCCCAGGCCGGCTACCTCCTGCCCTATCAGGTCTCCAGCCGGGCGCCGTTCGACGAGAACTCGAGCTTTCGCGAGGCTCTCCTCGCGCCGACCCCGAGCGAGCTGCATTTTCCACTGCGGGTTCCGCCGGCGGCGAGACTGCACTTCTCCTTCGCCTTCCACCGTTTCGCGGCCATCGGCGACCGCGCCACCTTCGAGGTGGCGGTGCGGGAGGCCGGCGAATCCGGCGCCGAGGCGTTGTTTCGCCAAGAACTCGAGCTCTCGGCCGCCAACTGGCACTGGCACGAGGCGCGACTGGACCTCGACCGCTTCGCCGGTCGAAAGGTCGATCTCACGTTGGGGACTCGTTCGCCCAGCCCCGACCCGGTGCCCGCGCTGTGGGGCGCTCCCCGCCTCGACGTGCGCCGCCGGCCCGGCGAGCCGCCCAACGTCCTCCTGGTCGCCGTGGACACGCTGCGCGCCGATCACCTCTCCACCTACGGCTCCCCCGTGCCCACGCCGCACCTCGATGCCTTCGCCAGCGAAGGCGTGCTCTTCGAGCGCGCGATCAGCCCCGCCAACTGGACGCTGCCGGCTTTCGTGTCCATCTTCACCGGCCTCACGCCCTACCGCCACGGCGTCCTCCAGGCGCTGCAGGCCATCGACCCGCGCCGGCTCACCCTGGCCGAACGGCTTCGCGACCGGGGCTGGGTGACGGGGGCCGTGCTCTACAAGCCGGCCCTCGGCCGGGGCCGCAACCTCGAGCAGGGATTCGAGCGTTACTTCAACGTTCCCTCGATCCACCATCGGGCCGAGCGCAACGTCCGCAAGGCCGCCGAGTGGCTGGCCGACAACGGAGATCGCCGCTTCTTCCTCTTCCTCCACCTCAACGATCCGCACCAGCCCTTCACCCAGCCGCCGGCCTTCGTCGGGCCCCGAGCCGCGGAGGGCCTGCGCGAGCTCGGTCTCAAGCTCCCGTTCCAGGTGGAGACGCTGCTGGCGCGCTGCGGCAAGTGCGCCACCGACGGCCGCCCCTCCGACGCCTTCCGCGAGCTCGTCGCCGAGCTCTACGCCGACGAGGTGCGCTACGTGGACGACCAGTTCGGGGCCCTCCTGCAAGCCTTGGCCGCCACCGGTCACGCCGAGGACACGCTGGTGATCTTTCTCGCCGACCACGGCGAGATGCTGTGGGACTCGTGGGGGGCCTTCAACCGCTTCGGCCACGGCGGACCGAGCTTCCAGGACCTCCTGACCCGCGTGCCCCTGATCGTCAAGCCACCACGCTCCGTGCCGTTCACGCCAGGAAGGCGGGTCGCGACCCCGGTGTCGCTCGTCGATGTCCTGCCGACGGTTCTCGACCTGGTCGGGATCGAGCTTGGAGCCCCGGGCATCGAGGGTCGGAGCCTGCGCGGCTTGGTCCAAGGCTCCGAGGCCGACGGCGATCGAGGCATTCTCAGCGCCGGGCCGTTCGGGGAGTCCTTGCGCACCCGCGATTGGCGCTACCTCCGCACCATCGCCCGGGGCCAGACCACCGCCGAATACCTCTTCGATCTCGCCGCCGACCCGCGCGAGTCGCGCGATGCGAGCGCAGCCTCACCGGGCCGCCTGGCGGCGCTGCGCGCCCAGCTCGCGGAGGCCGTGATGAGCACCCGGCCGGGCTCGGTCTTCGTCGCCGTCACGGCGGCCGGCCCCCCGGCGACGCTGCGGGTGCTCGTGCGCGGACTGGCAGACTGCGCGCCGCCGCGCCTGCCCGGGTTCGGCATCCCCCGTCGGCGCTGCACCGCAGGGAAGGTCCTCTTCGAAGGCCGAGCCGCGGATTCGCTCGCCCTCCTCGCGGAGCTGCCGGGCGCCGAGGAAGGCGCCGTCGCGGTCGCCGAGATCCTCGTCGACGGCGTGCCACGGCCCCTCTCCCCTGGTCCACCCGAGCCCTATGCGGCCGGGGCGCTCGGCGATTGGCTCGAGGCCGAGCGAGGGGTGTCGGTCCGCCTGCTGCGCATCCCCGGCGAGCCCGAGGCTGTGGGCGCCGTCGAGGCGACGAGAGTCGACGCCGGTGAGATCGAAGCGCTGCGCGCGCTCGGCTATCTCGACGGCTGAGCGGCTCTCATTCCACGCGGCCGGCGACCAGGCCCTCGGCGGCCACGCGAGCGTGCGCGAAGAGGTCGAGCAGGGCCGCGGCCAGGCGCGACTTGGCCATGCGCGGCAGCGACACCGGCTCACCCTGGCGGGAGAAGACCCGCACCTCGTTCTCGTCGGCGTCGAAGCCGATGTCCGGACGAGAGACGTCGTTGGCGACGATGAAGTCAGCCGCCTTCGTCTCCAGCTTGCGGCGGGACTCGCGCTCGAGGTTCTCGGTCTCGGCCGCGAACCCCACCCGCAGCGCGCGCGGAGCGATGCGGGCCAGCTCGGCCAGGATGTCCGGATTCTCGATCAGCTCCAAGGCCGGGGGGCCGACGCTCTTCTTCAGCTTGCTCGCCGACCGCCGTACGGGCCGGTAGTCGGCGACCGCTGCGGCCATGACGACCAGGTCGCAGCCGGGCGCCTCGGCGGCGACGGCTGCGAGCATCTCGGCCGCCGTCTCCACCTGGATGCGACGTACGCCGGCGGGCGTCGGCAGGTCCACCGGGCCGCTCACCAGGAGGGTCTCGGCGCCGCGCCGAGCGGCCTCAGCCGCGAGCGCGAAACCCATCCGACCGCTCGACCGATTGGAGAGGAAGCGCACGGGGTCGAGGTACTCGCGGGTAGGGCCCGCCGTCACCAGGACTCGCTGCCCTACGAGCGCGCCGGTTCCCACAGCCACCTCGAGGGCTGCGACGATGTCGAGTGGCTCGGCCATGCGGCCCACCCCTACCTCACCGGAGGCGAGGGGACCCAGGGTCGGACCGACGAAGATCGCACCGCGGCGGCGCAGGGTGGCGACGTGCTCGCGGACCGACTCCTGGTCCCACATCCTCGAGTGCATGGCCGGCGCCAGCACCAGCGGCCCGGCGAAGGCGAGCGCCGTCGTGGTCAGGAAGTCGTCGGCCAAACCCAGGGCCAGACGGGCGAGCGTGTGGGCCGTCGCCGGCAGCACGACGATGGCGTCGGCCCATTTCGCGACGCTCAGGTGCAGCTCCTCGCCGCTGCCGTTGGCCCGCAGATACTCCTCGCGGTAGACGGGCTCTCCGCTCAGCACCTCTAGGGTGAGGGGAGAGACGAACCTCTCTCCCGCTCGCGTCAACGCGCAGCGCGTCTCGTGACCCCGACCGCGCAGCAGACGGACGACCTCCGTCGCCTTGGTTGCGGCGATGCCGCCCGCCACGCCGACCAGCGCGCGCATCGTCCCCCGAGGCCGGTCAGGCCTTCTCGCTGCCGGCCACCGCCGGCGCAGCCTCGCCCTGTGGCGCGTCCTGCGGCCCGGGGCCGTAGTCCCACTCCACGAGATCGCCGACGATCTCCTGCATGGCGACACGCGTGACCTTGGCCTGGCCGATGTCTACCTTGGGCTGGGCCCCACGCATCATCTGCTCGGCCCGTGTCGCGGCGAGCAGCACGAAGCGGAAGCGGCTATCGATCCGGTCCGGTATCTGATCCATCGTCTCTCTCCGGGGCTCCCCGGCGACCCGGGGGGTGATCAGCGGCGGGTAGCGGCCTCGAAGCCGTGGAGGATCGCCTCCACGCGCTCCTCCAGGCGCTCGCGCCGCAGTCGCTTGTCGATGAGAATTGCCGCCAGCTCGGCGCTGGCGCGTTCCAAGTCGTCGTTGATAATAACATACTGATACTGTCGATAACGCCTGATCTCATCGATAGATACGGCCAGACGACCGGCGACGGAGACGGGGTCGTCGAGACCCCGCTCGACGAGCCGACGCTCCAACTCGACGAAGCTCGGCGGCAAGATGAACACCGCGTGGGCCTCGGGGTGGCGGGCGAGCACCTGCGCCGCGCCCTGCACGTCGATCTCCAGGATGACGTCGAGGCCCGCCGCGAGCCGCGGCTCCACCTCGGCCAACGACGTGCCGAAGTAGTTGTCCTGGTAGTGCTGGGCGGCGATCATCTCTTCGAACGTGGCCACGTCGACGAAGTGGTACTCGCGGCCCTCGACTTCGCCGTCGCGCGGCGGCCGGGTGGTGTGGCTCACCGACACCACCACGTCGGAGGCGCCGCGGAGCGGCCCGGCCAAGAGGCGCTCGATCAGCGTCGTCTTGCCGACGCCCGACGGCGCAGAGACGACGAACAAGTCTCCTCGCGGGCGCAAGCGATCACTCCACGTTCTGTACCTGCTCGCGCAATTGCTCACAGAGCAGCTTCGCCTCGACGACGGCCTCGATCATGGCGAGGTCCCGACACTTGGCGCCCAGGGTATTGAGCTCGCGCTGCACCTCCTGGGCCAGGAAATCCAGGCGGCGCCCTACCCCCGCGCCCTCCGCCAGCAGCTCGCGGCAGTGGTGCAGGTGAGCTCGCAGACGGTCGAGCTCCTCCTGCACATCGCTGCGCTCGACGAGGAGCGCGACCTCGAAGGCCAGTCGCTCCTCGGGGATCTGGGTGTCGACGAGGAGATCGCTCAGGCGGCGCCGCAGGCCGGCGGCGAGCTCGTCGCGCATCCCCTCCCGGCGCGCGGTCAGTCGTTCGGCCTGCGCTTC
>CAYXXN010000134.1:0-7525 GCA_964469055.1 uncultured Thermoanaerobaculia bacterium
GCACCGGCATCGGGATCTACACGGCGGCGCTGCTGGCGCGGCTCGCGAGCGAGCCCGACTTCGCCTTCGTGGGCATGGCCCACCGACCGGCCGAGAACGTCGAGGAGCTGGCGATGCGCGGTCTCGGCTTCGAGGCGCATGGAGGGCCGCTCGGCATCCTCTGGCAGCAACTCCGGCTGCCGAGACGTCTGCGGCGCGGCGACATCGACCTCCTGTGGTCGCCGCTCTTCACGCTGCCGACCGCCTTGCCGATACCCGCCGTAGTGACCGTGCACGACCTCACCCCCGTTCTCCTACCCAGAACGCACCGTTGGCAAACTCGCTGGACGATCCGGCCGTTCCTCGGCCGTTCCCTCGAGCGCGCCCGGCGCGTGGTCGCGGTCTCAGAGGCGACCGCGGCGGATCTGCGGCGGCTCTATCCCAGGTGCGCGGAGCGCGTCGTCGTCATCCCCAACGGCGTGGACCCCGATTTCCAGCCCGCGACGCCGGAAGCGATCGCCGCCACCCGCGCCGAGCTCGGCTGCCCGCGGGGCTACGTGCTCTACGCCGGGACGCTCGAGCCGCGCAAGAACGTCAACCGGCTGCTCGACGCCTGGCAAGAGCTGCACCACCCCGGGGCCGTCGACCTGCCCCTCGTCCTCGCGGGGCCCTACGGCTGGGCAAGCCGCGCGCTGGCGGGCCGCTTGACGGCCCTGGCCGACCATGGAGTTCGCTACCTGGGGCCCCTACCCAGATCCGTTCTGGTCGCCACCATGCAGGCCGCCACCCTTTTCGTCTACCCCTCGCTCTACGAGGGCTTCGGCCTGCCGGCGGCCGAGGCGATGGCCTGCGGCGTGCCGGTCGTCGCCAGCGACACCGCGGCCTTGGCCGAGGTGGTGGGCGACGCCGGGCTGCTGGTCCCGGCAACCGACACCGGCGCCCTCGCCGCCGCCCTCGCGCGCCTGGCCGCCGATCCCGCTCTCGCCGGCGTGCTCGGCCGGCGCGGCCGCGAGCGCGCCCGTCGCTTCTCGTGGGATGACGCCGCGCGGCGGCTGGCGGCGGTCTTCCGCGAAGCGCTCGTTTAGCGCGAGAATCGGCTCTCCCCTCGTGGCCTACCGGATCGGCA
The DNA here is from genome assembly GCA_964469055.1 of uncultured Thermoanaerobaculia bacterium. Taxonomy (GTDB): domain Bacteria; phylum Acidobacteriota; class Thermoanaerobaculia; order Multivoradales; family JAHEKO01; genus CAYXXN01. The sequence continues at coordinate 1,106 of CAYXXN010000134.1, forward strand.
TCGACGCCCGCAAGATCGCCGACTTCGGCATCGGCACCTACATCCAGCACCTGGTGCGGGCGCTGGCGGAGATCGATCACGAGAACCGCTACATCCTGTTCGTCGGCCGGCGCTACGAGGGAGAGCTCGACGACCTGCCGCCGAACTTTCGCCGGGTCGTGGAGCGGGCGCCCGTCTATTCCCTGCGCGAGCAGGTCGCGCTCTCCTGGCGGCTGGCGCGGCTCTCGCTCGACCTCTATCACGCCACCCACTACGTGCTGCCGTCGGTCGCGCCGCGGCGGGTGGTGGTGACGATCCACGACATCATCCACCTTCTCTATCCGGAGTTCCTGCCCAATCGACTGGCCTTCCTCTACGCCCAGCGCATGATCCGGCGCAGCCTCGGGCGCGCCGACCTGGTGATCTCCGACTCGCAGAACACCAAGACCGACCTCATGGACTACTTCGAGGTCGACGGGCGCAAGATCCGGCGCATCTACCCCGGGGTGGCGGACGAGTTCCGGCAGCCGCTCGCCGCCGAGGATCTCGAGCGTTGGCGCGATCGCTTCGGGCTGCGGCGGCCGTACCTGCTGTTCGTCGGCAACCCCAAGCCGCACAAGAATCTCGACAACGTGGTACAGGCCTACGCTCGAGCCGTGGAGCACCACGGCTTCGACGCCGACCTGGTGTGCGTCGGCGGCCGGGACGGCGCCGACGCCAAGGTGCAGCAACGGGCGACCCAGCTCGCGCTCGGCGAGCGTGTCAAGCTGCTCGGCCACGTCGAGCAGGAGGCGCTGCCTGCCCTCTACCAGGGCGCCACCCTCTTCCTCTACCCGACGCTCTATGAGGGCTTCGGCCTGCCGGTGGTCGAGGCCATGGCCTCGGGGGTCGCCGTCATCACCTCGAACAACTCCGCCCTGCGCGAGATCGCCGAGGGCTACGCCGAGCTCGTCGACCCGCTCGACGTCGACGCCATCGGTCGCGCCATCGTGCGCTGCATGACCGACGCCGAGCACCGGCGGGGACTCGCCGAGCAGGGACGCCGTCGCTCGCGCGACTTCGACTGGCGCCGCACCGCCGAGCAGACCCTCGAGGTCTACCGCGCCGTGCTCGCCGCCTCGCCCGCTTCGGGAGACTCGGCCTGAGCCGTCCGCCCCGCGCCGTCCTCGTCCACGACTGGCTGACCGGGATGCGGGGCGGTGAGAAGGTCCTGGAGGTGCTGGGGGAGCTACTGCCCGCGGCCCCGATCTACACCCTCTTCCACCTGCCGGGGTCGGTGAGCCCGGCGATCGAGTCGCACCCGATCGAGACCAGCTTCCTCGCGCGCGCACCGGGTCTGGCGCGCTGGTACCGCTACTACCTGCCGCTCTTCCCCCGCGCCATCGAGAGCCTGCGGCTCCCCGACGTCGAGCTCGTCGTCTCGAGCAGCCACTGTGTCGCCAAAGGGGTGATCCCACCGCCGGGCGCCCGGCACGTCTGCTACTGCCACACGCCGGTGCGCTATGCCTGGGACCAGGAGGAGATCTACTTCCCCCGCCGCCGCGGCCCGCTCGGGCGGCTGCGGGCAGCCTTGCTGGCCCGGCTGCGGCGCTGGGACGCGGCCACCGCCGACCGCGTCTCGACCTACGTCGCGAACTCGCGCTTCGTGGCCGACCGCATCCGCCGCTACTACGGTCGGGAGGCCACCGTCGTGCCGCCGCCGGTCGAGGTCGACTTCTTCACCCCGAGCGAGGCGCCGCGCGAGGACTTCTGCCTCTTCGTCTCGGGCCTCGCCCCGTACAAGCGGATCGAGGTCGCCATCGCCGCTTGCGAGCGGCTGGGCGTCGAGCTGGTCATCGTCGGCGACGGGCCCGAGCGCCGGCGGCTCGAGCGCCGAGCCGGGCCCCATACCCGCCTGCTCGGCCGGGTCTCGCCCAAGGCCCTGCGCGACCTCTATCGCCGGGCGCGCTGTTTCGTGCAGCCGGGGGAGGAGGACTTCGGCATCGCCAGCGTCGAGGCCTTGGCCGCCGGCTGCCCGGTCGTCGCCTCCGGTCGCGGCGGGGTGCTCGACATCGTCGAGCACGGCCGGCACGGACTGTTGTACGATCCAGCCTCCGGTGACGTCGGTCTCGCGGATGCGATTGACAAAGTTCGGTCGCTGCGATTCAATCCTTTGGACCTACGACAGCGCGCGGAGGGTTTCTCGAAGGCCCGCTGCCGGAGTGCCCTCGCGGCGCTCCTCGTGACCTGACCCGGAGGTTTCTTGCTTCGCCAGCGCCACCAAGTCACCGCGCTCGTGGTCCTGGCGAGTGATTTCGCCGTCACCCTCGCCGCTTTCCTGGCGGCCTGGTACCTGCGCTTCGAGTCGGGCCTCTTCCCGGTCGCCCACCGTCCCGACTTCGCCCAGTACTTGAGGCTCCTGCCGGTCATCGCCATCATCTGGCCCGTCGTCTTCTATTTCCACGGCCTCTACCAATTCCGGCGCGACCGCAGCCGGGTGGACGAGACGCTCACCCTGATCGTGGCGGTCGTCCTCGCCTCGGTGCTGCTGTCGGCGGCCAATCAGTGGATCCGACCGGTGACGCGGCCGGGGACCGAGACCTTCGCCTACTTCGACTACAGCCGGCTCTTCCTCGTCTTCTTCGCCGCCCTCGACGTCCTCTTCATCACTCTCGGCCGCAGCGGCATCCGCCAGGCGCTGCGCGCCGTCTGGCGGCGCAGCCACAACTTGCTGCGCATCCTGATCGTCGGGGCCGGCACCCTGGGCCGCGAGGTCGTCCGCAAGCTCGCCCACCATCGCGAGCTCGGCCTCGAGGTCGTGGGCTTCCTCGACGACGACCCGAGCAAGTTGGGGGAGTCGATCGAGGGCGTGCCGGTGCTGGCCGAGGTCGGCGCCCTCGATCGCGTGCTCGGGGAGCGCCGAGTGGACCAGGTGTACATCGCCCTGCCGCTCGAGGCGCACCGCAAGATGCTGCGCGTCCTGCAGAGCGTGGCGCGGGAGTGCGTCGAAGTGCGGATGGTGCCCGACATCCTCCAGTACGCCACCCTCAAAGCCACCCTCGAGGACCTCGACGGCACGCCGGTCATCAATCTCTCCCAGGTGCCGCTCCAGGGCTGGGGCAGCATGGTGAAGCGCTCACTCGACCTCGCGATCACCGTGCCGGCGCTGGCCGTGTTGTCCCCCCTCTTGCCGCTGGTCGCCCTCGCCATCTGGCTCGAGGACCGCGGTCCGGTCTTCTACCGCCAGGAGCGCATGGGACTCGACGGGCGCTCCTTCCAGATCCTGAAGTTCCGCTCCATGCGCGTGTACGCCGAGGCCACGACGGGCCCGGTGTGGGCGATCAAGGACGACCCGCGGCGCACCCGGATCGGGAGGTGGCTGCGCCGCTGGTCACTCGACGAGTTTCCGCAGCTCTGGAACGTGCTCGAGGGCGACATGTCGATCGTCGGCCCCCGCCCCGAGCGTCCGGCCTTCGTGCGCGAGTTCAAGGAGAAACTGCCCCAGTACATGGTGCGCCACCGCGTCAAGTCCGGCATCACCGGCTGGGCCCAGGTCCACGGCTGGCGCGGCAACACCTCCATCCGCAAGCGCCTGCAGTACGACCTCTACTACATCGAGAACTGGTCCCTGCGCCTCGACCTGAAGATCCTCTGGCTGACCGTGAAGCATGGCCTGCGGGCGAACGCCTACTAATCGTCGCGGTCCTCGTCGGCCGCTAAGCCCGCGCGGCCCGGCTCTTCGCCGCCTCCATCAGCGAGCCCGCGCCGCCCGCTCGACCTCCCGGGTCCAGTTGACCACCACGGTCAGCTCCTTGGCCACGACGTCCTGGTCCTTGTCCTCGATCATGAGGAAGCGCTGGCCGTCCGCGGTGACGTCGTAGTTCGTCGATCCGAGCCCGGGGCCGCAGCACGAGGCATCCAGTCCAACGAAGTAGTGCCCTTCCCAGAGCACCTCGGGCTTCCCCGCCCTGAGCCCGCCCGCCAGCCGGACCGGGCAAGCCATCATCTTGTCGCCGTTGCGGTAGAAGAGTTCGTCGCCCGTGCGCGCCCAGAGCGCGTCCCTTCCGCCCTCGGTCGAGATCTGGATCTTGGGGCCCGGGCCGGGCCAGGGCTGCACGTAGATCTCGGGCCGGCCCGATTCGTTCGAGCCGTAGGCGACCCAGCGTCCGTCGGGGGAGAACCTGGGTGCGGCCTCCGCGAAGCGGCTCTTGGCGAGCGGGCGCGGCGTGCGGTCCCCTTCGAGGGGGAGGACGTAGACGTCGGGGGCGGTCTCGGGGTCGTTCGCCGTCGTGAAGGCGAGGGCCTTGCCGTCGGGCGACCAGGAGGCGCCCGTCTGCCACTGTCCGATCTCGGTCAGCCGTTCCTCTGGACCGCTCCGGTCGGCGGGCATCCACCACATGCTCATGCTGCCGGTCCGCATCGAGCGGAAGGTCAGCCGGTCGCCCCGAGGCGTCCAGAAGGGCCAGTGGCTCAGCCCGTCGAAGGTCACCTTCGTGAACACGCCGCGGGCGAAGTCGTAGGTGAAGAGGTCGTGCGTCGGTCCCTCCACTTCGATCGCCAGCTGCTGCCCGTCCGGCGAAAGACGGGGGTGAAGGTAGCTGCGGCGAGGCAGGTCCAGAGGCTCCGCCTTCCCGGTTCGATCCACCCAGACGAGGAGGCGCTCGTTGCCCTCGACCGGGCCTGCGGCGTAGACGAGCGTCCCGTCGCCGCCGATCGCGAACTCGGCGCTCCCGGTGTTAGCGCTCATCAGGACGCCGTCCTGCACGCGGAATGGCTGGCCCGTCACTTCCAGACGGGCGAGATCGAAGGGGACGGCGAAGAGAGACCCCTTGCGGGCGTAGACGAGGTGGCCGGAGGGCGAGTAGCGCGGGTTCATGCCGCCCTCGACGAGAATCTTCTTCTGGCCGGTGGCGAGGTCGAAAAGACCGATCCGCGCGTCATCGTGGCTCTCGATGTCATCGATGGAGATGGTGAAGAGCACGGCCTTGCCGCCGGGGAGGAACGCCGGACTGCGGTAGTAACGCTCCCCCCGGGAGTGGTCCAGCTTCAGAAGCAGCTCCGGCCGCCCGCCGGAGGCCGGCACCCGATAGAGATCGAGCCAGGCGTAGACGATCGTGTCGTCGGCTCCCCAGGTGGCGCCGAAGTGGTCGAAATTCTCGGCGATCTTCAGGGGGGCGCCGCCGGCGAGCGCGACTTTCTTCAGAGAATTGTTCTCGAGGTCCGTGAAGGCGAGCCACTGGCCGTCCGGCGAGAAGAAGGGGTAGACGCCCTCTTCCGTCCCCTCGACCGGCTTGGCCTCGAGCTGATCGAGTCGCCGCTGCATCAACGGGTCCCAACCGAAAACGATCTGCGTGCCGTCCGGTGAGATCGCCGTCAGCGGCGCCCAGTCCGTGGCGTAGGGTTGATCTTCGCGCAGCGCCACAGCGAATCGCGCGGTGGCTGGTGCCAGGGGCTCTTGGCGCCGCGGGGCGCGCGCGATCGTCCAGGTCGCAACGGCTCCCAGGAGGAGCCCGGCGCCGACGGCCGCAGCCAGCGGCGGCCACAGTTTCCGGGGCACGGCCTCGGTGAGGGTGCCCTCGATTGCGCCGCGTCCCGCCAGTGCATCTTCGAGCTCGATGCGAGCGTCGCCGATGTCTCGGAGCCGCCTTTGTGGGTTTTTCTCGAGGCACCTGCGGAGAAGGCGCCGGATATTCGCCGGCGTCGAGGAGGGCAGCGCCTGCCAGTCCGGCTCACGCTCCAGGACGCCCGCCAGGACCTCCGTGACCGAGCCGCCACCGAACGGCCGCTGGCGCGCCAGCGCCTCGTAGAGGACACAGCCGAAGGACCAGATGTCGGTGCGGGTGTCCAGCACCTTGCCGCACGCCTGCTCCGGCGACATGTAGGCAGCCGTTCCGAGCACGAGGCCGACGTGCGTCGCCCCGAGCGTCACCGTCGGCGAGTGCGCCATCTCGGTCTCGGTCGAAGACGCGGAAGCGGTATCGAGCGCTTTCGCCAGCCCGAAGTCGAGCACCTTGACTCGGCCTTCGTCGGTGATCTTGACGTTGGCCGGCTTGAGGTCCCGGTGGATGACCCCCTTCTGGTGCGCGGCCTCGAGGGCATCGGCGATCTGCTTGCACTGGGAGAGCGCCTCTTCTACGGAGAGGGCGGAGCCCGCCAGGCACTCGGCCAGCGTTCGACCCGGCACATACTCGAGCACCAAGAAGAGGACGCCGTCGCTCTCCTCGAGACCGTGGATCGCGGCGATGTTGGGATGATTGAGCGAGGCGAGCACGCGCGCCTCGCGCCGGAAGCGCGCCAGCCCGTCGGCGTCTTTCTCCAGCTCGCCACGCAGAAACTTGATGGCGACCGTGCGACCGAGCTTGGTGTCGGTGGCCTTGTAGACCACTCCCATGCCACCTGCGCCCAGCTCGGACTCGATCCGGTAGTTGCCCAGGGGCCCTTCCATGACACCTCTCCGCGTGA
>CAYXXN010000135.1:0-1733 GCA_964469055.1 uncultured Thermoanaerobaculia bacterium
AGGCGTAGACGGCCTCCGAGCGACCGTAGCTGCCGCCCCGGTAGCGGGCCCCCGGGATGTAGACCATCGCCCCGCGCAACGAAGGGTGCAGGGAGTCGGCGTGGATCGAGAGGAAGACCGTCTTGGCGGGCGAGCCGCCGTCCACGACCGCCCGGCGCAGCAGGCTGTTGGCGAGATACCAGCGCAGGTTGACGCCCACCACCGAGTCCGCGATCGGATAGGGCGGGTCGGTCAGGACGCGGTGACCGTGCGAGGTCGCGAGCTGGTCCCGGTCGGGCACGCTCCAGCTCGGACCGTCCTGGGTCGTGCTGAAGACGCTGGCGGCAGTCGTGCCCTCGAGCAGCCGCTTGACCCTCAGCATGATGTCGTAGACGTAGACGCTCTCCCAGACGCCCACCAGCGAGGCTCCCACGTCGCGCCCACCGTGCCCGGCATCCAGCACCACCGTGACCCCCTGGAGTCTCGTCGCCGTCACCGTGTTGTGGAACTGCGCGCTGGCGATGAGACTCGCCTCCCAGGCCTTGCGGTTCGGGTGCTCCGCCGGCAGGAACTCCGGCAGCAAGGCGTCGAGGGGGATCTTGACCTCGTAGCCGATCGGGATGTCGGTGACGTCGCGGATGGCGCTGCGCGCTGCGATGTCCGCCGCCAGGCTGTTGACGTCGTCGGCGAAGATCCGCCCGCTAAAGCGGACGACCACGCTCGAGTAGAGCGCCTCGCCGGGCTGCAACCGGTAGATGGCGACTTCGCCGTCTGCGTCGCGGCCGTACTCGAGGTGGTACGGCGAGCCGGGAGGCAGGGCCGCCCGCAGCGCCGGCCTCAGCAGACTGGCCGGCACCAGCACGACGGCGCCAGCGTTCAGATCCTCGTCCACCAGCCGATTCGCCTCGCGCACGACGCGGTAGTCCTCGCCGCGACCGGTGAACCAAGCCGCGATCTGCCACAGGCTCTCCCGCGCGCCGCCCGCGTGGCGCACCTGGTGCTCCCAGCCGCCCGGCAGGCCGCGGTCGTCGGGGAAGAGCGCTCGCACGACGGCGAGCTGGCGCTCCGGCGTCAGCATCCCGAAGGGCACGCGGGTGCGCACGCCCACCAGCAGGCGCGAGCGACCGCCGTTGGCGGCGATGATGGCGGGGACGGCCTGGTCGGTGCCGCAGAAGCGGCCGGCAAAGCTCATCATGCCCTCGCCCCGCCGGGGCACGGCCTCGAGGTAGAGCTGTTGCGAGTCGGCCAGGACGGCGACGGTCCCGTCCGCCAGCTCGGCCCGCACGCTGACCCCGGCGCTCGCCGGAGCGCCCAGGGAAAGTAGAGCCAGGAAAACGCCAGCAGAGCCGTTTCCCCTTGTCTGATGGGCTCTTGCACCCATTTGTTAAAGTGAAATCTTAGCAGGAAACGAAGTCCGTGTCGCCCTCAGAGCGGGATCGACCCACGGCGGAGCCGGCGGCCAGGCTGCAGCCACTCCTCGCCAGCGAGGCGGCCGCCGCCCTGCGCGCGGCGGCGGTGGGGGTGCCGACGCATCTCGTGGGCGGCGCCGTTCGCGACGCCCTGCTCGGCCGCCCGGCGCGCGACCTCGACGCCGTCGTCGAACGGGAGGGGGCCAGCATCGCGGCGCGACTCGCCGAGCGGTTGGGCGGCCGGGCGATCCCTCTCGGAGGCGACGCCTTCGCGGCCTGGCGCATCGCCCGCCGCGACCTTGTCGTCGACATCTGGGACCGCGAGGGAGCGCCTCTGGCGACCGA
>CAYXXN010000135.1:1833-7071 GCA_964469055.1 uncultured Thermoanaerobaculia bacterium
CGAGCCGGCACAGGGCGGAGATTGGCGGCAGGCGGCGCGCGCTTTCGCCCTTCTCGCCCGGCGCCACGGTGAGGAGATCTTCGACCCGCCACCCTTGCTCGACGGGCACGAACTCGGCCGCCTGACCGGCCTCGCGCCGGGCCCGGACCTCGGGCGGTGGGTGGCCCGCCTGCGGGGCCTGCAGATCGAAGGGGCGCTGCGAGATCCCGAGGGGGCGCGGCAATGGCTGGCGGCCGAGCTGGCCCGCTCCCCGGCGCCCTGAGTCGCCTCAGCTCGCCAGGCGCTGGTTGAGCTCCCGGATGCGCTCCGAGAGCTTGTCGATCTTCTCTTGCGCCTCGCGTTTGACCCGGTTGTAGTCGTTGCGCAGCTTCTCCAGCTCCTGGCCGCCCTCCGTGACGCGCGAGCGCAGTTGTTGCTCCTGCTCGTCGCGCTGGCCGAGCGCCGCGAGGAGCTCTTCGACGCGCTGGTCCTTCTCCACCAGCCGGACGCGGTGGCGATCCTCTTGCTCTTCGTAGAGCTTGCGGTACTGCAGCAACTCCAGGATCTGCGAAAAGTCGGCAGGAGAGCTCATTTCGCCACCCCGTTCCTCGATCACCGGGAACATTTTGCGCAACTTCAGGGAAAGGTCTTCGGGATCCGCCGACTGGCGCATCGCCTCGACGTAGGTGATCGTGCCGTGAACGAGCAGCGCGATCAGCGATTGGTTCATCGACTGCATGCGATAGTACGCCACCGAGGACTCGAGCTCCTCGTGGATCGCGGCCGTGTTGCCCTTGAGGATCAGGTCGCTGATCTTCGGCGTGGCCCGCAGTACTTCGATCGCCGGCACCAGGCCCTTGCCGTCGGCGCGCTCCACCAACTTCATCGACACGACGGACCTCAGCACCTGCTCGAGCTGCACCCGCACCTGCTTCTGCTGCTCGGAGGGGAAACTGTCGAGAATGCGGTCGATGCTCTGGGTGGCGCTGTTGGTGTGCAGCGTGGAGAAGACGAGGTGACCGGTCTCGGCAGCGGTGATCACGGTGGCGATCGTTTCGGGATCGCGCATCTCGCCGACCATGATGATGTCGGGGTCCTGGCGCACGGCGTTGCGCAGCGCCTCGCGGAAGGCGGGCGTGTCGGTTCCGACCTCGCGCTGGGAGATGGACGCCACGTCGTCGGTGAACAAGAACTCGATGGGATCCTCGATCGTGATGACGTGTGAGGAGCGCCGCTTGGCGATGCGGTTGATCAGCGCCGCCAGCGTCGTCGACTTGCCGCTGCCGGTGGGGCCCGTGATCAGCACCAGGCCCATCGGCAGGTCGCAGAGCTCGGCGAGGACCTCGGGGAGGTTCAGCGCGTCGAGGTCCAGGATCTGGATCGGGATGCGCCGGAAGGTGGCGGCCAGCGTGCCGCGCTGCAGGTAGACGCTGCCGCGGAACCGAGCCAGGCCGTGCACGCCGTAGCCGATGTCGACCGCGAGGCGTTCCTCGAGCCGCTCGCGCTGCGCCGGCGTGAGGATCTCACCGACCATGCGCGCGATCTCCTCCGGCTTGAGGGCCTCGGAGTCGATGGGCATCAGCTTGCCGTGGACGCGCAGCAGGGGCGGCCGCGTCGGCTTGAGGTGCAGATCCGAGGCGCCCCGGTCGGTGGCCAGCCGCAACAGCTGATCCAGGTGCATAGTCGCCGGATTCTACACAAGCGGGACAGCCGAGGCTGTCTCCCGTCTCGCCCCTCCGAGCCCGCTCAATCGTAGCGGCGCATGAGACCCACGACCACGCCCTGAATCCGGAGGCTGCCGGCCGGCACGAGGATCGGTCGCAAGCCCGGCGCCGCCCCCTGCAGGCGCACGCGATCCCCCTCCGGGTAGTAGCGCTTGAGGGTCGCTTCCTCTCCGACCAGCGCCACGACCATCTCCCCCGCCTCCGCCCGCTCCCGCCGCCGCACGATGACGAGGTCGCCGTCGTGGATGCCTTCGTCGACCATCGAGTCACCCGCCACTCGCAGTACGTAGTGCTCGCTGACGCGGCCGCGGAGGAGGTGCTCGGGGACCCCCACCCGCTCGTCGCCGGGCAGCGCCTCGATCGGCCGGCCGGCGGCGATCCGACCGAAGAAGGGGAGCTCCTGGGCGCGCGCGCCGCCGCCGAGCGCCAAGGCCGTCTCGCCCAGCTCGAGGCCGCGCTTCTGATGCGCACGCCGCACGAGGTAGCCCTTGCGCTCGAGCAGCTTCAGGTGCTTGTGCGCGGTACCGTAGGAGGAGTAGCCGAACCGCTCGCAGATCTCGCGGTGGGTCGGCGCGATGCCGTGGCGACGTTGGAAGGAGGCGATGAAGTCGAGGATCTCCTTCTGGCGGCGAGTGAGGAAGGCGGCAGGCACGAGAGGCAGTCTAGGCGGAAACAGAGCGTAAAGCAAGGCTGTCCGGTAGCGCTCGTCTGCTGGAAGTAGCAGCCGTCCTTGACTTTGCGGGCCCAGGCGTCTACCTTGCAAAGAATCGCCAGCATTTCACTAGAGGAGCCACCGACTGTGTGGAAGAAGACCGAAGACGAAGCTGCTGCCTCGAGCCTGCCCGCGACTCCTTCCCCTCCGGTCCCGCCACGTCCCAGCGGCGGCGCGCCGGCGGCCTCGATCGGCGCCTCGATCCTGATCAAGGGCGACGTCGAGGGCACGGAGGACCTCGCCCTCCACGGCCGCCTGGAGGGCACGCTCTCCCTGCGCAAGAACCACGTGCTCGTCGGCCGTGACGGCAAGCTCAAGGGCGACGTCTACGGTCGCTCGATCCACGTCGAGGGCGAGGTGCGCGGCAACCTGTACGGTAGCCAGGAAGTGATCCTGCGCTCCTCGGGGCGCGTGCACGGCAACATCGTCTCGCCGCGCGTGACTCTGGAGAACGGGTCGCGCTTCAAGGGCGCTATCGACATGGAGGGCGCGCGCGAGGAAGGCACCGGCGAGGCCCGTCCCGAGCGCAGTGCCGTCGTCAGCCCCACCACTTCCTCGGACCGCGCCGCCGCGGCGCAGGTCGGCTGATCCCGCACGGCATGGCGCTGCTGCGCGGCTCGCGGGCGCCCGCGGCGCCCGTCCTGAGGCCCGGTCCCACGGGCCGCCACAGCCTGGCTCTGCGCCCCCTCCTCCGCCGCCTCGGCACGGAGCGCAAGACCTGCGTCCTCGATCTGGGACCGGCCAGCGGCGCCAACGTAGCCTTCTTCTCGCGGCGTCCCTGCACGCTGCACATCGCCGATCTCTACCGAGGGCTGCGCTCGGATCTGGGCTTGCCCCGCGACGCCGCCGAGCTCGACGCCGCGCTCGCGCCGCAACTGCCCGCGGGGCCGTTCGATCTCGTGCTGGCCTGGGATCTCTTCGATTACTTCGATCGCGCTCGACTGGAGGTGCTCGGGCGCCATCTCGCCGAGCGCTGCCAGCCCAGCGCGCTGGTCTTCGCCATCGTCTCGTACCTGCACCAGATTCCCGATCGCCCGCACCGCTTCGAGATCCTCGACGAGGAGAGCCTCGTGTACGGCGACGCCTCGGGGCTGTCCCGCCCCGCACCCGGCTACCGCGAGCCCGACCTCATGCGCATGCTGCCCGGCTTCGAGGTCGAGGCGAGCTACCTGTTGCGTCACGGCGTCCAGGAGTACCTGCTGGCGCGCCGGTCCGGGACCGCGTCGCCCGTATAAGCTTGGGCGCCGCCATGGCGCTCCTGCCCGACCTCCCCATCACCCGACGCACGCTCGCCAACGGCCTGCGCGTCGTCCTGCAACAGGATCGCTCCCTGCCGCTGGTGGCCGTCAACCTCTGGTATCACGTCGGCTCGAAGAACGAGCGACCCGGGCGCACGGGCTTCGCGCATCTCTTCGAGCACATGCTCTTTCAGGGCAGCGAGCACGTCGGCACGAACGACCACTTTCACTACCTACAGCAGGTCGGCGGTGTCGCCAACGGGTCGACCTGGTACGACCGCACCAACTACTACGAGACCGTGCCGGCCCACTACCTGGAGCTCGCCCTGTGGCTGGAATCGGATCGCATGGGCTTCCTCCTGCCAGCGCTGACCTCCGAGAAGCTGGAGAACCAGCGCGCCGTGGTGATGAACGAGCGCCGGGAGCGCGTCGACAACCAGCCTTATGGGCGCGCCACGGAGCGTCTCCACGAGCTGCTCTACCCGCCGGACCATCCTTACCACTGGCCGGTGATCGGCTACCTGCCAGACATCGCCGCGGCGACCCTCGAAGAGGTGCGCTCCTTCTTTGCCACCTACTACCGTCCGAGCAACGCCGTCCTCTCTCTCGTCGGCGACTTCGACCCGGCCGAGGCCACCGACCTCGTCGAGCGCTACTTCGGCGAGCTGCCGGCGGGGAGGCCGCCGACGCCGGTCGCGGCGCCGGACGGCCGGCTGGGCGGTGGGGCGGAGACGCTCGAGGACGCCGTCGAGTTGCCCCGTGTCTACCTGGCCTATCGCGCCCCAGCCTACGGCACGCGCGACTGGTACGCGCTCGATCTCCTCGCCTCCGCCCTCTCCGAGGGCAAGGCCACGCCGCTCTACAGGGACCTGGTCTACGAGCGGCAAGCGGCCCAGGAGGTGAGCGCCGCGCTGCTGGCCGGTGAGCTCGAGGGCACCTTCTACGCCATCGCCACCTGCCGGCCGGGCGTCGAACCGGCCCACCTCGAGGCGCTGCTCGACGAGCACCTCGGCCGAGCGGCCGCCACGCCCTTGGCCCCCGAGGTTCTCGAGGCCGCCCGCCGGCGGACCGTGCTCGGAGCCCTCGAGGAGTTCGAGAGCTTCGAGGAGCGAGCCGACGTCCTGTCGCAGCTGACGACCTTCTTCGACGCTCCCGAGCGCATCGAGCGGGAGATCGCGGGTTACTTGGAGCTGACCGCCTCCGACCTGCAGGAGGCCGCCCAACGGCATCTCGTCCGCGATCGCCGGGCGGCGGTCACGGTGGTGCCCCGCGGGGGCACGCCGTGATGCTGGCGCCCGTGGATCGTCACCGCCCGCCGGCCTCCGGGTCCGTGCGCTCCTTCGCCTTCCCCGACTTCCACCGCGAGCGCCTCACCGCCGACCTCGCGCTCTGCCTGCTCCCGCGCTCCGGCGTTCCGCTGGTCTTCCTCGAGCTGCTGTTGCCGCGCGGCGCCGACGGCGAGCCTTTCGGCGCCCGGGGCTTGGCGACGCTGACGGCGTCGCTGCTCGACGAGGGCACCCGACGCCGCACCTCGCAGGAGATCGCCGCCGCCGTGGAAGGGCTGGGGAGCCAGCTCAGCACGACG
>CAYXXN010000136.1:0-6912 GCA_964469055.1 uncultured Thermoanaerobaculia bacterium
CGGTCGGGATTGAACCGACGACCTGCTGATTACGAATCAGCTGCTCTACCGCTGAGCTACGTCGGCGGGCTGCCTCGCGGGCGGACGCGGGCGGAGATTCTAGGGGATCGGGTAAGGGGGTCGCAAGCGAGAGGCGTGGCCGCGAGACACTCCCGAGGCGGCGGGTAGGATCGAGGACGTGTGGGTGTGGCATCGAGGGCGTCTGATCGTTGCACTCGTGCTCGCGCTGGCGTCGGCTGGCGCGGCGCGTGGCGGCGAGCCGGTGCGGCTCATGCCGCTTGGCGACTCGATCACCGAGGGTGCGAGTCTCGAGGCCAGCTACCGGTACTGGCTGTTCCGGGAGCTGGCGGCCGCCGGATACAACGTGGACTTCGTCGGCGGCCTCCGGGGCGCGCGCAGTGGGGAGGCCCCGGAAGGGTTCGACGGGGATCACGAAGGGCACTGGGGGTGGCGCGCGGACGAGGTGCTGCGTGAGCTCCCGGCCTGGGCGAGGGCGGCGCGGCCGGACGTGGCGCTGGTCCACCTTGGGCACAACGACCTCTTCCAGGGTGAGAGTGTCGAGACGACGCTCGAGGAGTTGCGCGGGATCGTCGGCGTGCTGCGCGAGGTGAACCCGGGGATCTGGGTTCTTCTCGCCGCGATCGTGCCGTCTACCTACCCGAGCCTTTCGGGTGTGGGGGATCTGAACCGCGGGGTTGCGGAGATCGCTGCGGAGCTCGACCGGCCCGGGGCCAGGGTCGTGGCCGTCGACCTGGCGACCGGCTTCGACCCGGTTGCGGACACGCTGGACGGGGCCCACCCGAACGTCGAGGGCGCCCGGAAGATGGCGTCGGCGTGGTTCGCGGCGCTGCGTGGCGTGCTGGCGGCGCCCTGACGGCCCGCGCTAGGCGGTGAGGGAGGCCGCCGCGGGCTCGCTCTCGGCCGCGTCGTGGAGAGCGTCGAGCTCGACGGCGACGAGCTGTGAGACGCCGCGCTCCTGCATCGTCACGCCGTAGAGGGTGGAGGCGGCCTCCATGGTGAGCTTGTTGTGGGTGATCACCATGAACTGGGTCTCGCTCGCCATGCGGCGCAGGAGGTCGACGAAGCGCAGGGTGTTCACGTCGTCGAGCGGGGCGTCGACCTCGTCGAGGATGCAGAACGGTGAGGGCTTGGTGCGGAAGAGGGCGAAGAGCAGGGCGATCGCGGTCAGCGCCTTCTCGCCGCCGGAGAGCAGCGCGAGGTTCTGCAAGCGCTTCCCCGGTGGCCGGGCGACGATCTCGATGCCGCCGTCGAGAGGATCGGTCTCGTCCATCAGCCGCATCTCGGCGCTGCCGCCGCGGAAGAGCTCGGTGAAGGTGCGGCCGAAGCTCTCGTTGGCTTCGGTGAAGGTGGCGAGGAAGCGCTGGCTCGACTCCGCGTCGAGCTCGCGGATCGTCGTCTTCAGGCTCTCGACCGAGGCGGTGATGTCCTGCCGCTGGGCGCTCAGGAACTGGAGCCGCTCCTCCTGCTCGGCGTGCTCGTCGGCGGCCAGGAGGTTCACGGGCCCCAGCCGCTCGAGCGTCCGTCGACAGCGTTCGAGATCGACCTCGAGTTCCGGAAGGTTGGTTGGGACCTCGTCGGGGACGGCGGGGGGCTCGGCGTGCAGGTCACGGCGCATCTCCGCCGCCAGATGCTCGGCATCCTGCCGGCGCGAGGCGCGCTCCTCGCGCAGGACGGCCAAGCGCTCCCGGATCTCGTCGCGCTCGCGGCGGGTGGCGGCGATGCGGGCCTCGAGCTCTCCCAGCCCGCCGCGACACTCCTGCATCGCTTCCCGCAGGGACAGGAGCTGGCCCTCGCTGCCCGCCAGGGCCTCGAGGTCGGCGCACAGTTGAGCTTCCGCGGCGGCGACGGCGATGTCGAGATCGCGGCGGCGGGCCTCGAGGTCCGTCTCCTCGGTCGCCCAGAGGGCCAGGTGGCGCTCACCGGCCTCGATCTCGGCCCGCAAACGCTCCCGCTCGGCGGCCACGGAGTCGAGGCGCTGCTCGAGCAGGTCGAGCAGCCCCCGGCGACTGGCGCCCGAGGTGTTGGTGACCTCCCGTTCGCTGCGCGAGCGCTCGAGCTCGGCCTGCGTGGCGTCGAAGGCGGTCTCGAAGTCGCCGTGCCGCGCCTCTGCCTGCACCAGCTCGGCGGCCAGGCGGCCCTGCCGATCAGCGATCGTCGTCAGCTCGCGCTCGATCTCGGCGCGCTCGGTGTCGATCGTCTGCAGCTCGATGCCGAGCCGGTGCCGCCGCGCCGCGAGGTCCGCGCGGCGGGCCTCCGCCACGGCGAGCGCCTCGCGAGCCGTCGCCGTCTCGACCTGGAGCTCGCCCAGGCTGGCCTCGGCGCCGCGCATCTCGGCCTCGGTGGCCGCAATCTCGCTCTCGGTCGACTCGAGCGCACTGCGCAGCCGCGGAAGCTCCTCCTCGATGCGCTCGAGCTCCGTCGCCGCCGCCAGCCGTCCCGGCGGCTGGGCGCTGCCTTGGAGATGGATCGTCCCGGCTTGCGCCCACAGCCCATCGCTGGTGAGGAAGGCGATCCCCGGATGGCGGCGCGCCAGGCGCTCGGCATCGGCGGCGGACGCCACCAGGCAGGCGGGGGGCAGGGCGGCGGCGAGCTCCGACGGCAGGCCCAGCGCCTCGCCCAGCGTGGAGACGATCGCCGGGTCGTCGAGGGCGGGAGCCGCGGCGCGCGGCGCCAGGGGCCGCAGCAAGGCGGCACGAGGGGCGTGGCCGGTGAGCGCCAAGGCGAGGCCGAGGCTGTCCTCTTCGGGCGCCAGCACCACGGCGTCGGCCAGCTCGCCGAGATAGAGGTCGAGGCCGGCCGCCCAGCCCGCCGGCGCGCGCAGGCGGGTGGAGAGAAACGAGGCCTGGGTGACGCCGGCGCCGGCGAGAGCCTCCTCCAGCCGGCGCAGTCGCTCGCCGCGCGCCGCGGCCAGCTCCCGGAGCAACACCTCGCGCTGGGCCAGCGCCGCCTGCTCGCGAGCCTGGCCGAGTCGCTGCTCGTCCAGCTCGGCGCGCCGGCGGGCCAGGTCCTCGAGCCGCTGCCGCAACTCGGCGACCCCCACCTCGCCGGCGGCCGCCGCGGCGGAGCGTCGCTCCGCCTCCGCAGTGGCGTCCGCCCAGCCCGCCGCGGCCTCGGCGAGGTTCCGCTCCGTGGCCTGGCGCTCGGCGTCCAGGTGGCGCCCACGCAGCTCGCCCTTGGCCGCCTCGAGGTGCTCGGCGTGCTGCCGGTTGCGCAGCTCGGTCAAGGTGTTGAGCGACCCCAGGAGGCTGCCGCGCAGCCTCTCCAGCCGCACGGTGGCCCCCTCGACCCAGCGCCCCGCCTGCCCGATGCGGGCGCTGTCGGCGTCGAGGGCCGACGCCGCCCCCTCCCGCTCGGCAACGAGCTGGGCGCTGCGCGCGCCCAGGGTCTCGAGCTCGGCCGCGAGCGTCCGCTGGCGGGCCCGCCGCTCGTCTGCCGCACGACATCCGACCGTGAGTCGCTCGGCGAGCTCCTCGAGCCGGTGGCGCCCGCCTTTCAAGAACTCCTGCCGGCCCTCGATGGCGGCCGTGAGCTGCGCCTCGGCGCGCTCGGCCTCGGCGAGGCGGCGGCCCTGGCGATCGGCGGTCTCCCGTTGGGCGACGAGCGCCGCCTCGTCGCGCGCCAGCGCGGCGCTCGACTCGACATCGCGGCCCACCTCGGCCTCCAGTCGCGCCGTGAGGTCGGCGAGGCCGGCGGTCAGGCGAGCCCAGCGGCCGTGCAGCACCGCGTGCAGGAGCCGAGCCAACTCGAGCTGGGTCTCGCGGTAGCGGCGGGCCGACGAGGCCTGACGCTTGAGCGAGCGCACGGAGCGCTCGACCTCGCTCAGGATGTCGTCGAGGCGCGCCAGGTTGCCGCGCGTCTCCTCGAGCTTGACCTCGGCCACTCGCCGCCGGTCCTTGTAGTGCGTGATGCCCGCCGCCTCCTCCAGCAGCCGGCGACGCTCCTGCGGCTTGCCGGACAGGATCATCCCGATCTGGCCCTGCTCGATCATCGAGTAGCCGCGCAGCCCGAGCCCCGTGTCCATCAGCAGGGTGCGGATGTCCCGCATGCGGACTCTCTTGCCGTTGAGGAAGTAGTCGCTCTCGCCCGATCGGAAGACCCGGCGGGTGATGGTGAGGCGGCCGTCGTCGGCGCCGGGGAAGCCCGGATCGGTCTCGAGCTCGAGGGTCACCTCGGCCATGCCCAGCGGCTTGCGCGCCTCGGAGCCGGCGAAGATGACGTCTTCCATGGTGTCGCCGCGCAGACTCTTGGCGCTGCGCTCGCCGAGCGTCCAGATGACGGCGTCCGCGAGGTTGCTCTTGCCGCAGCCGTTGGGACCGACCACGGCGGTCAGGGCGCTGGCGTAGCGCAGGGAGGTCGGCTCGACGAAGGACTTGAAGCCGGCGAGGCGCAGCGCGTGGAGCTTCAGCATGAGGGGCGGGGCGCCGAGGCAGGATAGCAGGCGGGTGGCGAGGACTACAAGGGCTCGTGCGGTCCTTCCCCGGTGCCGCGAGATCTAGTAGGGGCGGGCGGGGCGAGCCCCCGCTCCTCTCGAGGCCTCGCCGTTGACACTCCCCCGGCGCCGCACTACCATGCCGCGGGCCGGCCGGCTCCCTCCCCCATGGGCGGTTCCCAGCGCATCCTGGACGCTCCCCAGATGCGGCGCGTCATCCACCGCATGGCCGGTGAGATCGCCGCGCGGCATCGGGGCGTCGAGCGCCTGCTGCTGGTCGGTGTTCGCACCCGCGGCGTGCCGCTGGCCGAGCGGCTGGCCGCCGAGATCGAGGCGATGGAAGGGCGTCGGCCGCCGCTCGGCATCCTCGACATCAACCTCTATCGGGACGATTTCTCCACCGTCGGCTCGCAGCCGGTGGTACGGGAGACCCATCTGCCGCCCTCGCTCGAGGATTGGATCGTCGTGCTGTGCGACGATGTCCTCTACACCGGGCGCACGGTGCGGGCGGCCCTCGACGCGCTGGTCGACTACGGCCGGCCCCGGGCGGTCGAGCTGGCCGTCCTCGTCGACCGCGGCCTGCGCGAGCTGCCCATCCAGGCCGACATCGTCGGCCAGCAGCTGGCCACCGCGCCGGGCGAGCTGGTCGAGGTCCGCTTCGCCGAGAGCGACGGCGCCGACGAAGTGCTGCTCTTGGGGCGGGAGGAAGGGTGAGCGTCGGCGGCTGGACCCGCAAAGACCTGCTCGGCATCGCCGAGCTCGCGCCGGAGGAGATCGTGCTCGTGCTCGACACGGCGGAGTCCTTCCGCGAGGTGTCGCTTCGGCCGATCAAGAAGGTGCCGACGCTGCGCGGCCGGACCGTCGTGAACCTCTTCTTCGAGCCCTCGACGCGCACGCGCTCGAGCTTCGAGATCGCCGAGCGGCGTCTGTCGGCCGATTCCCTCTCCTTCGCCGCCGCCGGCTCGTCGCTCTCCAAGGGTGAGAGCCTCGTGGACACGGCCCTCAACCTCGAAGCGATGTCGCCGGACCTGATCGTGATCCGGCACCAGCACCCGGGAGCGCCGCACCTGCTGGCAAGCCGCCTGCGCTCGGGGGTGATCAACGCCGGCGACGGGGCCCACGAGCACCCGACGCAGGCTTTGCTCGACGCCTTCACGATCCGCCGCCACAAGGGCCGCCTGGCGGGCCTTCGGGTCGCGATGGTGGGCGACATCGAGCACAGCCGGGTGGTGCGCTCGAACATCCACCTGCTGACCAAGCTCGGCGCCGAGGTGAGGGTCGCCGGGCCGCGCACCATGATGCCGGTCGGGATCGAGCAACTCGGCGTCGGCGTCTACTACACCCTGGAAGAAGCGATCGCCGGCGCGGACGTGATCATGATGCTGCGCATCCAGCTCGAGCGTCACGGCCGCCCCCTCTTCCCTTCGACCCAGGAGTACTTCGAGCTCTTCGGCCTGACCCGCAAGCGGCTGTCGGGGGCGAAGGCGGACGCGATCATCATGCATCCGGGGCCGATGAACCGTGGGGTCGAGATCGCGAGCGAGGTGGCCGACGGGCCCTACTCGGTGATTCTCGAGCAGGTGGGCAACGGCGTGGCGGTGCGCATGGCGGTGCTCTACCTGCTCTCCGGCGCCCACCGGGAGGCGGCGTGAGGCTGCTGCTGCGCGGCGGCCGGGTCGTCGATCCCAGCCAGGGCCTCGACGACCGGCGCGACGTACTGATCGAGGACGGCGCCGTAGCGGCGGTCGCGTCGGGGATCGAGGTGGGGGAGGGGACCGAGGTTCGCGACGTCTCGTCCCTGGTGGTCACTCCCGGCTGGATCGACATGCACGTCCACCTGCGCGAGCCCGGGCAGGAATACAAGGAGGACGTGGCCAGCGGCACCCGCGCCGCCGCCGCCGGCGGCTTCACGGCCGTGGCCTGCATGCCCAACACCGTGCCGGTCAACGACAGCCGGTCCGTCACCGAGCACATCCTGGCCGAGGCGCGCCGCCACGGCTTCGCCCGCGTCTACCCGGTGGGAGCCGTCAGCAAGGGGCTCGAGGGCAAGGAGCTGGCCGAGTTCGGCGACATGGTCGCGGCCGGCGTCGTCGCCGTCTCCGACGACGGCCGGCCGGTCACCGACGGCGAGCTGATGCGGCGGGCGCTGCTCTACGCGCAACACTTCCGAATCGCCGTGTTCCAGCACGCGCAGGATCTGTCGCTCTCGGCTGGCGGCGTCATGCACGAGGGCGTTTGGTCCACCCGACTGGGTTTGCCCGGCATTCCCGGCGCGGCCGAGGACGTGATGGTGGCGCGGGATCTCTTGCTGGTCGCCGACACCGGCGGCCGCTATCACGTTCAGCACCTGTCGACGGCCCGCAGCCTCGAGCTCGTCCGCCAGGCCAAGCAACGCGGGCTGCCGGTGACCTGCGAGGTGACGCCGCACCATCTGCTCTTGACCGACGAGGCGGTGGCGACGA
>CAYXXN010000137.1:0-6765 GCA_964469055.1 uncultured Thermoanaerobaculia bacterium
ACTACCACGCCGGTCGCCGCGAGATGCAGGCGGCCGAGAAGCTCGCCCGCAAGGCCCAGGAGGCGGCGAGCGAAGAGCGGCGACAGGAGATCCTCGCGCGGCGCGGGCAGGCTCTCGAGCGAGCGACCGCGGAGTTCGTCGAGGCCATCGGCTTCGACCGCTCGCTGATGGAGGCCTACCTCGCGCTGGGCGAGGTCTACGGCGCGCTCGACGAGCACGCCCGGGCGCTGCAGGTGCACGCCGCGGCGCTGGCGGTCGACCCGGAGAGCGAAGCCAACTTCGAGGGCTGGACGGGCTCGCTGCTGGCACTCGATCGCCTGGGGGACGCCGTCGCCGCCTACGACAGCTACAGCGCGGCGCGGCCCGAGCGTGCGCGGCACCTGCTCGACGGCATGAGGCACTGGCTGGAGGCCAAGCGGCAGGACCCGGGCGCGGTCCCGCCCGAGGCGATCCAACGCCTCGCCGAGTGGCTCGCGCAGCACGAGGTCGGGAGCTGAGGATGGCCGTGCGCGCCGACAAGATGAGCCTGCCGGCCCCAGAGCGGGCGCTCCCCGGTCGCGCGCAGCCCCTGCCGGTGCCGGCGCGGCACGCGGTGCTCGACGCGGCCCTGGCGCTGCCCTACGCCGAGGGGTTGGAGCTCGCCCTCTTCGGCATGGGCTGCTTCTGGGGCGCCGAGCACAAGTTCTGGCAAGTCCCCGGCGTCACCACGACGGCGGTGGGCTATGCCGGCGGCTCGACGCCCCATCCGACCTACGAGGAGGTGTGCTCGGGGCGCACCGGCCACACCGAGGTCGTCCGCGTCGTCTTCGACCCGCGCCGCGTCGGCTACGCGGAGCTGCTCCAGCTCTTCTGGGAGCACCACGATCCCACCCAGGGCATGCGCCAGGGGAACGACTGGGGCACGCAGTACCGCTCGGCGATCTACACCCACTCCCCGGCCCAGCGCTCGGCGGCCGAGGCGAGCCGCGACGCCTACCAGCAGGCGCTGACCGCCGCCGGTCACGGCGCGATCACCACCGAGATCGGTGACGCACCCGAGTTCTACTTCGCGGAGGGCTACCACCAGCAGTATCTGGCGAAGAACCCCGCGGGCTACTGCGGCCTGGGCGGCACCGGCGTCGCCTGCCCGGCAGGGCTCTAGGAGCTCGGGGTCTCCTCGCCCGGGCTACCCGTCTCCCCGTCACCGGCCAGGAGCCGCTCGATCTCGGAGCGCGAGTAGCGCCGCCCACCATCGACCCCGGGCGAGAACTCCCCCACTTCGGCCCATGCCGCCGGGCTCGCCAGGTGCTCCTTCCAGAACGGGAACGTGCGGCACTGGGTGGGCCGGGCCGGATACACCGTGCAACCGCGGCCCGCCTCCCAGAAGACGCACTCGTGGTTGGGCTTCTCGACGAGCGAGAGACGGCGGCCCACCCGGCGCAAGTAGCGGGCGGCGAAGGCCTCGACCGTGAGCTCGAGATGCCCGGCCAGGCGCTCGATCTCGGCCGGCCCCACCCAGACGTAGCCCTCGACGGTGCAACAGCGCCCGCAGTGGGTGCAGGCGAAGGCGAGCCCGTCGGCGTACCAGGGTACTGGCATCGGGGGCTCCGGCATCGGGGCTAGCGTACTGCAGTGCAGTAAGCTGCCGCGACCCGAGAGCGCCGATGTTGCGCATGAGCCGCGAGCAGTTCGAGAAGGTGGTGGCCCAGGCTCTGGACGATCTGCCCGAAGAGCTGGCGCAGCAGATCGACAACGTCTACGTGCAAGTGGAGGACGAGCCCTCCCCCGAGGATCTGGCGGGGGTCGACCTCGATCCCGAGGAGGACACACTCTTCGGCCTCTACCAGGGGGTCTCGATCCTCGAGCGCGACCCCTCCAACTACGGCGCCCTGCCCGACCGCATCGTCATCTACCGCCTCCCCCTGCTGGAGGCCTGCGCCTCACGACGAGAGCTCCTGCGCGAGATCCGAGACACCGTCGTCCACGAGCTGGGCCACTACTTCGGGCTCGACGAGGACGCCCTGCCCTGACCCCGACCTCGGCGGCCCTTCGCGGCGGGCGGGACGGGCGCGTGGTAGCCTCGGCGTCGTTCGACGCAGGGGCTACCGCAGTGTGTGCGGACCTGCTCCACCCTCCGCATGAACGCGAATCGGCGCTGGTCCTGGGGTAGAGGTCTGGCCGGCGCCTCGCTGGCGCTGTCGGCGATCGGTGCCGCTCTGGCGGGGGGCGGCGACTTCACCCCCAACGCCACCCAGCCCGGCATCGCCTGGCCCATCCTCGATCCCTCGCTCGAGTGCGAGGGCTGCCACAGCGGCTACAGCGCCGGCCACATCGAGCCGTTCGACACCTGGGCGGGCTCGATGATGGCCAACGCCACCCGTGACCCGATCTTCTGGGCGGCGCTCGACGTCGCCAACCACGACATCCCTGGGGTCGGCGAGTACTGCCTGCGCTGCCACGCCTCCAAGGCCTGGCTGGAGGGCCGGGCGAGCGCCGCCTTGCCCGCTATCGGTGACGCCGACGGCTGCGCTCTGGAGGGCGAGCTGGATGACGCCCAGTCCGAGCAGGACTTCTCCGGGCTCGCCTGTCACCTGTGCCACCGGATGATGGTGAACGAGAGCCCGCCGCCGGGCGAGGACGGCGTCTACTACGAGAACGCGCAGTTCTGGATCGACGACGAAGACGACTGCCCGCCCGATTGGTTCGGCGCCGGCCCCTGCCGGCGCGGCCCCTACGACTATCCCCAGCCCGGCCCGGCGCCGCCGCACCCCTGGTCCGAGTCGCCGTACCACCGCGACTCGGACCTGTGCGGTAACTGCCACAACGTCACCAGCCCGGCCCGGACGCTGATCGACGAGAACGGGGTGGACACCGGCATCCCCTACCCGATCGAGCGCACCTTCAAAGAGTGGTCGCAGAGCGACTACGCGGCGGCCGGCGGCGGCGCCCCACTCACGACCTGCCAGAACTGCCACATGCCCGATGCCGCCGGCGTCGAGTACGGCTGCGTCTTCCAGAACATCCCGCATACCGACGATCTCCCCGTGCACGACTTCGTGGGCGGCAACGCCTGGGTGCCGCGGATCCTCCGCGACTACTACGTCGGCGAGGGGCACGTGGGAACCGAGCGCCAAGATTCCTACTCGGCGACCATCGCCCTCACCGAATACCAGCTCCAGGAGCGCTCGGCGAGCCTCGAGCTGACGGCTCCGGCGGCGGTGGCGCCCGGCGGCACCCTGACCGTCGACGTCGAGGCGACCAACCTCTCGGGCCACAAGCTGCCGACCGGCTACACGGAGGGCCGGCGGATGTGGTTGCAGCTCGAGATCCGCGACGCGACCAACGAGCTCGTCTTCGAGAGCGGCGCCTACGACCCGGTGACGGCCGTCCTCACCCGCGACGCGCAGGCCAAGGTCTACGAGAGCGTGCGCGGCATCTGGAACGCCGGCACCCAGCAGTGCGAGCACGCCGACGCCTTCGACGTCGAGTTCTTCCATTTCGTGCTCAACGACTGCATCGTCTCCGACAACCGCATTCCGCCGCTCGGCTTCGCCGGTACCAACGATCCCGAGACGCAGCCCGTCGGCTACACCTACCCCGAGACCTCGCCGGGCTCCGGCGTGCTGGTGAACTGGGACGCGACGCGCTACCAGGTGCCGGTTCCGGAAGACCTGGTCTCCCCGCTCACCGTCACCGCCACCCTCCGCTACCAGACCTCGAGCAAGGAGTACATCGAGTTCTTGAACGACGAGGCCGTGACGCAGGGCTTCCCCGACGACTGCGTCGAGCGCTTGGGCGGTTCCATCGGCATGAGCCGCGGGGAGTTCGTCTACCAGCTGTGGAACGGCTACGACCGCTCGCCGCCCGTCGACATGGTGGCCGACCAGGCGAGCGTCATCGTCGACGCCGACATCTTCGCCGACGGCTTCGAGAGCGGCTCCACGACGGCCTGGGACCAGACCGTCCCCTAGGCGCGCCGACTCCGGCGCGCTCAGCGCCGCGCGAGCCGCATCGCCAGCCACTCGCCGTCCCGGCGCTCCTCGTCGAGAGTCAGCCCGAGCTCGAGCAGCCGGTCGCGCACCATCGCACGCTGGCCGGCGAGCAGGCCCGAGGTGAGGAGCGCGCCCCCGCGGCGCAGCCGAGCCACGACCGCCGCCGCCGATCCCAGCCACTCGGCCGGGATGATGTTCACCACGACGAGGTCGAAGGCGACGCCGGGGCGCAGGGCCTCCACGGTGGCGCCCGCGAACCGGGGCGCGAGCCCGTTAAGGCGCGCCGAGTCGCGTGCCACCAGGGCGGCGCCGGCGTCGAGGTCGATCCCCAGGGCGCTCCGCGCGCCGAGATGGAGGGCGACCAGGGCCAGGATACCGGTGCCCGTCCCCACGTCGAGGACGTCGAGGCCGACCGGTGGCATTGCCTCCAGCAGCTCGACGGCGAGCCGGGTGGACTCGTGGCTGCCGATGCCGAAGGCCGTGCGGGCCGGGATGCGCAGCAGGGTCCGCTCGCCTTCCCGCTCTTCCGGCGAGACGTCGAGGCTCGGCTCGCGGGGATCGACGAGGAAGCCGCGGCCCAGGGCGAACGGGACGGCCGATTCGCGGTAGCGGGCCAGCCAATCGGTCGGGGCGAGAGCCTGGTGGGTGACCAGCTCGGCGCCGTGGCGGAGCCAGGCCGCTTCATCGAGAGCGGCGAGGCCGGCCGGCGGCGGATCGCTGAAGTAGGCGTCGACCTCGAGGCGCCCCGGCGGCGCTGGGCGGATCTCGAGCCCCAGGGTCCCCGCCTGCCAGAGGACGGCGGCGAGCTCGTCCTCGCGCTCGCTCGTCACCCGCAGCGTGAGGCGCAGCCAGCCCACGCCGACGTCAGCTGCCGCTGGCGCCGACCACCCGGCGCACGCGCAGGCCGCGGCCCCTGACGTCGACGTCGAGGTCCGTCAGCTCCTCCTCGGACAACGGCCGGTCGGTCGAGAAGGCCAGCAGGTACTGGCTCCTGAGCTCGCTCAGGATCTCGTCGTAGACCGCCTCGAGGCGCTCGACGTCGGTGGTGACGTAGACCCGGCCGCCGGTGGGCGCAGCCACCGCCTCGAGCTCGAGCTTCGGCACGGCCCGGGCGGGATCCTGCAACCCCGACAAGTCGACGATGTAGACCGGCACCCCGCTCGCCCGGCCCAGCTCCGCACAGCGGCTCCCCGAGAGGCGGCTGCCGTAGTCCTCGCCGTCGGTCAGCACCACCAGAGCCTTGCGTCCGGGTCCCGGCTCGAACTGCAGCATCGCGAACAGGATGGCGTCGTAGAGCGCCGTAGCGCCGCCCGCCTCGAGCTGGCCGAACGACATCAGCACCTCGCGGACATCCTCCGTGGTCCTCTGGGCCAGGCGCGGCCGCGTGTCGAAGTCCACCAGGAAAGCGCGGTCGCCGGGCCGCAGGGCGTGGG
Organism: uncultured Thermoanaerobaculia bacterium; assembly: GCA_964469055.1. Taxonomy (GTDB): domain Bacteria; phylum Acidobacteriota; class Thermoanaerobaculia; order Multivoradales; family JAHEKO01; genus CAYXXN01. The sequence continues at coordinate 5,405 of CAYXXN010000137.1, forward strand.
CCAGGAACTGCGCTCCGGCCTGCTTGGCGTCCGGCATCAGCGCCCACATGCTCTCGGAGCTGTCGAAGACCAACCCGAGCGAGAGCGGCAGGTCGTCGGCGTGCGCGAAGCGCTCGATCGGGATTTCGCGCCGTGTGCCCGTCCCGCCAGCACTCAAGGCGAAGTCCGCCTCCGCGAGATCGGGCACCGGCGCGCCCGAGCGGTCGGTCACCACGGCGAAGACCTGGACGAGGTTCACCTCGACGCGCTCGCCCATCGCCTCGCTGCTCAAGAGCGCCACGTCGTCGAGGCTGTTGCCGTCGTCGAGCCGGGCCACGGCTCGCACGTAGTCCGTCGGGCCGGCCTCGCCCGGCGGCAACGGCGCCTCGAAGGGAGGCGCGGCAAGCGTCGCCAGCAGCTCTTCGTTGCGGTACAGCTCGAGGGCGGCCAGGCGCCGCTCCGGCGGCACCGTGACCTGGGCGATGGCCACCCAGCCGCCGGTCCGCTCCTCGGTGGCCACGACCACGTCGAACGGCCGCCCGGGCGTGTTGACGCGCCGCGCGTCGCGACCGAGCTCCGTCCCATCGGCGGCGAAGGCGATGACGGCGAGCTCGTGCGGGGTGGGCGCCTCCCCCAGATCCACCACCTGACTGTAGGGCTCGCGGTCATCTACCGCCGCCTCACGGCCATCGAGCAGGAAGGCGACCCGGGCGATCTCGTCGCTGCCGGTCAAGGCATGGAGGCGCACCTTGCCGGCCGTAAGTCGCCGCTTCGGCGGCACCAGGCGCACCACCGGCGCGGCCGGGGCGGCCGCCGTCGCGACGGCCGCCTCGACGATCTCGTCCACGAGCACGTCGCTGGCCGCGGCAGCCTCCCATGGCGCGCCGTCCAGCTCGGCGCGCGCCGCCCCCCAGCGGCCGTCGCCCAGATCCTCGACCACCAGGGCCGCATCGGCGAAGTCCTCGGGCAGCTCGAGGGCCGCTCGCAGCAGCCAGCGGCGCTCGCCAGCGCTCGCCGCCACCGTCCGCTCCCGCTGCCAGACCTCGGGGTCGCCCTCGATGGAGGCGACCACCAGGCTCACACGGAGGTGCCGGGTACCCTCGCCGGCGAGCGGCGCCAGCACCTCGAGGACGACCGGCAAGCCACCCGGCTCGCCGGGCTCCTCGCCGAAGCGCTCCTCGAGCCGGGCGCGGACGGCGAGAGTCCCCAGCCGGGCGCGCTCGCCAGCTAGCAGGCGCTCGGCGACGGCGATCGGATCGAGAGGCTCGGCGAAGGCTCGCCACGGCCCGCCGACAGCGAGCAGCGCGATCAGGAGAACCGCGGGCCGAAGCCCCTCGTGAACGCGTTGCCTCGACACGGGCCCAAGGTCTACCACAGAGGAC
>CAYXXN010000138.1:0-6534 GCA_964469055.1 uncultured Thermoanaerobaculia bacterium
GCGCTCGTCCAGGAGCGGGCTCTCCGAGGTCACCGTGATGACCTCCTCGACCGCCCCCGACAAGGTGACTTCCAGGCTGGTGTTACGGCCCACCCGGACGTCGATGTTGGGGTACTCGACGGTCGAGAAGCCCTCGAGCTCGGCCGTCAGGTTCCAGCTCCCAGGGGAGAGGGCGAGGAATCGGACCTGGCCTTGCGCGTTCGTGACAGCGGTCTTCGGGGCGCCAAAGCCGGCGAGGGTGACACTCACCCCCGGCAGCGCCGCGCCGTCGGCGTCAGAGACGACAACGTAGCAGTTGCCGGTCTCTTCCTGTGCCAGCGCCGCCCCCGCGGCGCCGAGCACGATCGCCAAGCCCAGGATCGCGAGCTTGTGCCAAATTTTTCTGTTCATGCACAAACCTCCTTGTTTGTGAATGCTAGGAGCCCGCACAGCGCGGACCCCCAACTCGAACTCTGATTTCGCTCCACCTCTTGAACCCGCTGCTCTTCCACCAGCGCGAGGCGATAACGCGCCCCGCGCCCATGGCAAAAGCTGCGGTGTGGCGCTGATTGTAGCGACGTCACGCCCCTGTAATCAAGCAAGGGGGTTGCCAGTCCACTCAGACACGGCCAACCACGCACCAAGCTCAGTGAGCAAAGGACTTAGCTGACGCTCATACAACCCTGACCGTCCCTCATGAGGTCTACGCTCCAAGCGCCCGGACGGCGGCGATTCAGGAAATTGGACTCCACGCCCGCCTCGAGCCGGGCCGGAGTCCGGCGAACCCGCCGGGACGGCTCCGCGTAGGCAGAAAGGCGGCTGGCCCGGCCCTTGCGGCGCTTCCCGTTGCGGGCGAGACTCGCCGACGCTCGTTCGACCTTCCGCCGTGCCGTCCCGAACGCATCCCGGCCGCTGCCTCCTCGCCGTCTTCGCTGTCGGCTGCTCGACCTACGAGTCGTTCGACACCGGCGAGCAGTTGCAGGAGGTGTTCGAACAACGTCTCTCGGTCGACCTGCGCGCCCGGGTCGCGATCCCGTTCGAGCTCTCCGAGGCGACCCGCTCCGCCGTGCAGTCGTTGGTCAGCCCAGCCGGCGGCGAGCGGGACCGTGCCGAGGCCATCGAAGCCTTCATCTTCAGCAACCTCGACCTGCGCTACGCCCTCACTCCGACGCGCGACGCCAACGAAACTTTCCGCAGTCGAGAAGGCAATTGCCTGTCGTTCGTCAATCTCTTCGTCGGCATCGGCCGGCTGCAACGGTTGAACCCGTTCTACGTCGAGGTGGAGGACTACCAGCGCTGGAACTACCGCAACGGCGTCGTGCTCTCGCGCGGCCACATCGTGGCCGGCATGACGATCGACGGCCAGCTCTCGACTTTCGACTTCCTGCCCTACCGGCCGAAGGCCTATCGCGACTTCAAGCCGATCGACGACCTGACGGCCATCGCCCACTTCTACAACAACCTCGGCGCCGAGGCGCTGATGGACGAAGACGTCGACCGCGCCCTGCCGAACCTCGAGATCGCGGGCACGCTCGCGCCGGACTTCGAGAAGGCGATCAACAACCTGGGGGTGGCCTACCTGCGGCTCGGTCGCGTCGACGAGGCGATCGAGCTCTACGAGCGCGGCCTCGAGCTCCACCCGGCGAGCGTGCCGTTGCTCAACAACCTGGCACGCGCCGTCCAGGAGCAGGGCGACCGGCCGCGCGCCGAGGAGCTTCTCGCGCGTCTCGAGGCCGTCAACGAGACCAACCCGTACTTCTATCTCTACCGGGGCGAGGTGGCACTGGGCGAGGGCGACACGGCACGCGCCCTCCGGTACATGCGGGAGGCCCTGCGCATCGACACCGAGGTGCCCGAGGTGCAGGTCGGCCTGGCCAAGGTGTTCCTGGCGATGGGCGACCTGGAGCGGGCTCGGCACCACATCGACCGCGCGTTGCGGCTCGACGCCACCCATGACGAAGCCCGGCGGTACGCGGCTCTGATCGACCGCCGGGCCGAGCCCGAGGACGCAGAGCAGGAGCCGGCTGGGCCGCCGGGGGGCACGGTTCATTTGTAGGGCCGACGGCCCGGGTGTAGCATCGTCCCGATTCGAAGCCGACCGTGATTTCAGGGACCCCGCGTTGCTGCACTCGCCACCGGCGCACGGTGGAACGCGGAATTCTCTGGGCGCTGGCCGCCGCTGCCCCGGTCTTCGCCGGCTCGGCCGCTGCGCAGACCCTCGACGAGAAGTTCGAGGACACCACCCAGGTCGTCGAGGTCGAGGTCCCGATCAACGTCCTCACCCGGGAAGGTCACCCGGTGCGCGACCTGACCGTCGAGGATTTCGAGATCCTCGACAACGGCGTGCCGCAGGAGATCACCGGCTTCCGGGTCATCGACCTCGAGCTGGTGCAGCCTGGCCCGACTCGCACGGAGATCGAGGCGGCGATCCCGGCTCCCGGCCGTCGCCACGTCCTGTTCCTCTTCGACCTGTCCTTCTCCGCACCCACCACCTTGATCCGGGCGCGGGAGGCGGCGCGCGCGTTCGCGCTCGAGCGCCTGCACCCGACGGACCTGGTGGCGGTGGCGACGCACTCCATCGAGTCCGGGGCGCGGCTGCTCGTGACCTTCACGCCGGACCGGGCGCAGGTGGCGCGGGCCATCGATACCCTCGGGGCTCCGAAGCTGCTGCAGCTCGCGCGGCGCGACCCGCTGCAGTTCCTGATCGAGGATCCGGGCATCCTGTCGCGCGAGGCGTCGAGCGACCTGGATCCCGACGACGCGGCCATCCAACGCTTGCGGGACAGCGTCATCGCGCACATCCAGGCCATCGGCAACGAGATGGCCAAGCAGGAGAAGAGCTTCCAGCGTGGCCGGATCTCGTCGTGGTCGCGCTCGATGGCGGAGCTCGCGCGGTTCCTCGACAGCGTGCAGGGGCGCAAGCACGTCATCTACTTCTCCGAAGGCTTCGACGGCCGTCTGCTCTTCGGCCGCCAGCCGGCGGCGGAGGACGCGGACGTGCAACAGGACATGGAGAACATGATGCGCGGCCGTTCCTTCCTCGTCGACACCGACAACATCTACGGCAACACCCTGTTGCAGGGCGACATCGAGCAGATGATCGAGCAGTTCCGGCGCGCCGACGTCGTCATCCAGGCGGTGGACATCGGCGGTCTGCGAGCCGACCTGCCGGCCGAGGAGCGGGCGCGCAGTGTCGGCCAGGACGCCCTCTTCTTCGTCGCCAACGAGACCGGCGGCAACCTCTTCCAGGACGCCAGCGACTTCGGCGGCCAGCTCGAGCGGGTCATGGAGCGTTCGGCGGTGACCTACCTGGTGAGCTTCCGGCCCGAGACGACGGCCTTCGACGGCGCCTATCACCGGCTCCGAGTCAAGGTCGACGCTCCGGTGGCGGCGCGGGTGTCGGCGCGCGAGGGCTACTACGCGCCGCGCCCGTGGCAGCAGTTGCATCCGATCGAAAAGAGCTTGCTCGCCTCGGACGCCATCGCTTCGGCCACCCCCGATCGCAGCGTGCCGGTCGACGTCTTGGCCGCCGCCTTCAAGGCCGGGCCGGGCGCGGCCTACGTGCCGCTCATCGTCGAGGTGGCGGGCAAGGAGCTGCTCGCGGGGCACACCGGCGACGCGCTGCAAGTCGAGTTCTACGCCTACGCCACCGACGCCGCGGGCGAAATGAAGGACTTCTTCACCCAACTCGTGACCCTCGACTTGACGACGGCGCGGGACGCCTTCGCCGCGAGCGGCCTCAAGTACTACGGGCACCTGAACCTCGAGGCCGGCGACCACCTTTTGCGGGTGCTGGTGCGCAACGCCGCCACCGGCCGCGCGGGCCTCGCCACCGTCAGCCTCGACGTGCCCGCCTACGTCGTCGCCGAGCCGGTGCTGCTGCCGCCGTTCTTCGTCGACAACGGACGGCGCTGGTTCATGGTGCGGGAGAAGGCGCCGCAGGTCGAGCGCACCGTCGTCTATCCCTTCACCGTCAACGGCGAGCCGTACGTGCCTTCGGCGCACGCGCAGCTCGCCCGCGACGATCCGGCGCAGGTGTGCCTCGTGGCCTACAACCTCGGCGAGGAGACGGCGGTCGACGGCCGGGTCGTGGCCGCCGACGGCTCGGTCGTCGGCGCGGCCGGGCTCGGCGAGATCGAGCGCACGGTCACCGGCATCGACGGCCTCGACAAGTTCCTGGCCACTTTCGACCCCGGGGGGCTCGCCGAAGGGACCTACACGCTGCAGGTGGCGCTCACCGACTCGCGGACCGGGGCCAAACAGACCAACTCGATCCCCTTCTCGGTCCAGTAGGCGCGCCACCCCCGGAGGCTCCATGCTGATCGCCCGTCGCCGTTGCCGTTGCCTGGCGACGACCGCGCTGGTCGTCGTCGCGCTCGCCCCCGCCAGCCCGGCCCAGGAGGCCCGCTTCGGCGAGCAGGTGAGGGTCGTCGAGATCGAAGTCCCGGTGCAGGTGCTGCGCGACGGTGAGGCGGTGCGCGGTCTGACCCGCGACGATTTCGAGATCCTCGAGGGGCGCAAGAAGCGGGAGATCGTCGGCTTCGAGGTGGTCGACCTGTCGCTGACCGAGGGGGCGGCGGCCGGCGCCATTGCCGCGTTGCCCGTGGCGGCACGGCGGCACTTCCTGCTGCTCTTCGACCTCTCGTTCTCCTCGCCGAGCTCGATCGTCCGGGCCCGCGACGCGGCGACCGAGTTCGTCCGCACGGGCCTCCATCCGACCGATCTCGTGGCAGTGGCGACGGTATCCGCCGCCGAGGGCGTGCGCATGCCGCTCGGCTTCACGTCGGATCGCCAACAGATCGAGTACGCGATCGCGACGCTCGGCCTGCCCCAGCTCGTCGAGTCGGTGAAGGACCCGCTGGGCTTCGTGCTCGCCGATCGCCAGTTCTTCAGCCAAGTCGCCAGCGGTCCGCGGGGCGGTTCGGTGGGGAGGACGGGCATTGACGTGCGGGCCGAGGTCGAGGAGCATCTCGAAGGGGTCGAGGCGACGGTCCGGGTCGCAACCGACCGCGACCGGATCCTCAATCTCACGGTCCAGCTCGCCAACCTGGCCGGCGCGCTGCGCAACGTGGAGGGCCGCAAGCACGTGCTCTTCCTGTCCGAGGGCTTCGACAGCTCGGTCATCATGGGCGTCGGCCGCGGCATCACCGAGGACGAGCAGGCCACGATCCAGGCGCAGGCCGAGTCGGCGATGCGCGGCGAGGTCTGGAACGTCGACTCCAACCAGCGCTTCGGCGAGACCTCGAGCCAGAACCAGCTCACCGGGATGCTGCACGAGTTCGTCAAGTCCGGCTGCACCATCCAGGCCATCGACACCGCTGGCCTCGAAGGCGCGGACGCCATCGAGCGCGAGGCCTACGGCGAGGACGGGCTCTTCGTCATGGCGGAGGAGACGGGAGGCGAATTCCTCCGCAACTACAACAACCTCACGACGGCACTGGGCGAGGTGCTCGAGCGCACCAGCGTCACCTACCTGCTCACCTTCCGACCCGGCGATCTCGAGAACGACGGCGAGTACCACGAGATCAAGGTGCGCCTGACGGACGGCGACCGCGGCGTGCGGCTGGTGAGCCGCCCCGGGTACTACGCCCCGCTGCCGTTCGCCTCCCAGGGACCGATCGAGCGGCGCTTGAGCACGGCTGAGCTCATCCTCGGCGGTCAGCCGGGGGGCGACATCGCGGCGACCCTCTTGACGGCCGCCTTCCCGATGGCGAGCGGCACCTCCTACGTGCCGGCGCTACTCGAGGTCGGCGGCGCGTCGCTGCTCGCCGGCTTCAAGGGGGCCCGCCTGCCGGCAGAGATCTACGGCTACGCCATCGCCGCCGACGGCACGGTGGCGGACTACTTCACGCAGCTCATGGAGTTCGACTTGGCTCAGCACGGGGCGGCGCTGCGCCAGAGCGGTCTCAAATTCTGGGGTCACCTGGAGCTCGCGCCCGGCAGCTACAGCGTTCGCGTGCTGGTGCGTAACAGCGCCACCGGCGCCAGCTCACTGCAGGTCGCGAGCGTCGAGGTGCCGGCCGCCGGCGTCGCCCAGCTACTGCCGCCTCTGGTGCCCGAGCCGCCGGGCAAGTGGTTGCTCGGGCGCCAGCAGGGCGCCGACGTGGCCCAGTATCCGTACCCCTTCCTGATCGACGGCCAGCCGATGATCCCGGCGGCGCGGCCGCTTCTGGGGCGCAACTCGCAGACCCGCGTGGCGCTGGCCGGCTACCACCTGGGCGGCGAGACGCTGGCGGCGAGGGCCGAGCTGCGCGGGCTCGACGGGGCGCCGGTCGAAGGCGTGGAGCTCGCGCTCGAGCAGCGGACGGCCGGAGAGGCGCCGGGCTTCGAGCGCCTGGTGGCCTCGCTCACGGTCGGCGCCGTTCCCGCCGGCCATTACGATCTCGTCGTCTCGGTGCGCGACGAGGCGAGCGGCGCCACTCGCTCGAGCACGTTGCCGGTCGAGATCGGCGGCTAGCACCCCGGCCGTCGGGACAGGAGCGCCCGGATAGGATGCCGGCGTGCTCCGCCGGCAGTGCTTGGCACTCGCGCTCGCGACCGCGGCGGCCTGCGGCT
>CAYXXN010000139.1:0-6486 GCA_964469055.1 uncultured Thermoanaerobaculia bacterium
CGACGACGGCGTGCTCGATCTCTGGATCGGGGCCTGCAATGGCACGCGGGTCTTCATGGGCTTCACCCCGGTGCTCTTCGCTGACGGGTTCGAGTCAGGTGACATCGCGGCGTGGGACGAGATGATGCAGTAGGGCCCTGCGTCCCACTCCTCATGACACCGGGATAGCAGGCAGCCCGCGCTTGCCGCGACGCGAATGGCTGAGCGAGGCGGTGTGGCTCGCCGCGATCGCGCTCTTCGTCACGCTGCTCTTCGGCGTCTCCTCCCTCGACATCGCCGCCGCGGGGTTGTTCTATCGGCCCGGGGCCGTGGATCGCTGGCCGCTGGCGACGGAGTTCCCGTGGCCGGTGCTCTACGATGCCGCGACCTGGATCACGGCATCGCTCGTGATCGCGGGCCTCATGGCGGTCGCCGCCGGCGTCCTACGCCAGCGAACCCTGTGGCGCCGACACGCGGTCTTCGTGTTGCTCAGCGTCGTCGTGGGTCCCGGCCTGCTCGGGAACGCGCTCTTCAAGGACCATTGGGATCACCCGCGACCGCGTGAGATCGTCGAGTTCGGAGGGCCGCGGCACTATGTGCCCTCGCCGCTCGTCGGGAGCGAAGGGGGCGGTTCCTTTCCTTGCGGGCACTGCACGGTCGGCTTCCTGTACGGCGTCGGCTGGTGGATCTGGAAACGTCGCCGCCCGGCGTGGGCGCGAGCCTCGCTCACCGTGGGTCTGCTCACGGGCGGCCTGCTGGGCGTGGGGCGCATGGCTGCGGGCGCTCATTTTCTCTCGGATATCCTGTGGTCGGCGCTTCTCGCGTTCGGGGTGTCGCATCTTCTCTACTACCACGCGCTGCGCGTGCCCCGTGATGTAGAGGTCGAGTCCGCCGCGCCCAGAGTCCGTCGTCCCGAGCCTCGATGGCAGCGGGCAACGACCGTGATGGCGGTACTCGGAGCCGCGGGTGTGCTCATCGCGCTGTTCGCGACGGCTCATGGCACGCCGCTGAGTCGAGTCCTGTCGCTCTCCTCGCTGCCGAGTGCTCCGCGGGTCCTCGAAGTCGAAGCGAGAATGGCGAACATCGAGATCGCGCTGGTCGACACTCCGGCCTCGGAGATTTCGATCACGGGCGAGCTGCACGGCTTCGGGCTGCCGATGAGCCGCCTCGAGACGCACCTCGAGTTCGTGCCGGATCCGGTGCCAACGCTGCGCTACCGGATCGAGCAGCACGGTTGGTTCACGGATCTCGATGGTCTCGCCACGCTCCGCGTGCCTGCCGCTAGGCTCGAACGCGTCGTCGTCCGACTCGGCCAGGGCGACATTCGGGTAACGGACGCGACGCGGTCGGGTGTGGTGAGAAACGGAGCTCTTCGCCTCGAGCTCCATACCGGCGCCGGGCACGTCCAGTCACCCGACCGAAACTAGCCGATGGCCAGCGCCCCGCTAGGCGAGGCCCTCGGGGGCCGCCAGTGCTGCAGGGTCAGAAACGCAGGCGGAGGAGCATCGCCTGGCGATCCGGGGCGAGCTCCAAGGAGACGATCGGAGGTGTGGAGGAGTCAAGAAAGGCGTCGTGAAGGAGCACGCTGACGAAGCGGCCCAGGGCGGCGCCGGCGAGCACGTCGGATGGATAGTGGGCCCCTGCTTCGACACGGGCCCAGGCGGTACCGGCGGCCAGGGTTTCGATTCCGGCGCCGAGACCGAGGCGAACGGAGCGCCGGAGAGTGGAGCGTCTGAGGTTCTCCGACGCCATTGCCGACGAAGCGAAGGCGGCCGAGCTGTGACCTGCCGGAAAGCTCTGATCGCTGAGCCCATTCGGGCGCTCCCTCCCGGTCGCCTCCTTGAGGAGATCCGCGACGCCGGCGGTCGTGAGCACGGCAGCTTCTTCGCAGAGCAGTCGCTCGGGGCGCGAGTGAGGAGCGCGATCCGCCGCCGGGACAGCGAGGATCGTCAAGACCATGCCGAGGTGCGAGGCGACGAGCAGCTGGTCGCTGGCGCGGCGGGCGCCATCCGTGGAGCCGAAAACCGGTGTCTCGCGCCGCGCCCAATCGGAGATCTCCTGGTCCCAACCGCCGGCCGCCACGGCGGCCGCGGCCGTCGCCGGTCCCCACGTCCCCGGCGCGCGCCCGGCGTTCTGCAAGGCCTGCCGCCAGCGCTCCTTGCTCGGCCACCGGCCTTGCGGACCGCTCCCCGACGCGCACCCGCCGAGCAGGACGAGAAGCGCCAGGCTGGCGGCACCGAGCCGGCGACGCGTGCGAGAGAGCGATGGGCCCCGGCCCCGAGGATCTAGCACTCTTCAGATTCTAGCGATCGGCTCGAGAAGGCCCAGTGCCGAGGCCCGGCGCCTAGGCGCCGCCCAGGGCTGTTGTGACAGACTGGGCGTGCGGTTTGCTGCCCTGTGGCTCGCTGGAGCTGGTGCCATCGTTCGGCGACCGGGAGGAGACGATGGCAAAGAGCTCAGGCCAGACTTTCGCGAAGCGGCAGAGGGAAATAGCGCGCCGGGAAAAGCGGCAGCTGAAGGCTCAGAGACTGAGGGAACGCAGGCTGCTCCGCGCCGAGACTCGGGACGCGACGGCGGCGGGCGGGCCGGCGGCCTCGATGGGAGTTGAAGGGCGGGTCGAGGTCGACGAGCAGCGACCGCCTCGGCCTTGAGGTGGCGCCGCCGGACCCCCTGAGCTGGCCCGCCTGGGGCCGGCCTCGGCCCTGTGGAAAGCGCCGCAGCGACGGGCGAGACGGACCGTGCTATATTCCGGCCGCTCAAGGGCTTTTTCGTAGTTCGAGGAGGCGGTATGGGCAACAAGGCTCGCACTTTCATCCTCTCTCTGGCGCTGGCGCTGGTGGCCGGCGTCGTGGCGGCCGAGACGTTCACGGTGACGCTCGATGACGGCGCCTCGCTGATGACTCGCTACCGGCCCAAGCTGGCGGTGGGCGACAAGGTCTACCTCCTGACCGACGTCGGCAACTGGATCTCGTTCGACCGGACGACCGTCGTGTCCGTGACCTCGGACCTCGAGAGTCGGGGCTACGGTCTGGTGATCGACACCACGACCATCGCCCTGGGCATCGCTCCGAACGACCGCGCCGTGGTCGGCGAGCAGCAGGAGATCAGCGGCAGCACGGCGCTCCTGAACTACCTGCAGGCGCGCGACGCGGAGGCACAGAGCTACACCGTGCCGCAGTTCGTCGAGCCCGAGCAGTCGACCGGCATCCCGCTCTCCTACACTCAGGAGACGACGCCGCCGATGGGGTACATTCCGCCCAAGTAGGGCGATCTCGCGTTCCGTTGCCGGACGCTCCCGCGGCCGGCGTTTGACAAACCATCGCGCCGTTGGCGAAGGGAAGCCGGTGAGAAACCGGCGCGGCCCCCGCCACTGTGACCGGGGACGAAACCGGAGAACCACTGCGCGGACGAGATCGACGCCCCGTGAGGCGTCCGGTCTCCCGCGTGGGAAGGTCCGGGAGTAGATCGATCCGGAAGCCAGGAGACCTGCCCGGCGCGCCGACGCCGCCGCTCGCGACCCCGCGAGCGGCAACCCCCGGGGTGCGGGGACGGCCGGCGGCGCCTGGCGCTCGCCCTCCGCCCCGCCTTTCGGCGGGGCGTCGTGCTTTCTTCGCAGGAGGCAGCCATGCTGGCCGCTTGGACCCTGCTCGGGATCGTCGGGGGCTCGATCCCGAACGCCGATGTCGCGCCCCCCGAAACCCGAGTCGAGGAGACCCTCGTCGTCACCGCTTCCCTCGAGGAGGAGGAGCCGACCGCCCTGCCGGTGACCGTGTCGGTCGTCGGCGCGCCCGAGATCGCCGCTCGCCAGACGACGGCGGTCTCCGACCTCCTGGCCACCGTCGCCGGCATCGACGTCGGCCGCCTGGGCGGGCCGGGCAAGGTGACCTCGCTCTTCACCCGCGGCACCAACTCCACCCACACCCTGGTGCTGTGGAACGGGGTCGAGTTGAACGATCCCTTCTTCGGCGGCTTCGACGCCGCCTACCTCCCCACCGACGGTCTCGATCGCGTCGAGGTGGTGCGCGGCCCGGCAAGCGCGCTCTACGGCTCCGACGCGTTGGGCGGCGTCGTGCAGGTGGTCTCCCGCCGCCGCGACGGCGCGGTGCTGCGTCTCGAGGGCGGGAGCGACGACTACCTGCGGGGCGGGGTGGCGGCCGGCGGGTCAGCCGGCGCCTTCCACTTCGACCTCGACGGCCACGTGCGGCGGGGGAACGGCGAGCTTCCCAACGACTTCTACGACGGCGAGGAGGTGGTGGCGCGGGGCGAGTGGGCGCTCGGCGAGGAGGCCTCGCTCGGCCTGCTGGCGCGCGTCGGGGACGCCACCATCGGCCTGCCCTTCGACTTCTCGGGTCGGCCGACCTCGCGGCGGACCCAAGACTCGGAGACGACCCAGCTCGCCGTCCCTTTCCGCTGGCGTCGCGAGGAATGGGAGGTCGCCGCCCAGCTCGCCAGCCATCAACTCAAGCTGGCGATCGCGGACCTCGACGACCCCTTCGCCGCCAGCAGCTCGAAGGGCGAGGCCCTGACCAGTCGGGCCGTCGCCACGCGGCACTTCGGCGGCGAGCGCTGGCTCGCCTTCGGGGGTGACTGGGAGCGCGAGGAGGCGACCAGCGCCTCGGCCTTCGGACCGGGCCTGACCGCCGACCGCCAGCGCACCTGGGCGGCCTTCGCCGAGGGGCACGCCGAGCGCGGACCGTGGGTGTTCGACCTCGGGGTGCGCCGCGACGACAACGACGCCTTCGGCTCGGAGACGACCGGCCGCGCCGGCCTGCGCCGGGCGCTGCCGGGCGGCGCCCACCTGCGTGCCGCCTGGGCCGAGGGCTTCAGGGCCCCGTCGCTCGGCGACCTCTACTTCCCGGGGTTCGGCAATCCTCAGCTCCTCCCCGAGCGCAGCACGAGCTGGGAGCTCGCCGGCGGCCTCGAGCGGTCGGCCTGGGGGCTCGACGTGGCGCTCTTCACGATCGACCTCGACGAGCTCATCGTCTTCGACTTCGCCACCTTCCTGCCGCAGAACATCGGCCGGGCCCGCAGCCGGGGCGTCGAGGCCGAGGTCGAGTTCGGGCGCGACCGTTTCTGGGGTCGCGCCAACGCGAGCTTCCTCGACGCCGAGGATCTGGAGAGCGGCGAGCCGCTGGCGCGACGCCCCGAGTGGCGGGGGAGTATCGTCGGCGGCTGGACCCTCGGCCGCCTGCGCTTCACAGCGAGCGGTCGTTACGTTGGCGAGCGCGAGGACTTCGGGGGCGTGCCGCTCGCCGGCTACTGGCTGGCGGGCCTCGCCCTCGAGCGGCCGCTCTCCCGCGGTCTCACCCCGTACGGCCGCATCGAGAACCTGTTCGACGAACGATACGACGAGGCCGTCGGCTTCCCGGCGGCGGGGCGGAGCCTCGTCGTGGGTCTCTCCGCCGATCTCGGAGGTCGATGGCGCGAACCTGCGGCGCCCTGATCGCCGCCGCCTCGCTGGTGGTCTCGTGCGCCGCGCCGGACGGCGGCCCGCGCGCCGGGCCGGCGGGGCTGCCACCCCAGCGCCTCCTGACCTTGGCGCCGAGCGCCGCCGAGATCGCTCACGCGCTCGGGTTGGGCGAGCGTGTCGTCGGCGTCGGCGACTACGTCCGTTGGCCGCCCGAGTGGGCGGACAAGCCGCGCCTGGGCGATCTCTTCAACCCGCAGCTCGAGCGCGTCGCGGCCTTGCGGCCGGACCTCGCCGTCTTGCTGCCGTCGGAGGAGGCGCTGGCCGGCCGCTTGCGCGCCCTCGGCGTCGAGGTCTTGATCGTGCCGAGCGAGACGCTGGCCGACTTCGAGGCGGCGGTCACCGCCGTCGCTGCACGCTGTGGCGTGCCGAAGGCCGGCGAGGCGCTGCTCACCCGGTGGCGCGCGGCGCTCGCGCCCGACCCGCTGCCCCGGCCGCTCAAGGCCGTCGTGGTGGTGGGGCGCGAGCCTGGCCGGCTGGCCGACCTCGTGGTGGCGGGTCGCGGCACCTTCTTCGACGAGCTGCTCGGGCGGTTGGGGGTGGAGAACGCGTTCAGCGACACGACGGTGCGCTATCCACAGCTCTCCGCGGAGCAGATCGTCCTGCGCCGGCCGGACGCCATCGTGGAGCTGCAGCCCCTGATCGTCCCCGACACCCGGGTGGAGGCCCTGCGGCGCGACTGGCTGCCGCTCGCCACCGTGCCGGCGGTGGCGGCCGGATGTATCCCGATCGTCGACGGCGAGCACGTGCTGGTGCCCGGGCCGCGATTGCCGTCGCTCTACCGCGAGCTGCGGCGGGCGCTGGCCGCCTGTCTCGAGCCGGCGGCTCCGACTCCCGCCCCATGACCGCCCTGGTCACCGGCCGGGGTGTGGCCTGGAGGGCCGCCGGCCGCGCGGTGCTGGGACCCCTCGACTTCGGGGTCACGCCGGCGGAGTGCCTCGTTCTCGTCGGTCCCAACGGCGCGGGCAAGACGACCCTCCTGCGGCTGCTCGCCGGCGTGCTGGTCCCGAGCGCCGGCGAGCTCTTCTGGCGGGAGGTGT
>CAYXXN010000140.1:0-6171 GCA_964469055.1 uncultured Thermoanaerobaculia bacterium
CGGCGGCACGCTCCTCGTCGAGCGCGAGGTGATGGACGCGGACGTCTGGCTGCTGGAGGCCCGGTGACCGCACCGCGGACTTGCGCGGGCTGAGGATCGGCCGACCTGGCCGTCAGCGACACCTCTTGTTACCCTGCGGTCCGCGACAGCGGTTGGAGCAGCACTGCTCGTCGAGGGTGCACGGGGCGCCCTTGGGCAGGCAGACGACGCACGAGGGATGGGCGGCGCAGTCGGCGTCCGCGCAGTCGAGGAAGGCGTCGCAGTCGTTGTCGATGCCGTCCGTGCAACTGGTCTCGGTGGCCGGGGGCAGGCCGCAGTCCTGCGGGCAGTTGCAGGAGTTCTCACCCGCGCCGCACGCGCCGTCGCCGCAGAATGGGGCGCCACCGCAGGTCGAGAGTCGGAAGGCTCCGATCCTGGTCTTGAAATCGAAGCTCGTCGCGCCGTCCCCGTCGTTGCGCTGGTACTCCTGCGTGTACCAGAAGGTGCAGTCATCCACCGGATCGACGCTCATCGTCGAGTAGTCACCCCAGCGGTTGACCGAGGCGGTCTGCACGTGCGACCCGGCGATCAACTCGACCTCGCCTCCGGGCAGGGTGCCCGGCGGATCGCCGGCCATCCGGGAGGTGTAGCGGATCGAGGGGAAGGTGCTGGTGCTCGAGACGCTGTAGCCCACGGCGATGTTGCCGTCCTCGTCCATGGCGGCCGAGGCCATCCAGCGATGCAGCCCGTCGGCCGGCGCAAACGTGCCCTCCTGGATCAGACCCCAGCCGCTGCCGCTGTTGCGCAGCTCGGCCCAGCGGATGCCGGCGACGTTGCCTCCCGTGGCGTCCACCGTGGTGTTGACGACGAGCGTCTCGTGGCTGCCCGTCGCGTAGCGATACGAGGCCCGGTACATTTGCAGCTCGTCGATCGGATCGACCCCCTCGCCGGGGTTGGGCTGCGGCACGCAGTTGCGCTGGAAGAACCCGCACATCGTGTTGTCGAAGCCGGCGCTGGGGACGATCGGCAGCTCGACGAAGGTCGAGAGGGCTGGGTTGGCGAAATTGGGCCGGAACTCCCACAGGCGGTAGCCGTCGGTGCCGGTCAGGGGACCGTCGAAGTCGTCGTCCCAGGCCTTGCTGAAGATGCCGGGCGTCGTCGCGACGGGCGCCGGGCCGCCCTCGAGGTGCGGCGGCTGGATCCCGTCCGGGCAGTCGTTGGCGAGGCAGGGCAGGCTGAACTTGATGAAGGTCGCCCCGGGGTTGCCGGCCAGCATCGCCGCCCGGTCGAAGGCGACGGCGCTGGCGAAGGTGCCGTCTCCCGACGGGAAGTCGCGCAGCGACAGGTAGTAGGCGCCCGGCATGACGCCGAACTTGGGATAGTCGTTGTTCTCGCCCGGCGAGACGACGAACGCCCAGCGATGGTACGAGCCCAGGGGGTCGGCGGTCAGCGAGAGCGCGACGCACTGGATGCCCTCGCTGATCGAGAACTGGGAGAGGAGCCAGCGGTTGGCCAGGTGGTCGTAGAGCACGATGGGATCGCCGTCGTTGTTGGTCTGGCAGGGACCGCCGAAGCCGCTCCAGATGCTGTTGCCGGGGAAGGGGCCGCCGCCCGGGACGATAGCGCCGGTCGCCTTGTCGTAGACCGCGAAGATCAGGTTGATCCACTGCACGTAGTGGTTGGGCCCCACGTCGCCCTGCGTGTCCGGGGGGACGACGCGGAAGCCGACGACCGCGGCGTTCTGGTCGTCGCTCAGGCCTTCGAAGTTGGCGACCGGTGACGGCGTGGCGTCGAGCGCCCCGGACAGGCGAGAGCTGGTCTGCCGCACGGGGTCCTCGGGACCGGCGAAGTCCGGCATCCCACCGCGCTCGGCCGGGACCTCCAGGCGGTTGATCTCCCGATCCGGTCCGGGCACGGGCGCCACCGTGGGGCCGAGCTGGCGCAGTGGTGGCGAGAGGTCGTAGCGGACGGGGCTGCCGAGCGTGGGTCCGACGGGCGTGGGCCTGGCGGCCTCCGCGCGCGGCACCGAAACGGTCAGGATCGCGACCAGGACGGGGCCCAGAGAAAGCCAATCTCTCCGTTGCATCACTGCCTCCTCGGCGAGCTGCCGCAGTTCGCCTCCAGCTAGTACTACAGCCCGGCCTGGGAGTCTGTGAAGTAGGAGACAGTGCCGGAGGGCAACCCCTCACCGAGCGCTGTTGAGCACCGCTTTGGCCCGGGCGACGACGTTCTCGACCGTGAGGCCGTACGGCTCGCGCAGCGCCTTCCAGGGCGCCGAGGCACCGAAGCGCTCGACGCCGAGGACGGCGCCGGCGGGACCGACGTAACGCTCCCAGCCGAGGGGCGTCGCGGCCTCGACGGCGAGGCGGCGCGTGACGGCGGCCGGAAGCACGCTCTCGCGGTAGCTCGCCTCCTGGGCGTCGAACAGCTGCCAGGAAGGAAGCGAGACGACTCGCGCGGCGATCCCGTCGGCGGCGAGTCTCTCCTGCGCGCCCATGGCGAGCTGCACCTCGGAGCCGGTGGCGATCAAGAGGAGGTCCGGTTCGCCGACACAGTCCGCGAGCACGTAGCCACCCCGCGCCACGCCCTCCATCGCTCGCTCGGCGGTGCCGGTGAGCACGGGAAGGGCCTGGCGCGTGAGGGCCAGTGCGGTCGGCCCCGCGGTACGCTCGATCGCCACGCGCCACGCGGCCGCCGTCTCGTTGGCGTCGGCAGGCCGGATCAGCGTGAGGTTCGGAATCGCACGCAGGGCCAGGAGCTGCTCGACCGGCTGGTGCGTCGGTCCGTCCTCGCCCAGGAAGATCGAGTCGTGGGTGAAGACGTAGACGACCGGCAGC
Organism: uncultured Thermoanaerobaculia bacterium; assembly: GCA_964469055.1. Taxonomy (GTDB): domain Bacteria; phylum Acidobacteriota; class Thermoanaerobaculia; order Multivoradales; family JAHEKO01; genus CAYXXN01. The sequence continues at coordinate 2,817 of CAYXXN010000140.1, forward strand.
TCCATCAGCGCCGCCAGACGGATCGGCGGCCGCATGTAGTCGGAGAAGATCAGGAACGTGCCGACGTAAGGACGGAGCATCCGCGACAGCGCCATGCCGTTGGCGATCGACCCCATTGCGTGCTCGCGCACGCCGAAGAAGAAGTTGCGACCTGCGGGCTCGTTGGCCGAGAACGCCGGAAACTGCTTCAAGTAGGTGTTGTTCGAGCCCGTCAGGTCGGCCGAGCCGCCCACCAGCTGCGGCAGGTCGGCGGCGATGGCGTTCAGGACCTTGCCGGAGGCGGCGCGGGTGGCGATGGCACTCTCCGCGGGAGCGAAGCGCGGCAGCTTCTCGTGCCAGCCGGCGGGAAGCGCGCCGGCGAGGCGGGCCTCGAACTCCGTCGCCGCCTCGGGGTGCGCGGCGCGATATCTGGTGAAGAGAGCGCGCCACTCGGACTCGAGCGCCGCGCCGCGGGCGGCCGCCTCGCGGAAGGGTGCCCTGGCCTCCTCGGGCACGAAGAAGGAGCTCTCCTCCGGCCACTCGAGATTGCGCTTGGCGCCGCGTGCCTCCTCGGCGCCGAGCGGGGCTCCGTGCGCCTCCTCGGAGTCCTGCTTGGTGGGCGCGCCGTAGCCGATGTGGGTGCGCACGACGACCAGCGACGGTCGCTCGCGCTCGTCGCGCACGGCCTCGATGACCTGCGTCACCTGCTCGAGGTCGTTGACGTCGGCGATGCGCTGCACTCGCCAGCCGTAAGCCTCGTAACGGCGCCCGACGTCGTCGGAGAACGCGAGGTCGGTCGAGCCGTCGATCGAGACACGGTTGTCGTCGTAGAAGACCTTGAGCTCGGCGAGCCGGAGGTGGCCCGCGAGCGAGCTCGCCTCGGAGCTGACGCCCTCCATCATGTCGCCGTCGCTCGCCATCACCCAGACGCGGTAGTCGAGGATCGGGAAGGCGTCGCGGTTGAAGGTCGCGGCGAGCAGGCGCTTGGCGATGGCCATGCCCACGGCGTTGCCGAAGCCCTGGCCGAGGGGGCCGGTGGTGGTCTCGACGCCCGGGGTCAGACGGCTCTCCGGATGACCGGCCGTGCGCGAGCCGAACTGGCGGAAGCCCTGTAGGTCCGCGAGCGTCAGGTCGTACCCGGAGAGATGTAACAGCGCATACAGCAGCGCCGAGGCGTGTCCGCAGGAGAGGACGAAGCGGTCGCGGTCCGGCCAGTCAGGATTCGCCGGGCAATGCCGCAAGTACTTTGTCCACAACAGATAGGCAAGTGGAGCCTGGCCCATCGGAGCGCCCGGGTGCCCCGACTGGGCGCGCTCCACCATGTCAACCGCCAGGAACCGGATGGTGTTGATCGCCAGGCGGTCTACGGCCGCCGCGGCGCTCTTCGTCACGGTGGAGGGGCTCTCGCCGGTCACGGAAAGGGGGGCGCGGGGCGCCGGGAGACTAGCAGAGACGGGGGTTTCCGGGCAGGGCTTTACTCCCCTCCGGTCGGGCCGTACAATCGCCGCCCCCTGGCGACCGCGGAGAGGTGCTGGAGTGGTCGAACAGGGCTGCCTGCTAAGCAGTTGTCCGGGGGTTTTCCCTGGACCGAGGGTTCGAATCCCTCCCTCTCCGCCATCGACGGTCGGCCGCCCGAGGCGCCGACCAGGGTTGTTTGACAGCCGGTAGGTTTCCCACCGCCTCCCGCCCCGGCTTGGGGCTTGCGGCGCGGGACGAGGCGCTCCAACGCCTCGTCCTTGCCCGCAGGCCCCAAGCTCCGGGGTTTTTTCTCGCTCACCCGCTCCGACCGGCGACCCGCCGATGAGCCTCCGCGTCCGCTTCGCGCCTTCGCCCACCGGCTTCCTCCACGTCGGCGGCGCGCGCACCGCGATCTTCAACGACCTGCTCGCTCGGAAAGCGGGCGGCGTCTTCATCCTGCGCATCGAGGACACCGACCGCGAGCGCTCGGACGAGGCGATGACCCGGCAGATTCAGGAGGCTCTCACCTGGCTCGGTGTCGCCTGGGACGAGGGACCGTTCCTGCAGAGCGAGCGCAGCGAGCGCCACCGGGCGCGCGCCCACGAGCTCGTGGCCTCCGGCCGCGCCTATCGCGCCTACGACACGGCGGAAGAGCTCGACGCGCTGCGCCGAGCGGCCGAGGCCGGGGGCGAGAAGTTCCGCTACTTGGAAGAGCACGCGCCGCTCGCCGCCGGGGAGTCGGCGCGCCGCGCCGCCGCCGGCGACCCCTACGTGGTGCGCCTGCGCCAGCCGCGCCACTCGATCGTCATCGAGGACCTGGTGCGCGGACGGGTCGACGTCCCGCCCGACGCCCTCGACGACTTCGTGCTGCTGCGCTCGGACGGCTCGCCGACCTATCACCTGTCGGTGGTGGTGGACGACATCGACATGGGAGTCACCCACATCCTGCGCGGCGACGACCACCTCTCGAACACACCGAAGCACATCGCCCTGTTCGAGGCGTTCGGCGCGCCGCTCCCCCGCTTCGGCCACCTGCCGTTGATCCTCGGCCCGGACAAGAAGCGCCTGTCGAAGCGCGCCGGGGCGACTTCGGTCGAGGAGTTCCGTGCCCAGGGTATCCTGCCGCAGGCGCTCTACAACTTCCTGGCCCTCCTCGGCTGGAACCCCGGCGACGAGCGCGAGCTTTTCACCCGCGCCGAGCTGATCGAGGCCTTCTCGGTCGAGCGCTTGAACCAGTCAGCCGCCGTCTTCGACTTCGAGAAGCTCTCCTGGATGAACGCGCAGGTCCTCTCGTCGCTGCCGCTGGCCGAGGTGCTGCGCCACCTCGAGCCGTTTCTTGCCGAGGTTGGGCTCGCGGGCGTCGAGCCGGACCGGCTGGCGGCGGCGGTCGAGCTCCACCGCACCCGGCCGCGGACGCTCCGCGAGCTCACCCGCTCGATCGCTCCCTACTTCGTCGCGGTCGCCTACGACCGCGAGGCGTGCGCCAAGTTCGCCGCCGAGCCGGCGCTGCCCAACCAGCTGGAGGGGCTCACGGCGCGGTGGACGACACTGCCGGCGTGGGAGAAGGACGCCCTGGAGCGCGAGCTGCGGGCTGCCGCCGAGGCGCTCGGCGTCAAGGCCGGGCACTTGATCCACCCGGTGCGCATGGCGCTCACCGCTGAACCCGCCGGCCCGCCCCTCTTCGACGTCGTCGAGGTCGCGGGACGCGAGCTCGTGCTGCAGCGGCTCGACGAGTTTCGGCGCTTCCTCGAGTCAGCGGGCTGAGGTCCCGCGGGCGCACGCCTGCGCGCGAGGATCGCCGGGTTCGTACTGACAATAAAGTTTGGCGCAGTCGATCGCGTCAGTCGGCACGTGCCTGTTCCCGCGGATGAACGAACGCCGTCGCGAACAAGCCGACGATCTTCCGTTTTGGCCAGCC
>CAYXXN010000141.1:0-6133 GCA_964469055.1 uncultured Thermoanaerobaculia bacterium
GCGGATGAACGAACGCCGTCGCGAACAAGCCGACGATCTTCCGTTTTGGCCAGCCGAGGGCGTTGATCGTTCTCGCGACGAGGGGGAGAACGATCGCGAGGGGGACGAAGCGTCCAACCCGGACGATTCGACGTGCCACGCGGGAGAACGAAACCGACTTGTCGTTGACCGGGCGGCGCAGGCGCTCGTAAGGAAGAAGCCGCTCGCGCGAGACGTCGCCCGTGCGAAGCGCGGCGTCGGCGACATCGGCCAGCGCGAGCGCGTCCCAGATTGAGGCGTTCGCTCCCTGCCCGCCGGCAGGCGTCATCGGATGCGCCGCGTCGCCGATCAGCGCAGCGCCGTTGGCGACGTACGACCCGACGTGACCGAACGGGCGCGCCACGCGCCTGAAGTCGCGCGGGAACTCGAGCTGCTCGTGCAGCGCGCCGGCCATCGGCGTGACGCGCTCAAGCGCGCTCCAGAAAATCTCGGGAGGCTGCTCGAAGAGGCGTTTGGCTCGATCGGCCGGGAGCGGCACGAGGAGAACACCTTCGTTTCCCGGCCATGGGATGAAGACCGCCACCGGGAGGCCGTCGCCGAATCCCTTTGGGTGGATCCAGCCGCGCACGCGATGCGGCGGGAGCGGCCAGCGCGTGATAATCGCCGTGACGAAGTCGATCGGGAAGGTGTGGAGCGTGATTGGGATGCCGAGGTGCGTGCGGACGACCGAGTTCCCGCCGTCGTCGCCGACGACGAGGCGCGCCTTGAGCGCGAGCGGTGCATCGCCGCGCTTGCCTTGTACGCCGGTGACGCGGCCGTCGTCGTACAGGAGATCCTCGACGGAGACGCCGCGGTGGATGTCGACGTTCCCGGTGGCGACGGCGGCGCCGGCGATGATCGTCCGCGTCATCGACGGATTCGTCGAGAAGCCGTCGACGCCGGCCGTGACGAAGTCGTCGCGCGCGATGCGGAGCCAGGGCTTGTCGCCGCCCATCTCGATCCCCTCGAGCTGCACGCTGGCGGTGTGGCGGATGGCTTCGGCGGCGCTGTAGGGCTCGAGCGCGCGCAGCGTCGCTCCCCAAAGGATCTCCGGGCGCGCGATGCGCGGCGGCGCGCTCTGGCGTTCGACGAGTGCAACGCGCCAGCCGCGACGCCCGAGGTCGAGCGCGAGCACGGCGCCGCCGATGCCGGCGCCGACGATGACGACGTCGAAGCGCATGGTAGAAGCCCAACGAAGAGTAAGCGGAACTGGCTAACCCAATACCTGAACGGCGGAGATTGGCTGGGAGGCAGGGATTCGAACCCCGATTCTGCGGTCCAGAGCCGCATGTCCTACCATTGAACGACCTCCCAACGGGGGCCAGAGGGTAGCAGCGAGGCGCCGCGACCGGCAAGCGCGGGCGCGGGGTAACCGCCGGCCGGTCTCCGTCAACTGAAGGCGAGGCTCAAGAGCGTCTTCTGCTCGAGCTGGTGGGCCTTGGCCGAGCCGGTGGCGGGGCTGGCCGAGGCCGAGCGTTTGATCGAGCGCACGGGGCGGCCGCCCGCCGCCGACTCCAGGCGTGGCAGGACGAAGGAGAGCGCCCCCATGTTGGCTGGCTCCTCCTGCACCCAGACGAGATCGCGAGCGTCGGCGAAGCGGGCGAGCTCCGCGGCGAGCTCCGCCTTCGGAAAGGGATAGAGCTGCTCGAGAGCGACGATGGCGGTGCGCTCGTCGCCCCGCCGATCGCGCTCGGAGCGCAGCTCGTGGACGAGCTTGCCGGTGGCGAGGAGCACGCGCCCGGCGCGCTCGAGCTTCTGCTCCGGCAGCACGGTCAGGAAGCGGTCGCGGCCGAAGGCTTCGACCGGTGAGGCGGCGGCGGGCAGTCGCAGCACGCTCTTGGGCGTGAACACGATCAAGGGCTTGCGCCAGCGGCGCAGCGCCTGGCGGCGCAGCAGGTGGAAGCACTGGGCGGCCGTCGACGGCTGCGCCACCTGGATGCCGTCCTCGGCGGCGAGCTGCAGGAAGCGCTCGAGTCGGGCGCTCGAGTGCTCCGGCCCCTGCCCCTCGTAGCCGTGCGGCAGCAGGAGGAAAAGCCCGGATAGCAGGCCCCACTTGTCCTCGCCGGCGGTGACGAACTGGTCGAGGATCACCTGGGCGCCGTTGACGAAATCGCCGAACTGGGCCTCCCAACCGACCAGGGCTTCCGGGTAGTCACGGCTGTAGCCGTACTCGAAGCCCAGGACCGCGGCCTCCGAGAGCACGGAGTCGTAGATCTCGAAGCGCGCTTGGTCGGGTGCCAGGTGCGCCAGCGGCGAGTGAACGGCGCCGGTCTCGACGTCGATCCACACCGCGTGGCGGTGGGCGAAGGTACCCCGCCGCGTGTCTTGGCCCGAGAGCCGCACGGGCACCCCGGCCTCGACCAGCGAGCCGTAGGCCAGGAGCTCCGCCATGCCGAAATCGAGGGGCTTCTCCCCGCGCGCCATCGCCGCGCGCTGCTCGAGGAGCTTCGCCACCTTGGGATGGATGTGGAAGCCGGCGGGGACGGAGGTGAGCTTGGCGCCCAACGCGGCGATCGCCGCCGGAGGGAGGCCCGTCGGCACCTCGAGGTCGGCGCGGTAGGCGCCGCCGACGAACGGCGACCAGTACGCGGGCAGCGACCGCAGCAAGGGGATCTCGGTGAAGGCGGCGGCCTTCTGCTTGGCGGCGACGAGTTCTTGGCGGACGGCCTCCGCCTGCGCCGCGACCCGCGCACGGTCGGCGCCGATGCGCTCGGCATAGCTCGCCCACAGCGGCGGCCGCCGCTCGATCTCGGCGTAGAGCCGCGGCTGGGTGATCGTCGGATCGTCGACCTCGCTGTGACCGTGGCGGCGGAAGCCGATCAAGTCGACGACGACGTCGGAGTGGAAGGCGTACCGGAACCCCATCGCCAGGCGCGCCGCCCGCACGACCGCCTCGGGGTCCTCGCCGTTGACGTGGAAGATCGGGATGGGCAGCCGCTTGGCGACGTCGGCGGCGAAGCGCGAGCTGTGGAGGGCCGCAGGCTCGGTGGTGAAGCCGATCAGGTTGTTGACCACGACATGCACGGTGCCGCCGACCGCGAAGCCCTCGATCCCGGCCAAGTTGAGCGTCTCGGCCAGGATCCCCTGACCGGCGAAGGCGGCGTCGCCGTGCAGGACGATCGGCAGCACGCGCTCGCCGCGCTCGTCGCCCAGGCGTGTTTGCTTGGCCCGCACGCGGCCCATGACGATGGGATCGACGGCTTCGAGGTGGCTCGGGTTCGAGGCGAGGTGCACCCGCAGCTCGCGGCCGTCCGCGGCGCGCCACACTCCCGTCGCGCCCAGGTGGTACTTGACGTCACCGGCACCCATGATGCTCTTCGGGTCGACGTCCTCGAAGCCGGCGAAGAGCTCGACGACCGGCCGGCCAACGATCTGCGCCATGACGTTCAAGCGCCCGCGATGGCTCATGGCGAGGACGGCCTGCTCGGCCGCCGCGGCGGACGCCGTATCGAGCAGCTCGGCCAAGAGCGGGATCAGCGCCTCGATGCCTTCGATCGAGAAGCGCTTGTTGCCGATGTAGGTCGCCTGCAAGGTCTGCTCGAAGGTGGTGGCGCGCAGCAACAGTGCGAGCACCCGTTCGCGATCGACGGGCGCCGCGGCGGCCTCCATGCGCTCGGCGACCCATTGGCGGCGCTCGGGGTCGGCGATGTGGGCGGTCTCGACGGCGAGCGTGCCGCAGTAGACGGCGCGCGCCGCGGCCGCCTCCTCGCCGTCGCGGGGAAGCTCGGAGTGCTCGAGGGGGACGAGCCTGCCCAGCCAGTCGAGGTCGGCGGCGAGATAGCCCCAGCGGCGGTAGGCGTCCCAGATGGCGTCGGAGCGCTCGGCCATGGGGCGGCGAGCATAACCCGCCCAGCGCGCCCTCCGAGCCGCTCGAGCGTGGCACGGGAGAGGACTGGACGATCGACGTCGTGGAAGCCGTCGAGGACCGGCGTCGTGAGTTTAGGGCACCAGGATGGTCGTCATCTCGTGAGCCGCCTGCTGCGGCCAATCGAGCCAGTCGCCCGCCGCCACGGGCTGGCGGAAGGTCCTGCTCCAGACGGTCACTCCGTCAGCAATCCGCAGCAGGCGCAGGGCGAGGGTGAGCTCCTCGCCGCGGCGGTAGACCGAGCCGTCGAGCCGTAGGTCGACAGCCGCCTCCCCGGTCGCCACGATCTCGAGCCCACGTCCGTGTTGCTCGAGATCGACGAGCAGCTCCTCGTAGAGCACCCGAGCCACGGTCGCATCCTCGGGAGCCGGCGCCGCGAATGGCGTGACAGCGATCCGTTGCGCGGGCGCCGGTGAGCCTCCGTCGCGTAGCGTCACCCAGCCCGCGGCCGCCGCGAACAGCAGCAGGGCGAGCAGCGCAGGCCCCCACCAGCGCTGCGCCTGGCGTGGCCCCGTGCGCGCGACGGCGGCGAGCTCCTCGGTAAGCGCCGCGAAGCGGTAGCCTCGCCGCGGCACGGTGACGATGTGGCGCGAGGTCTCGGCGGAGTCCCCGAGGGCCTCCCGCACCTGCCGAATGCAGTAGTTCAAGCCCTGCTCGAAGTCGACGTGGCGGCCGTCGCCCCACAGGACCTCCTGTAGCTCGCGCCGGGTGACCAGCCGGCCAGCGTTCTCGACCAGGTGTTGCAGCACCAGCGCCGGCTGCGGCGGGATCTTGACCGGCACGCCGTGGCGCGTGAGCTCGCCGGTGGTGCGATCGAGGGTGAACTCGCCGAAGCGCAGCGCCGGCGGCCGATCGCCGGCGGTGACGCCTTCGCGTGGGGTGGCGGCGATCATGTCGACCTCCGGTGGCAGGGGCGCGTCGCGACTCATCGTCGGCGAGCGCTCCGGGCGCTGGGCCTCAAGCGGAGCCCTCCCGGGCGCCGTCCAGCAGTCCGCGCACCGACCCGAGCTCGCCGCGCAGGCTCCGCAAGCGCGCCGGACCGAGCGCTTCGACCAGGCGTCGCTGGGCAACGAGCCAGGCGGGAAAGGCGGCGGCAAGCCGGCGGCGACCCTTGACCGTCGCCCGCAGGTGCCGGACGCGGCGGTCTTTGCCGGCCCGCACGCTGATCAGCCGCTCGCGGGCGAGCGGCGCGACGATGCGCGGCACGGTGCTGGGATCCATAGACACCCAGCGGGCCAGCTCGCTCACCGTCAGCCCCCCAGTACGCGCCAGAGTCATCAGCACGGTGAATTGGTTGGCGGTCAGGCCTGCCTCGCGAAAGGCGTCGTCGTAGTAGGCCTCGACGACTCGACTGGCCCGCTTCAAGTTCCTGCACACGCAATCCAGCGGGTCGTATGGGCTGTCGCCGAGCAGCTTGTCGAGCGCGTCGCTTCTTCTGAGCCGTGGCATGGGCAGCGACATTACTGCATATGCAGATGCCCCGCCTCTTTCGAGGGAATGCAGGGAACGTGCCGAGGACGACCTGCGGCAGCGAGAAGGAGCAACGCCGTTCAAATCGTCGGAAGCGCAGGGTCCGAATCGTTGAATCCGCAGGAGCGAGAGTCGAGGTGCGCCAGAGGACCCGCTGAGGGAGAGGCTGAGGAGGGTGAGTTTGCGGATCCCGAGAGCGGCGCCGCAGCAGGGAATCGTGCGAAGGAATCGGGGAGCGGCAGCCGCCGCGACCTCCGTGGTCCGCCCCTTGCCCTGTGAGGTAGGCGAAGCCTCCGGCGCACCGCGCGCCGACCGTCGGCGCGGCACGGCACCGGACTCGGGTCGCCCGGCGATCCGGCAAGGCAACAACGAATCAAGGAGGTCGGTTAGATGCGTCAGAGGACTTTGCAGAGGCTCGCGATCCTCGCCCTGGCCCTGCTCGTCGGCGTCGCGGGTGCGGCGCGGGCCCAGGAGGAGGCGGGCAACGTCTACGTGGTAGTGAACGACAGCGAAGGCGCGCCGCTGCCGGGGGTGACCGTCACCCTCGCGGGCGCCGGCGCCCCGCGCGTGCAAGTGAGCAACGCGCAGGGTCAGGTGCGGTACCTGGCGCTCCAACCCGGAGCCTGGAGCTTGACGGCCGAGCTCGAGGGCTTCTCGACCGTCGAGTACCCGAACATCGACGTCCGCCTCAACCGCAACACCAGCTTGGAAGTGACGTTGTCGGCGGCGGTCGAGGAGGTCATCACGGTGACCTCGGAGAGCCCGCTCCTGGACGAGCGC
>CAYXXN010000142.1:0-6077 GCA_964469055.1 uncultured Thermoanaerobaculia bacterium
GGGGCTAAAGGCGTTGTCGAAGACCTGCACCTGGGCGACGTTGCCGCCGCCACCGCCGCCACCGCCGCCACCCCCGCCGCCGGCAACGCACGCACTATCCGCCGAGAGGTGCGTCTTCTTCTTCGACACCTCGACGCAGAGAGCCACCCGGGTGTCGCGCGGGATCGGGCCGCCGACCGGGCGCACGAGGACCGTCTGCAGGGTGTCGGCGGCGATGTGGCGCAGGAACCGTTTGCGCTGCGAGAACGAGCCATCGGCGGCGATGGGCAGCGTCACCCGGAAGGTGTAGTAGGCCTGCTGGCTGGCGAGGTTGGTGAGGACGACTTCGACCTCGACGGCATCCGGCAGGCCGCCGCCGGCGTCCAACTGGCCGAAGATCTTGACCCAGTCCCGGCGCACTTTGACCTGGGCGGGGAAGATCGAGTTGTGCGCCTCGACCTGCTGCCCCTCGGCGAGGACTTGGTCGAGGGTGAAGAAGAGGCGGAACGCCTGCACGTCGCCGACGGTCAGGGCGATGCAGCCGGCCAGGGCGAGGGCGATCCCCAGGCTGGCCAGAAAACGGAAACGAAGGCTCCTCATGGGTAAAAACCTCCTGACGGCCGCCTTCCTCCGCGGGGGCCCTCCGGGGCGGCTTGTTCACTCTGCAACGCGGGGCGGGCGCGTTTCCTTCCCGCGTCTGCCGTCGCGGCGGCCTGGGATAGCCTCGCGCCCGTGGCGCGGGAGCTCACCGATCTCGCGGAGGTGCGTCGCGTGTTGGAGGAGAGCCACACGATCGCCGTCCTGGGCGCGCACATCGAGGTGTCCAAACCGGCGCGCTTCGTGCCCGACTATCTGGCCCAGCAGGGCTACCGGCTCCTGCCGGTCAACCCGGTCTTCCTCGGCCGCGAGGCCTGGGGGAGGGACTTCGTGACCACCCTCGAGGACCTCACCGAGCCCGTCGACGTGGTAGAGGTCTTCCGCCGCAGCGACCATCTGCCCGCCCACCTCCCGGAGCTCCTCGCCATGCGACCACTCCCCCGGGTGGTCTGGCTGCAGCTCGGGATCCGGCACGACGGCGTTGCTCGCGACCTCCTCGCGGCCGGCATCGATGTCGTCCAGGACCGCTGCATGCTGGCCGACCACCAGGCGCTGGGGCTGACGCCGCGCCCCTGAGCTCCTGATGCGCGCCGTCCTGCCGTTCGACCCGACGCGCGGCCCCGAGCCGGTCGTCGGCGAGCTGCCGGCGCCGGTCGCGGGCCCGGGAGAGGTGCTGCTCAAGGTCCGCGCCACGGCCATCAACCGTGCAGACCTGCTGCAGCTCCAGGGGCTCTACCCGCCGCCGCCCGGCGAGCCCGCGGGGCCGGGTCTCGAGTGCGCCGGCACCATCGAGGCGGTGGGCGAAGGGGTCGCCGGCTGGAGGGTCGGAGAGGCCGTCATGGCTCTGCTCGGCGGCGGTGGGCACGCCGAGCGGGTGGCCGCGCCGAGTGGTCAGCTTCTGCCCCTGCCGCCGGGCTGGTCCTTCGCCGAGGGGGCCGCACTGCCGGAGGCGGCGATCACGGCGTGGGCCAACCTGGTCGGCGAGGGCCGCCTGGCGCCGGGGCAGACGGTGATCGTCTCGGGCGCCGCCGGCGGCATCGGCAGCTTCGCGGTCCAGCTCGCCCGCGAGCTCGGCGCCACCGTGGTCGCCGCCGGCCGCCGCCGGGAACGGCTCGAGCCGTTGCGGGCGCTCGGCGCCGCCGCGCTCTGCGAGCTGGGCGAGGACTTGCCGGCTCGCGTGCGGGAAGCCACCGCCGGCCGCGAGGCCGACCTCGCCCTGGACCTGGTGGGCGGCCGCCACCTCCCCGCGCTCCTCGCCGCCCTGGCACCCGGGGGACGGCTGGTGCTGCTGGGCCTGCTCGCGGGCGTCCGCGCCGAGATCGACCTGAGTCTCATCCTGCGCCGGCGGCTGACGGTGGTCGGCTCGACTCTGCGCGCCCGCTCGCGCGCCGAGAAGGCGACGCTAGTCGCGGCCTTCGGCGAGTTCGCCGCCGGCCGCCTGGCAGACGGCCGCTTGCGAGCCGTCGTCGACCACGTCGTGTCGTGGCCGCGGATCGCCGAGGCCTATGCCGCGGCTGCGCTGGGTGTCGCGTTCGGCAAGATCGTCGTGACCTTCGAGGGGGTGGAGGGCTGCTAAGCTCCCGCGGTCCCGGGAGGGCTCGCGTGCCGAACGAAGCCGGATCGAGCGGCCCCCGCCGCGTTCTCGCGAGCCTGGCCTTCCTCGCCTTGGCGGCGAGCGGCAGCGGGCGCGCCCAGGACCTCGTGGCCTTCGAGCGCAACACGACGGTGCGCGTGCTCGACAACGGCTGGACGTTCTTGATCGTCGAGCGGCCGGTGGCGCCGGTGTTCTCGTTCGCCACGCTCGTCGATGTCGGCTCGGCGCAGGAGGTGCCAGGCATCACGGGCCTCGCCCACATGTTCGAGCACATGGCCTTCAAGGGGACGCCCACGATCGGCACCACCGACTTCGCAGCCGAGAAGGTGGCGATCGAGGCGATGGAGGCGGCCTACCAGGCCTGGCAGACCGAGCGCATGAAGCTGGCGCCCGACTCCGCGGAGCTCGCGCGGCAGGAAGAGACCTTCCGCCGGCTCCAGGAGGAGGCGTCGAAGTACGTCGAGGCGAACGAGCTCGACGACATCCTGTCGCTCGCCGGGGCCCTCGGCGTCAACGCCTTCACCAACACCGACAGCACGGGTTACTTCTACTCGCTGCCGGCCAACAAGTTGGAGCTCTTTACCTACCTCGAATCGGAGCGCTTCCTGCAACCGGTGTTCCGCGAGTTCTACCAGGAGCGTGACGTGGTGCAGGAGGAACGCAGGCTGCGCACCGACAGCCAGCCGCTCGGCCGGCTGATCGAGCAGTTCGTGGCCACCGCCTACACCGCCCATCCCTATCAGCAGCCGGTGGTCGGGTTCATGAGCGATCTCGAAGCCTTCACGATCACCGACGCGAAGCGGTTTTTCGCGACCTACTACGCCCCGGCCAACATGGTCACGGCGATCGTGGGCGACGTAGACGCCGACCGATTGCTGCCCCTGCTCGAGACCTACTTCGGTCGCGTCCCCGGCCGGCCCGAACCGCAGCCGCTGCGCACCGTCGAGCCGCCGCAGACGGCGGAGAAGAGCGTGGTGCTCGTCGATCCCTCGCAGCCGGTCTACCTCGAGGGCTACCACGTGCGCGAGGTGACCCACCCGGATCAGCCGGCCTGGGACGCGATCGACGACATCCTCTCGGGCGGTCGCACCTCCCGGCTCTATCGCACGCTGGTGCGCGACCGCAGGATCGCTGCGCAGGTCGGCTCGTTCTCCCAGTTCCCGGGCAGCAAGTACCCGCCGCTGTGGATCGTCTACGCCTTTCCGACGCCCGAGAGCTCGAACGAGGAGGTGCAGGCGGCGATCCGCGGCGAGATCGAGCGCCTGAAGAGCGAGCCGGTGACGGACGAGGAGCTGGTCAGATTCAAGACCCGCGCCAAGGCGGCGCTGCTGCGCTCGCTGCGCGACAATCAGGGCCTGGCCTTCAACCTCGCCCAGTATCAGCTCTGGTTCGGCGACTGGCGCGAGCTGTTCCGCTACCTGGAGCGGATCGACGCCGTCTCGAAGGACGACATCCGGCGGGTGGCGAGCGCCGCGCTCGTGCCGGGCAACCGGACCCTCGGGGAGATCGTCACGCGCGCCGAGGAGACGGCTCCAGAGACCGGCCCGGCCGGCCGCTGAGCGGGAGGACGCCCTGCCGAGTCGAGCCTGGAGACTGCTCCCCGTCGCGGCGCTGGTGCTCGCCCCGGCGAGGGCGCAGGTCGCGGAGGTCGAGGAGCTGACCTTCCCGGCGCTGCGCGACTTCACGATCCCCGAGCCGGAGCGGATCGTGCTCGCCAACGGCCTGGTCGTCATGCTGCTCGAGGACCACGAGCTGCCGCTGGTCGACGCGACGGCCCGGATCCGCACCGGCGCGCGTTTCGAGCCCGCCGACAAGGTCGGGCTCGCCGCCCTGGCCGGGACCGTGCAGCGCACGGGCGGCACGGCGACCATGGCGAGCGACGCTCTCGACGACTTCCTCGAGAACCGCGCGGCGTCGATCGAGGCCGGGATCGGCGTCGACAGCGGCTCGGCCTCCATGAGCTGTCTCGCCGCGGACCTGCCGGAGGTGCTGCGCGCCTTCGCCGACGTGCTCCGACGACCCGTCTTCGAGCCCGCCAAGATCGAGGTCGCCAAGGCGCAGCTGCGCTCGGCCATCGCGCGCCAGAACGACGATCCCCAGGACATTCTGTTCCGGGAGTTCGGCGAGGTCGTCTACGGCGTCGACTCGCCGTACGCCCGCACCGAGACCTTCGCCTCGGTCGACGCGGTGAGCCGCGAGGACCTCCTCGCCTGGCACCAGCGCTTCTACCACCCGAACAACGTCGTGCTCGGAGTGGTGGGCGACTTCGAGCGCGAGGAGCTGCTGGCTCTCCTGAGCGAGGTGTTCGGCGACTGGCCGCGCGGCCCCACGACCCCCGCCTTCGAAGGGGGGATCGCGTCGGAGGCCCCGGCCGGAGTCTTCGCGGTGGCCAGGGACGACGTCAATCAGTCGAGCATCGCCATGGGGCACCTCGGCATTCGTCGCGACGCCCCGGACTACCACGCCTTGCAGGTGTTGAACGAGCTCTTCTCCGGGTCGATGGCCTCGCGGTTGTTCGCCGAAGTGCGTACCCGACAGGCTCTGGCCTACGCCGTGTCCGGCGGGGTGGGCAGCGACTGGGACCACCCGGGCCTGACCCGTCTGTTCATGACCACCAAGACGGAGACGACCGCGCGGGGCATCGCGGCGCTCCTCGGCGAGGCCCGCCGGCTGGCGACCGAGCCACCGAGCGCAGAGGAGGTCGCCAAGGCCAAGCAGTCGATCCTCGCCGCCTTCGTCTTCAACTCCGACTCGACCCGCAAGGTGATGGGCCAGCAGCTCACCTACGAGCTGTTCGGCTATCCGCTCGATTGGCTGGCGCGTTACGCCGCCGGCATTCGCGCCGTCACCCTCGAGGAGGTGCAGCGGTCGGCCCGTGAGCGGCTCCATCCGGACGGCTTCGCGATCCTGGTCGTGGGTCCTACCGAGGGCCGCGATCGCCCGCTCGAGGAGTTCGGGCCGGTGACGGCGGTGGACGTCACGATCCCCGGCCTCTAGGGCCGAAGCGTCGGCGGGGAAAACGGGCTTACAATAGCCAAGCAGTCTTACCCTGGAGGTCGATGCCTCGGGTCCTTGGGGAGAGGACCCACAGTGGATGCGGCAAAGTTGGTCAATCGGGCACGTCAAGCGGCGGTCGCCACCGACGAGGGCGACCGGATCCTGGCGGCCAACCGCGGTTTCCACGAACTCGTCGGCTGGTCCAAGCGCCGGCCCCCGACCGGCAGGCTGCTGCATGAGGTGCTGGAGGCCAGAGACGTCTTCGGCAACCGTCTCGCTCCCGGCCCGCTCGCCGTCTGGGAGACGCTCCTCGCCGGCGAGGGGATCCATCCCTTCGAGCTGCAGGTGACGCAAGCCGGCAATCAGCGCGTGCGGGTCTCCGTGTCTCCGATCGTCGTGCTGGGCCCCAGCAAGTCCTACCAGATCGTCTACGTCCTGGAGCCGGTGCGGCGGCGGCGGCGAGCCGACGAGGTGATCGATCGCCTACTCGCAGTCAGCGAGCCGGGAGCCGTGGGCGGTCTCCCGGCCTGGTGGAACGACCGGCACGCTGCCGAGGTCGAGTTGACGCGACGACAGGTCCAGGTCCTGCGCCGGCTTGCCCACGGGGACTCGCCGCAGGTGATCGCCGGCGCGCTCGGCATGAGCGTGCAGACCGTGCGCTCCCACGTCCAGGCCATCTACGAGAGGCTCGGCGTGCACAACCGCGCCGCGGCCGTGGCCTGGGCCCTGCGTCACCAGGTCCTGTAGCGCCTCCTGCAAGTGCAGTAGGAAACCCCCTCGTTTTGTGGATTGGTTAGTGACGGCTGCCGTCGCTAGGATGCCGGGGCTTCTCATCATGGCCCCGCTAGGGGGCTCTCCGGGGGGAGGGCAGCGGTGCCGGTCTGTCAGGGGGGGACCGAGGTGGACGTCA
>CAYXXN010000143.1:0-5948 GCA_964469055.1 uncultured Thermoanaerobaculia bacterium
GGGCCAGCTCGTCGCCGGCGGCCAGGACGACCGAGCGGTCGTCCGCCGCCTCGAGCAGCTCGCGCACGTCGCCGTAGCGGGTGTAACGGCCCGGGAAAGGGAGCCACGGCGAAGCGGCCGCGAGCTGCGCGTAGTCGAGCGCGTGCGGGGCGTTCGGCGCCTGCCGCACGACGGCCGAGAAGCCGCGGAAGGCGAGGTCGGCCCGATGCGGGGCGAGGCGCGCGACGATGCGCGCCGTCCCGTCGGCGGCAGTTGTGGACCAGGCTATGCGGTCCCACGAGAGCCAGAGATCGGACACGATCCGCAGGCGCCTCGCCCCTTCCGGGAGCGCAGGCGTGTCGACGACCATCGGCTTGGTCTTGCCGGCCGGAAAACCGATTTCAGGTAGGAGCACTTCCCAGCCGGCGACGGTCTCGACCTCGAGTCGAGTGGTGGTCCGTGCGAGATCCCGGCGTTGCGCGATGGCCAGGTTCAAGCTGGCGTCGGCGGGGAAGATCCACCCGTCGAGCAGCAGCCGCACCGGTCCTACCGGCGCCTCCCCGAGATCGAACGTGAAACGCCACGGCTCCGCCGCCAGGCCCTGGTAAGCGCTCTCGCGCCAGCCGTCGGCGTACAGCTCGTCGCGCCGTCTTACCCGATCTGTCACGTCTCGCCCGGCCGCATCCCATGCCGTGGCGACGGCGCGCACATCGCCGGTCGCGAGAACGACCTCCGGCTGGGAGCGGCCGGGCAGTACCCGCAAGTTGCTCGCCACCTCGACCTCGGCCGGGTGGTCCACTACCCAGAGCAGTTGTTGGTCGATGAAGGCGGCCTCCCACAGTTCCTCGGTGACCCGCAGGTCGTAGACACCCTCCCGCGGGACCGCACCGTCAACCCGCACCAACTCGCTCGGATCCGCTCCTGCCCACGCGCCCTCCGCCACCGGCAGTCCCAGGGGCGCCGCCCACAGCAGGTCGGTGACGAAGCGGATGCCCTCGCCATCCCAGGCGTAGAGGAAGGGACAGCTCCCCTTGAGCAGTTGTTCCTCGACTACCCATTGGTTGGGGTCCGGGGCCATCCGGTTCTGCGGAACGCCGTTGGTCCACACGACCCGCAGGAAATCCGGCCTGGTGATCGCCCCCAGCCCAAAGTGCACGACATCGCCGGTCGCCTCGCGGAACTGATAGGCGCGGCCGGCGCGCACCTCGAGGACCGAGCCCAGGCCGAAGACGTTGTTCTTGCTGTTGCCTTGGACCAGTCCCCGCAGGCGCACGCTGAGCCAGTGGTTACGGTTGCCGCCCTGGTTGTCGAGCAGGAAGACGCCCCCGGGACCGGCGGTCGCCAGGTCCACGTCGCCGTCGCCGTCGAAGTCGGACGTCGCGAGCGCGTCGGCGCCGCCGCCGAACTGCTCGAGTGGGAAGAAATCGAAGGAAGGCCCGTCGCGCTGGGCGAGGATGGTGACGGCGCCGGGCCCTCCCACCGCGAGATCGAGACGGCCGTCGTTGTCGAAGTCGGCAGGGGCGAGGGCGGTGAAGCGGGCGGTCGTCACGAGCGGTCGGGCGAGTCGGAACGGGGCGAAGTGGCCGTGGTCGTTGCGCAGCAGCGTCAAGCCCGACCCGGCGACGGCGAGGTCGGGCCAGCCGTCGTTGTCGAGATCCGCGCTCGCGACGGCGGCGACGGGCGCCGCGCCGGCGAGGCCGGCCGCCGCGCTGCGATCGGCGAACTCGCCCTGCCGCAGGTTGTCGAGCCACACGAGGCCGCGCTCGCCGGCGAGCAGCAGATCGAGATCACCGTCGCGGTCGAGATCGCTGGCCGACGCCGCGCCCGCTTCGCGCCCAAACCTCGCAGCCGCCGCATCGGCTCCACCAAACACGCGGGCGCCAACCGCCTCGAGGGGCCCGGCCAGCGCGTTGCGATAGAGCTCGAGTCCCCCCTCGCCGCCCGCGAGCGCCAGATCGAGGTCGCCCTCGATGTCGAAGTCGAAGGGCGCCGCCGCCCGGCCGTGCGCCCCGGCGAGCCCCGCCGCCTCCGTCGCCGCCGTGAAGCTCCCGTTCCCCGCGCCCTTCAGCAGCACCGAGCCCGTTTTTCCGTACCCGAGCAGTTCCAAGCTCCCGTCGTTGTCGAGGTCGAACGCCGCGAGCCCGGCGAGCCCGGCCGTTCCGATCGTCGCCTCGGGCGCGAACTTCCGCCCGGCCAGCGCCACCACGACGCCACCGTTCTCCGTCGCCCATGCGAGGTCCGTTCTCTGGTCCCCGTCGAAGTCGCCGCTCGCCAGGGCGACGGCCGCAGCGTCGGTCAGGGATCGGCCGATGAAGCGGACCGGCACGGGCTCTCCGAACCGCGCCGCCGCCGGCTCGTCGTGGAAGCGGGTGAGGGGGACGCCCTGGATGCCGGTGGCGAGCTCGCGCAGCCCCTCGCGGTACATCGGCGCCACCTTGAGCACGTTCTCCAGCCGTTGGGCCGGCAAGCGGGCGGGTGCCAAGTCGGCGGTCTCGAGCGCCTCGATCACGTCCTCGACCAGCTCGCCGGCGACCGCCGGCGCCTGCCAAACGAGCTCGCGCACGCGCAGGTAGGCGGCGGTGGCCGCCGCGCGGTCGCCGGCGACGAGCGCCTGCGAGCCGCGCTGCAAGAGCACGAGTAGGTTCTCCGGCCGCAGCCGCGCCAACCGCTCGAGAGTCTCAGTCGCCGCCGGCGCGGCGACACTGCCGGGAAGATTCGCCGCCTGCCGCAGGAATGCGTACTGGATCTCGGGATCGTCGGGCGCGGCGATCGCCGCCTCCCGGAAGCTCGCCAGCGCCTCCTCGGGCCGGCCGCTCCACTGCAGGACCTCGCCGCGGATGGCGAGCAGGTCGCCGCGGCCCGGCGCCAGGGCGAGTGCCTCGCCGATCCACCCGAGCGCCTCCTCGCCGCGCTGCTGGCGCAGGAGCGCGATCGCCAGGTTCGCCGCCGGCAGCGGATCGTCGGGAAGGAGCTGCACGAGCTCGCGGAAGGCCTCTTCGGCGCGCGCCGGCTGCTCGTTCTCGAGCTCGGCGAGCCCCGTGTTGCGCAGCGTCAGGGCGCGCTCCGGCGGCGTCGCCGCGGCGGCGAGCGCGGCCACCGCCAGCGCCGCGAGCGCCCCGTTGCGGCCAGCGCGCCTCACGCCCGGCTACCTCCTGAAGGCGCGCAACAGGATCAGGAAGAGGAGCGAGCCCAGGGTCGCCACGACGAAGCTGCGGACGTCGAATCCGGACAGCCCACCGAAACCCAAGAGCGTAGCGAGGAAACCGCCGAGCAGCGCGCCGACGACGCCGATGCCGATCGTCAGCAAACACCCGCCGGGATCCTTGCCCGGGAGCACGAACTTGGCCACCGCGCCGGCCAGCAAGCCGATGCCGATCCAAGACAGCAGACCCATCGCCGAGAACATGCCGTCCTCCTTGCCGGTGCCTGGACCGGCGCCGGGATTATCGCACCCCGTAGAATCGCCGTGTGCCACATCCCCGGCGCCGTTTGTTCTTGATCGACGGCTACTCCGACATGTTCCGCGCGTTCTACGCGATCCGCGGTCTGTCGAACTCCAAGGGCACGCCGACGAACGCCGTCTATGGCTTCCTCAACATGCTCAAGAAGCTGCTGCGGGAGCAGAAGCCGGAACTGATCGGGGTAGCGATGGATCTCCCCGGGGCGACGGTGCGAGACGAGAAGTTCGCCGAGTACAAGGCCAACCGGCCCCCGATGCCCGAGGACTTCCTGGTCCAGGTCCCCTACGTCAGAAGAGCTCTCGCGGCCTTGCGCATCCCCGTGATCGAGCTCGAGCGCTACGAGGCCGACGATGTGCTGGGCACGCTCGCCCGCCGGGCGGCCGCCGAGGACTACGACGTCGTCATCGTCTCGGCCGACAAGGACTTGATGCAGCTCGTCGACGACCGCGTGAAGGTGCTCCACACGGGTCGTGAGAAGCTCTATGACCCCGCTGCCGTCGAGGCGGACTTCGGTGTGCCGCCCGAGCGAGTTCCGGACCTCCTCGCCCTGATGGGCGATTCCGTGGACAACGTTCCAGGCGTGCCGGGAATCGGCGAGGTGAGAGCGCGGCAGCTGGTGCAGCAATTCCGCTCACTCGATCAGTTGTTGGCCCGCACCGCCGAGGTGACGGCCAAGGCTCAGCGCACCGCCCTGGAACAGCATCGCGACGACGCGCTGCTGTCCAAGGAGCTGGTGACCATCCACACCGACTTGCCGATCCCCTTCGAGCCCGCGGCCTTCGAGCACGAGCCCCCCGACGCCAAGGCTCTACGCGAGCTCTACCGCGAGCTCGAGTTCACGTCTTGGTTGGAAGAACTGGGTAAGGAAGGACAGGAGGCCGTGGACCCGGCGGAGGAGCTGACGACGCCTGAGGCCTGGGCGGCGAGGGTCGAGGAGGCGTCGGCGGAGCTGGTCGTGGGCGTCCTCGGCGACGGCGCGGGGCCCATCGGCCTGACCGTGCTCGCCGAAGAGCAGATCGTCTATGCGGACTTCCGCCGGCCGGGGCTGCGCGAGGCCGTGCGCGCCTCGCTCGGCGCTTGGCTCTCGGACCCAGAGCGCACGCTCACCGGTCACGACCTGAAGGAGGTTCTCCGACTCGCCGGGCAGCGGCCCGCCTGTCGCTGTCGGCTGGCCGACACGATGCTCTACTCGTATCTGTTGCGGCCGGCCGGCAAGCACGGCTTGGTGGAAGTCGCTCTGGAGCGCCTCGACTACAAGGCCGTCAGCCCTCGCGAGGCGGGCTGGGAGCGGGGCGCCGAGCCGGGACTCGGGCAGGTGGCGCTGCGGGTCTTCGCCGCCGAGCAGGTCGAGCTGCCGCGCCGCTTCGCGCCGGGGATGGCGGCGGAGCTGGCCCGCCAGGGGCTCGCCGAGGTCTACGAGACCCTCGAGGAGCCCCTGATCGCGGTGCTGGTGGCGATGGAGGAGCGGGGCGTGCTCGTCGACCGCGCGGCGCTCGCCGAGATGTCCCGCGAGCTGGGCGAGCGCATGGCGCGGCTCGAGGACGAGATCTACGCCCTGGCGGGGCAGAGCTTCAACCTCGCCTCGCCGCAGCAGTTGGGCGAGGTGCTCTTCGAGCGGTTGGGGTATCCGACCGGCCGCCGCACCAAGAAGACCAAGAGCTACTCGACCGACGCCGAGACCTTGCAGGAGCTCGCCGCCAAGGGCTACGAGGTGGCGGCGAAGCTCCTGGAGCACCGCGAGCTGGCCAAGCTCAAGGGGACGTACGTCGACGCCCTGCCCGCCCTGGTGGCCGCCGACGGCCGGCTCCACACCCGCTACCTGCAGGCGGTGGCGGCGACGGGCCGGCTCTCCTCGGCCAACCCGAACCTGCAGAACATCCCGATCCGCACCGAGGAGGGCAAGCGGATCCGCCGCGCCTTCCTGGCACCACCGGGGGCGCGGCTCCTGGTGGCCGACTACAACCAGATCGAGCTGCGGGTGCTCGCCCACATCGCCGAGGAGCCGGCGCTCATCGAGGCCTTCGCCGCCGGCCTCGACATCCATCGCGCCACCGCCGCCGCCGTCTTCGACAGCGCCCCGGAGCTGGTCTCGGCCGAGCAGCGACGCGCCGCCAAGGTGATCAACTTCGGCATCATCTACGGCATGAGCGCCTTCGGCCTGGCGCAGAACCTGGGGATCGAGCGCTCCAAGGCCCAAGCCTTCATCGACGCCTACCTCGCGCGCTACGCCGGTGTGAAGCGCTACATGGAGGAGACGCTGGCGGCCGCCGAGAAGAGCGGCAAGGTCGAGACCCTCTTCGGTCGCATCCGCTGGCTGCCGGACTTGAACTCGCGCAACTGGAACCTGCGCGAGAACGCCCGCCGGATGGCCATCAACGCCCGCATCCAGGGCACGGCGGCGGACCTCTTGAAGAAGGCGATGATCGCCGTCGATCGCCGGCTCGCCGAGGAGCACGCGGAGGCACACCTGCTGCTGACCGTCCACGACGAGCTGGTGCTCGAGGTGCC
>CAYXXN010000144.1:0-5909 GCA_964469055.1 uncultured Thermoanaerobaculia bacterium
ACTCGCAGAGGCGGCGGCGGCCCGGCAGCTCACCTTCGGTGCCCGCGAGAACGTGCTCGACTTGAGCGCCGCCGCCGGCGGCATCGCGTTCGCCGCCGTGCGAGGCGGGGAGCTGGACCTGTGGCGCGTCGATCCGGCCGGCGGCGAGCCGCTGCGTCTGACTCGCGATGGCGGCCGCGCCCGAGACCCGTCGATCTCTCGGGACGGCCGCGCGGTCCTCTTCGCCTCTCTGCGCGAAGGTGGCGTGTCGCACATCTTCCGCATGGATGCCGACGGCGGCGAGCCGCAGCAACTAACCCGGGGTGCCGGCGAGAACCGTCCCACGATCGCCCCCGATGGAACCTGGTTCGTCTACTTCGCGGTCGACTCCGAGGGCGGCCTCTTCAGGGCTCCCATCGCCGGCGGGGCCGCCGTTCGCCTCGCGGGGCGGGAAACTACGCAGACGGCGGCGATCTCGCCGGACGGCCGGCGGGTCGCCTACGTCGCCTTCCGGGAGCGGAACGGTCTGCTGCGCAACGTTCTCGAGGTGATTCCCGCCGAGGGCGGGGCCCCAGTCGAGGTCGGTGAGTTCGACGGCTTCAAGTACCTGCAGCGTTGGACACCCGACGGCCGGGCGCTCTCCTACGCGGAATGGCGCGGCGCATCGAACCTCTGGCGTCTGGCCCTCGACGGCGGCCCCGCCGTCCAGCTCACCCACTTCCAGAGCGGCGAGATCTTCGGCTACGACTGGCTCGACGAGGACCATATCGTCGTCTCCCGCGGCGAGACCACCCGCGACGTGGTGCTGATCCAGGACTTCCAGTGAGGCACGACCGGTCCCGCGGCGGTAGCGGCTCCTAACCATTCGCCGCGCGCCCCGTCCAAGGGTGTGTATGGAGCCGAGCGATGCCCAGCTCGTGGAGAGGGCCCAGGCCGGGGACGGCGAGGCCTTCGGGGAGCTGGTGCGGCGCCACAGCCGGTATCTCTTCGGCGTGGCGTACCGGGTGACGGGGGACGAGGGCCTGGCCGAGGACGTCGTCCAGGACGCCTTCCTCAAGGCCTACGAGCGGCTCGACCGCTTCGATTTCCGCGCCCAGTTCACTACCTGGATGTACCGCATCGCGGTCAACCGGGCGATCGACGTCATGCGCCGGCAGGGCAGGATGCGTGAGCCGTTCGACGCCACCGGAGCGGAGGAGCGCCACGGGCTGGTCGACGATCTCCACCCGCAGCGCGTGGCCGAGAGCGCCGAGATGGGGCGTGTCACGGCGGCGGCGCTCGCCGCGATGAGCCCCATGGAGCGCACGAGCTTCGTCCTGCGGCACATGGAGGGCCGCTCGATCGCCGAGATCGGCGCCGTGTTGGGGACCCGCTCCGGCGCCACCAAGCACGCCGTCTTCCGGGCGGTGGCCAAGCTGCGCGCCGCCCTCGAGCCCTACCTGGGAGAACAACGTGAAACCGCCGTCGGATGAGGACCTGATCCTCCACTACTACGGAGAGGCGGCGTCGCCGGCCGAGATCGAGGCGGCGTTGGCCGATCCCGAGGTCGCGGCCCGCTGGCAGGATTTGCGACGGGCGCTCGACGCCGTGCCGCGTGAGGTGGCGGTCCCGGAGCGGGGGGCCGACTACGGCGAGGCGATGTGGCGGCGGCTGCGCCGGCAGCTCCCGGAGCGGCCCGGACGGCGCTCCTGGTGGTCCGGGTGGGAGCCCGACCTGCGTTGGGCGGTGGCCGCGGCGCTCCTCGCATTGCTGGTCGGCGCCTTCTGGGCCGGCGGGCTCTGGCGAGAGCGCACGGAGCCCACCGTCGCGGTGGGTGAGGTCGCCGTCGACCGCGTGCTGCTGATCGCCGTGGCCGAGTACCTGGAGCGTACGGAGCGCCTCTTCGTCGAGGTCGCCAACCTGCCGGCGAGCGGCGAGCTGGATCTCTCGCTCGAGCGCCAGTGGGCGCAGCGGCTGACCGGCGCCGGGCGCCTGTACCGCCAGGCCGCCGTGCAGGCCGGCGCGCTCGACTTGGCCTACCTGCTGCAGGAGGTCGAGCCCCTCCTGCTCGAGCTGGCGCACTCCGGGCCGCAGCCGTCCGGTGAGGAGGCCGCCGAGCTGCGCGACCGCCTGGCGCGCGAGGACCTGTTGTTCAAGCTGCGGATCGTCGGCCGGCGTCTCCACCAGGAGACCCTGAGCGGGGCGCGGAGCGCCCAGAGCTGAGAGACCCTGCCGCGACGTAGGAATTCGAGACGAGGAGCGCACCATGAGCAAGAAGATCGCGAGCCTGGCCTTCACCTGGCTGTTGCTCTCCCTGGCCGCCGGCGGCGCCCGCGCGGCGCTCGACCGAACGGTTGGCTTCGCCGCCGGCGAGGGCGCCGGCAAGAGCGACGCCTATCGCGCGGCCCACCAAGCCCTCGAGGAGGAGCGCTGGGCGGAGGCGGCGGCCGCCTTCGCCGCCATCACCGAGACCGGCGGCGCCGAGGCCGACGCCGCGCTCTACTGGCGGGCCTACGCCGAACACCGCCGGGGGCGCTCCGTCGAGGCCCTCGAGGCGCTGCGGCGGCTCGCCGTGGAGTTCCGCGACAGTGCCTGGCGCGATGACGCCCGAGCGCTCGAGGTCGAGATCCGCGGCGTCTCCGGCGAGGAGAGCGAAGACGACGAGCTCAAGCTCTACGCGCTCAACAGCCTGGCCCACACCAACCCCGAGCGGGCGATCCCCATCCTCGAGCGCTTCCTGGCCGGCGACCACTCAGCGGAGCTGAAGGAGCGCGCCCTCTTCGTCCTCGCCCAGAGCGGGGACCCGAGGGCCTCCGAGATCCTGCGCGACGTGGCGCAGGGCGCGTCGGACCCGGACCTGCGTTGGAAGGCCGTCGAGTATCTCGGCGTCTTCGGCGGCCGGGAGACCGCCGAGCTGCTCGCCCAGATCTACGCCACGAGCTCCGACCCCGACCTGCGCTCGAAGATCCTCGAGTCCTTCATGGTCGGCGGCCAGGTGGAGCAGCTCCTCGCCGTCGCCCGGCAGGAAGCGGACCCCGACCTCAAGGCCAAGGCGATCGAGATGCTCGCCGTCTCGGGGGCGAGTGAGGAGCTGCGCGGCCTCTTCACCGCCGAGCGCGACCGCGACCTCAAGGAAAAGCTCCTGGAGACGACGGTCGTGACCGGTGACACCGGGCTGCTCGAGCAGGTGCTTGCGAGCGAAAGCGATCGTGACCTGCGGGCCAAGGCGATCGAGCTCCTCGCCGTCTCCGGCGCTACCGAGGCGCTGCGCGCTCTCTACGAGCGCGAGCGCGACCCCGAGCTGCGCGAGAAGATGCTCGAGTCGACCGTCGTCTCCGGCGACACCGAGCTGCTGCGGCGGGTGCTGGCGAGCGAGACCGATCCGCAGATCCAGCGCAAGGCCGTCGAGTTGATGGGGATCCACGGCAGCCGCGAGGCACGCGTGGAGCTCGTGGGCCTCTACCGGCGGGGGCCCGAGCGCGAGATCAAGGAGGCGGTGATCGAGGCCCTGATGATCGCCGGCGACGCCGACGCCCTGGTCGAGATCGTGCGCTCCGAGACCGACCCCGAGTTGAAACGCGAGGCCCTGGAGAAGCTCTCGATGGTCGACTCCGACGAAGCCGCTCGATTCTTCGCCGAGATCCTGGAGGACTGACGATGCGTCGACGAGCGGGGGTCCGGGGGGGGTTCGTTGCCGCCGCGCCGGCGGGGGCGCGGCCGGCAGGCCTCGAGCGGGCGGTGGTCGAGAGGGGGGAGGCGGCCGACCCCGCGGCGGTCGTCGAAGGCACGGCCGGCGAGGGGTGGTGGCTCGGCTGGTCGGTCCCGGCGATGGAGCACCGCGACCTCTGCTGCTACGACGGGGGCTTCCGGCGCCGCGGCTGCACGCTCGCGGGGCGAGCGGCGAACTTCTCGGTGAGCGAGGCGCGCTCGGCGCGCCTCGGTGAGCCCGCGCTCGTGGTGTTCGCCCGGGCCGAGGCCCGCCGGGTGGCGGCGCTGTTGCTCGTCTCGCCGGACTGCCCGGTCGACGGCCGGGGGGCCGAAGTGCTGTGGCTCGACGGAGTCGAGCCGGCGTCGAGCCTTGCCCTGCTCGACGATGTCGCCCAGGGCGACGACGGCGACCTCGCGAGCGAGGCTGTTGCGGCCATCGCTCAGCACGCCGGGGGCGACCCCGATCGGCGCCTGGCCCGCCTGGCGGCGCCCGGAGAGCCGGAGGAGCTGCGCCGCGACGCCATCTTCTGGCTGGGCGAGGCCAGGCGTCGGGCCGGCTACGAGGCGCTGGCGCGGCTCATCGCGAGCGAGACCGACGACGACCTCGTCGAGCACCTGGTCTTCGCGCTCCAGCTGAGCCCGGTGCCCGAAGCGACGGCCCTGCTCGAGCGCCTCGCCCGCGAGGGCCAGTCGAGCGAGTTGCGCCGCGAGGCGCTGTTCTGGCTCTCCCAGGAGGGCGAGCCCGGCGTCGAGGAGCTGCTGCGCGCCGCTGCCGTGGGCGATCCCGACCCCGAGGTGCGGGAGCACGCCGTCTTCGCCTTGAGCCAGCTCCCCGACGAACGCGCCGTCGACGGCCTGGTCGCTCTCCTGCGCTCGGCCGGTGAACGCGAGGTCCAGCGCCAGGCCCTCTTCTGGCTCAGCCAGGCGGAGGATCCGCGCGCCCTGGCAGCGGTCGAGCGGCTGCTCGACGAGTAGAGTTGGGGCTCAGGCTGCCGCCTGGACTCCCGATGCCCGAGCCGTCGTTCCGGATCGTCGCCTTCCTCTTCGGCCTCTTCACTCTGCTCTCCTGGGAGCTGGCGGCTCCGGATCACCCGCCCGCCGCCTCACGGCCGCGACGCTGGTTCGCCAACCTGGGTCTGGCGGCAATCAATGGCGGGGTGGTGAGTCTCACCTGTCTCCTCTGTCTCGCAGTGGCCGAGCAGCGGCTGCTGCCCTGGCGCTACGGCCTCTTCGAGGTGACGGCCTGGCGGCCCTGGCTCCGCTGGCCGGGCGAGATCGCCCTCCTCGATCTCCTCGTCTACGGCTTGCACCGCCTCTACCACCGGGTGCCGGTCCTGTGGCGCTTCCACCGCGTTCACCACTCGGATCTCGACCTCGACGTGACCTCGGCGTCGCGCTTCCACCTGGGCGAGGTCGCGATGTCGGCCGCGGCCAAGCTGACGCTCGTGCTGGCGCTCGGGATCTCGCCGTGGGGGCTGGTCCTCTTCGAGGCCGTGATGCTCTCCTGCGCGCAGTTTCAGCACGCCAACATTCGGCTGCCGGCGCCGCTCGAGCGGGCCCTCTGGGCCACCTTCGTGCCGCCGGCCATGCACCGCATCCACCACCGGCCGCGGCGCGCCGACACCGACTCGAACTTCGGCACCGTCCTGGTCGCCTGGGACCGCCTGTTCGGGACCTTGCGCCGCCGCGCGCTATCGACCGACGACCGCTTCGGCCTCCCCGAGCTCCGCGAGGAGCGCCGGCTCGGCCTGCTGGAGCTCCTGGCCCTGCCCTTCCGGCGGCGCTGACGAGAGCTCAGCGCTCGGCCGCGGCTCCCGCGGGCTCCGGCGCGACGACCCGGGTGAGCCAATCCTCGCGGTATCGCCGGTGGAGCGGGGTGTCGGGGTAAGCCTCGCCGGGGCCGTAGGGGTAGCCAGTCATCCCTCGGAACGGCAGGGGCTCGACGGAGGCGGCCGCCCAGGTGCTGCGATCGGCGTCCTTGTCCCAGCCCCAGCTCTCGAGGAAGACGGTGCGCCGCCAGCCGGCGGCGGGGGGCGGCAGGGCCGAGGCGTCGAACTCGAGGGCCAGCTCGTCGAATATGACATCGTCCCGATGGCCAAAGAAAAATATCCGTGGGTCTATGAACTGCAACTCGCTCGGATCAAGAATATTGGTATGTATTGGGCGCGAAAATAACCGCTGATTTGACCCGACGCCTTTTTCGAGCGCGAGTCGAAACTGCGCAAGCTCATGGGTTACCCGCC
>CAYXXN010000145.1:0-5523 GCA_964469055.1 uncultured Thermoanaerobaculia bacterium
GATCACCTCGGCGCCTACGGCTACGATCGCCCCACCTCCCCCGCCCTCGACGCCTTCGCCGGCGAGGGCGTGCGCTTCGCAGACGTGACCTGCAGCATGCCGACGACCCTGCCGTCGCACGTGACGCTTTTCACCGGCCTCCCGCCCATGGCCCACGGGGTCACCGAGAACGGCATCGTGCCGGCCGAGGCGCTGGTGTCGATCTTCGAGCGCCTGGCGGCGCGCGGCTTCGCCACCGGCGCCGTGACCGGAGCCGGGCTCCTGCGCCCGAAGTTCCTGGCGCCGCTCGGCCTGCCGCAGGCGACGGTCGGGCGCGGCGGCAGCGCCGAGGTTCCGGTCGAGGTGCGCGCCGACGAGGTCACCGGCGCGGCGCTCGAGTGGCTCGACCGTAACGGCACACGGCCCTTCGCCCTCTGGGTCCACTACTACGATCCGCACGAGCCCTACGATCCGCCGCCGGCGACGGCGGCGCGCTTCCGGGGCGACTACGCCGGACCGCTGGGCGACGCTCTCTCGGTCGTTTGGCTGGTCGGACTCAACCGCCCCGGGGCGCCCGTCCTCACCACCGCCGACCGGCACCACATCGTCGACCTCTACGACGCCGAGATCGCGCTCATGGATCGCGCCCTCGGCCGCCTGTTCGCCGGCCTCGACGAGCGCGCCCTCACCGCCGACACTCTGATGGTGGTGGTCGCCGACCACGGCCAGGCTCACGGCGAGGCTGGGTTCTGGGGGCACGGCGAGCGGCTCCTCGAACCGATCATCCGGGTGGCCCTGGTCGTTCGCGGTCCGGGCGTGGAGACGGGCACGGTCGTCTCCGGCCCGGCCGAGACCCTGGACGTCGTCCCCACCCTACTCGCGCTGTTTCGACTGCCGCCCGAGCCAGAGCTGCCGGGACGCTCCCTCGTGCCGGCGCTGCGCGGCGAGCTTCTGCCCCCGGCGCGGCATCGGCTGATTCAGCGCCGCAGCTTCAGCGACGAGCCGCGCCGGCTCGGAGCGGCTGTGCTGGGCGACGCGTGGAAGGCCGTCTACTATCGCGAAGCCGACGGCGCCGAGAGCTGGCGGCTCGGCCGCGCGGGGACACCGGGCGGGCTCGACGGCGACGGCTGGGAACCGGCGACTCCCGAGGCCGAGCTTCTCGAGGCGGCAGTCGCCCGGCTCGTGGCCGCCGGTCCGCCGTCCCCGGCCGATCCCGCCGAGCGCGAATTGCTGGAGACGCTCGGCTACGCGAACTAGCGCGACGCCTCGCGGGGGTGGAGGTGACTAGGCCGCTTTCTTCGTCAACTTCGCCCGCCGCCCGAAGGTCGTGTCCCACCACAGGGCGAAGGGGCTGGCGATGTAGATCGAGGAGTAGGTGCCGACCAGGATGCCGACGACGATGATGAAGGCAAAGCCGCGCAGCACCTCGCCGCCGAGGAAGAGCAGGGCGCCGGTGGCGAGCAGGGTCGTGCCGCCGGTCAGCAGCGTGCGCGACAGGGTCTGGTTGATGCTGCGGTTCATCACCTCGGCCAGGTCTCCGCGCGGACCCTGGCGCAGGTTCTCGCGCACGCGGTCGAAGACCACCACCGTGTCGTTGACCGAGTAGCCGACCAGGGTCAGGAAGCCGGCGATCGTCGTCAGGTTGAACTCGAAGCCGGCGAGCGTGAAGAAGCCGAGCACGATCAGCACGTCGTGGAACGACGCCACCAGAGCGCCGATGCCGAAGTGGAGCTCGAAGCGGATCCAGATGTAGGCCAGCATGGCCAACAGCGACAGCGCCACCGCGAAACCGGCCTTGCGCCGCAGCTCGGCGCCGATCTGCGGACCGACGTTCTCGGCGCCGATGATGGCGAACGTGCCGAGGGTGGCCCCGCTCTCGAGCGCCGCCCGTGTCTCCGCGCTCACGCCCTCGACGTCGAGGGCGACCCACGAGGTCAGCAGGCCCTGCTCGCGGCGGAGCGCGCCCACTCGCTCGGCCAGCTCGCGGTAGTGCTCTGCCGCCAGCGCCTCGTCACTCGCCCTGAGGCGGTCCGGATCGCGCTCCAAGAGCCAGTCGGCCAAGGCCTCGTTGCCCACCCGGTTCAGGTCCAGCCTCTCGCGGCCGCCGTTGAGCGCCTGGTCGAGGGCAGCCTCGATCCGGGCGCGGCTGCCCTCGCTCTGCCCCTCGACGAGCGGCGTGCGGAGGATGACCTCGTTCTCCTGACCCGTGCCCAGGCGCTGGATCGACGCCTCCGCCACCCCGGCTCCGCGGACCAGCTCGCGCAGCTGATTGACGTCCGGCGTCTGGGCGAAACGCACGGTGAGCTGGGTGCCGCCGGCAAAATCCACGCCGAGGTTCAGCCGGCCCTGGACGAAAACGACCAGGATCGCGATGACGTTCAAGATCAGCGACACCGTCATCCACAGGCGCCGCCGGCCCATGAAGTCGATCTTGGTGTCGCGCAGAAAGTCCATGGGGAACGGTCCTCGGCCGAGCTAGATGGACAGCCGCTCCAGGCGCTGCCGGCGCGAGAGCACGAGATCGAAGAGCCAGCGGCTGACGAAGATGGCCGTGAACATCGAGGCCAGTAGGCCGACCGACAGGGTCACGGCGAAGCCGCGGATCGGGCCGGTGCCGAACTGGAAGAGGAAGAGGGCGGAGATCAAGGTCGTCAGGTTCGAGTCGAGGATCGAGGACAGCGCCTTGGAGAAGCCCGCCTCGATCGAGGAACGGACCGGCCGGCCGCGACGCAGCTCCTCCTTGATGCGCTCGAAGATGAGCACGTTGGCGTCGACCGACATGCCGACCGTGAGCACGATGCCGGCGATGCCCGGCAGGGTGAGGGTGGCGCCGAAGTAGCCCAGGGCGGCGAAGATGAGGAGAACGTTGAGCGCCAGCGCCAGGATCGCGTTGATCCCGCTGCCGCGATAGATCGCCAGCATCATGGCGACGACCAAGCCGAGCCCGATCAAGCCGGCTCTGAGGCCGCGCTGG
The DNA here is from genome assembly GCA_964469055.1 of uncultured Thermoanaerobaculia bacterium. Classification (GTDB taxonomy): domain Bacteria; phylum Acidobacteriota; class Thermoanaerobaculia; order Multivoradales; family JAHEKO01; genus CAYXXN01. The sequence continues at coordinate 2,954 of CAYXXN010000145.1, forward strand.
ATCGAGTCGTGCCCGAGTGAAGGCCCGACGGTGCGCTCTTCGAGGTAGGTGATGCCGGCCGGCAGGGCGCCGGAGCGCAGCACCGTGGCCAGGTCCTCGACCTCCTGCTGCGTGAAGCTGCCCTCGATCAAGCCCTGGTCGGCGATGCGGGTGCGGATGTTCGGGGCCGAGACCACCTGGCCGTCGAGGACGATGGCCAGGCCCTTGCCGACGTTGGCGCCGGTCGCCTGGGCGAAGGCTTGCCCGCCCTCGGGCGAGAGGAAGAAATTCACCACTGGTTGGTTGAACTGGCCGAGCCCGGGCCGGGCGTTCTTCAAGTCGCGGCCGGTGATCACGCTGCGCTTCTCGACCGCGTAGTAGACGACGCCCACCGGTCGCTCGTTGGCGTCGCGCGCCGTTTCCTCGAGAATCTCGATGGCATCGGGCAGCGCGCCACCGTAGTGGGCGAGGACCTCTTCTCGACTGCGCGCCGCCGCGCCGCCCAGGGGGTAGTCCACGAGCCGGAACTCGAGGAAGGCGGTGTTCTTGATCAGCCGCTTGACGCGCTCGGGATCGTCGACTCCGGGGAGCTGCACGACGATGCGGTCCGACTGCTGGGCGCGCTGGATCGACGGCTCGGCCACCCCGAAGGCGTCGATCCGGTTGCGGATCGTCTCCAGTGCCTGGCGCACGGCTTGATCGCGGATCTGGGCGAGGTTCGCCGCCGACATCTCGAAGACCAGTCTGCCGCCGTCGCGCCGCCAGTCCCAGAACTGCTCGCCCAGGAAATCGCGTACCGCGGCGCGCACCGCCTCGTCGCGCGCTGCGGCGACACCCGTGACTTCGAAGCTCGAGTCGCCGAGGCGGTTGCCCGCGGCGGCGCTCGCCCCGCCCTCGCGGAGCTCCTGCACCAGGCGCTCCATGTCTTGATCGGTCTCGGAGCGCACCGCGTCCTCGGTCTCGACCTGGAGGACGAGGTGGATGCCCCCCTGCAGGTCGAGACCCAGGTTGACCTTCTCGTTCAATGGGAAGGCGAGCAGCGCGGCGAGCGCCGCCACGCCGAGGATCAGGAGGCTGCGCCAGAGCAGCCGCCCCTTCACGAGGTGGCGCCCTCCTCGCCCTCGAGCCCGGCGATCGCGCTGCGCGCCACCTTGATGCGCACGCCGTCGGCCACTCGCAGGATCAGCGTCTTCTCCTCGAGCGCCGCGACCTCGCCGTAGATGCCGCCGTTGGTGATCACGCGATCGCCCTTCTTCAACTCGACGAGGAGCTTGGCGTGCGCCTTCTGCCGCTTGCGCATCGGCATGATCAGCAAGAAGTAGAAGATGCCGAACACCAACAGCAGTGGCACGAACTGGAGCAGGGAGCCTCCGGGCATGGCCGCGTCGGCGAAGGCCAGGGGCATGGCGAGGAATTCCATGAAACGCTCCGTCGCGCTAGGGGGAGGTCGGGGGGGAGTCCGGGCTCACCGGCAGGGCCGCGCGAACGCGGGCCGCCAGCGTGGCGAGCGCGATAGCTTCCCTGAGATCCCGCATGAAGTCAAGGTAGAAGCTGAGGTTGTGGAGCGTGGCGAGGACCTGCGCCGTGACCTCGCGGGCGCGGAACAGGTGATGAAGGAAAGCGCGCGAGACGCCGCAGCGCAGGGGCGTCGGATCCTCCGCGAAACGGGCGTTGGTGATGTTGAGCGCCCCGCCCTCCTCGAATACGACGCCGTGGCGGCCGTTGCGCGACGGCAGCACGCAGTCGAAGAGGTCGACGCCGTGTACGACGGCATGGAGGAGGTCGGCCGGCGTGCCCACGCCCATGAGATAGCGTGGCCGCTCCTCCGGCAGCGCCGGCGCCACTCGCTCGACGATGCGGCGGCGCTCGCTCTCCGGCTCGCCGACCGAGACGCCGCCGATGGCGAGACCGTGGAAATCGAGGGCGGCGAGCTCGCGGACCGCCTCCAGTCGCAGGTCCTCGTAGATGCCGCCTTGCACGATGCCGAAGAGCGCCGTCGGTCCTCCGGACCAGGCCTCTCGCGAGCGCCGCGCCCAGCCGAGCGTGCGTTCGAGCGAGCGCTCCGCTGCCGCTCGCTCGACCGGCCAGGGCGGGACCTCGTCGAGCGCCATCCCGATATCGACCCCGAGCCGCTCCTGCATCGCCACCACGCCCTCGGGGGTGAGACGCATCTCGGCGCCGTCGACGTGGCTGCGGAAGGTCACCCCGCCGTCGTCCACCTTGCGCAAGCGCGCCAAGCTGAAAACCTGGAAGCCGCCGCTGTCGGTCAGGAGCGGACCGGGCCAGCCGCAGAAGGCGTGCAGACCGCCGAGTCGCACGATCGCGTCGATGCCCGGCCGCACCGCCAGGTGGTAGAGGTTGGCGAGCAGGATCGAGGCGCCGAGGTCGGCGAGCTGGGCGGGCGAGACCCCCTTGACCGCGCCGAGCGTGCCCACCGGCAGGAAAGCGGGGGTCTCGACGACACCGTGCGGCGTCTCGATCCGGCCCTGACCAGAGGCCAGGGACTGCATCCCCGCCGCCACCAGGCCGGTCGTCAGCAGCGTCCGTTCGACGGGGTAGGGGGCCTTGCCCGTCAGGAACATCTCCTCCGC
>CAYXXN010000145.1:5533-5823 GCA_964469055.1 uncultured Thermoanaerobaculia bacterium
GGCGGGCGGCGCCGTCGGTCGCCAGAACCTGAAAGCGGAAGCTCAATCGCGACGGAGTCTGCCGCGCCTTACGGCTCGGCCTGGTACCTCAGGACGTCTTCCATTTCCTGATTGAGCTCAGCCGCCACGCGATTGAGCCGCTCGAGGTCTCGCGCCTCGCGGTCCTCCCGGGCGCGCCGAGCGCTGGAGTCACCGATGATCCCTTCGACCGGGCCAGACCGGACTGGATCGTCCCTCACAGACCGCCCCGCCGGTTGAGGTCGATCGTGCGCAGGGCGACGCTCTCCGGC
>CAYXXN010000146.1:0-5676 GCA_964469055.1 uncultured Thermoanaerobaculia bacterium
GGCGGCCGGTACGAAGGGAGCGAGCCCTGTGGCCGCGTAACTACAGGCGGCCGGTTCGAGGAGAACGAGCCCTGCGGGCGTGTAACGACGGGCGGCCGGTTCGAAGGTAGGGAACCCTGCGGGCGCACGTAGGTCGTGCTCGGGCTCGTCGGCCGCGCCAGCGTCGGTCGCGCCGCCGCTGTGCCGCCGGGGCGCACGGTCGAGACCTGGGGAGGCGCGAGATCGCCCTTGCCGCGAGCGACGCCGGCGCCGGTGTTGAGGGTCGGGCGGGTCGCCGCCGCCCGCCGCAGGGCTGTCGCCTTCGACTCGAACCAGCGACCGGCATCCTCGGCGCCGCCGCGGACGGCGAAGCGGGTGACGTCCGGCAGCTCGGCCGTCACCGGCTTTCCACCGGCGGCGAGGAGGCGCGTCTTGACCGCCCCCAGGTCGTGCCAGACGTCGGGAGTGAGCGGCCGCGTGTCGGTCGCCAGCAGCCCTCTGGGGATGGCGGAGCCGCGGGTCACCCGCGCCAGCTCGTCGCCACTCCAGAAGCGCCCGCGATGACCGCGATGGCCGAAGTCGTCGAGACCGCAGAAGGTCCACAACGAGTAGTCCGCCCAGCTGCCACCGACCCAGCCGTAGACGCCCGACCACGGCACGTAGCCGTACGAGGCGTAGGCGGAGAGGTAGAAGCCGGCCGGCACCCAGCCGACGTGCGTCGGACCCCAGTACCAGTAGACCCAGGCCGGCGAGTAGAGCTCGCCCGGGAACCAGACCCAGCCGAAGCCCGGCAGGTAGTCCCAGTTGCCGTAGTGGGAGGTCACCCAGCCCCAGGGCTCCGTCGAGATCCAGTTGAGTCCGCCCGGCCCGTAGCCCCAGGAGCCGGCGGTGTAGGGCCGCCAATCGTCATGCATGTACGGCTGCCAGCCCTGGCGGCCGGAGACCTCGACCCAGCCGCCGTGCTCGGCGAGAGGGGCCGCGGAATAGGCTAGCGCCTCGTCGACGTAGGGCACCGAAGCGTAGCGGGCCGCCCCGTCGAGCTCGTCGGCCCACAGCTCCAGCTCGTCCCGACCAGGCGCCCGCGTGAGCTCGATCCTGGGCGCGTCGGCGCCGTCGAGCCAAGCGGTCTCCGCGGCGCGCACCAGGGTCGAGCCGCCGCGGGTCGCCAACTCGGCGAAGCCCTCGCGGACGGTGACCCAGGCGCTGGCGTAGCCGTCGCTCGACAGCCGGTAGACGCCCGGGGCCTCGAGGTACACGGTGGCCATCGGCAGACGGATCTCGAGGCTTTCGGGACCGGCGTAGGTCGGCCGCGCCACCTGCAACTCGCCGCGCTCGAGGTCGAGGGCGGAGAAGCCGTCGGCGCGGTCCTGGCTCCTGGCGAGCGCCGCGACGACCAGGTCGCTGCCGCCACCGATGCGCACCAGCGAGCCGTCGGCGAGGACGGCCTCGACCCGCGCCCCCAGCGGTGCGCTCAGGCGATCGCCCACCGCCAGCGGCGTGTTGACGGCGGCCTGCAGGACTTCGAGGCCGCCGCGGCCGGAGAGCGCGTGCTCGGCGTAGCCCTCGACAATGCGCAGGTAGGCCCCGCCTTCCTGGGCGCCGGCAGGCGCGGGCGCCAGGCAAGCGAGCAAGGCGAGAGCCACCCAAGAGAGGCCGCGGTTCATGGTCGTTCTCCTCACGCTCACCCATTCTCGCAAAGAGCGCGCCAGGGGCTGCGTCCGGGGCGGGCCGTGGCCTCCGCTATACTGGCCAACGCCCGTACCCGGCGGGCTGCGCCACCGTCCTCTCTACGCCACATTGCATGCCTCATGCGGCTGCGCTTCAAGGGCAAGAAGGGCAAGGACAAGCCCGACGAGACGCCTTCGATCGAGGATCTGATCACCCTCGGCCGGCTCGACGAGGCGCGCGAGGAGCTGCTCCAAAGGCTGCGTGCCAACCCCAGGGACCACCACTCGAAAGTGAAGCTCGGCGACGTGCAAGCGGCCCAGAAGAGCCCCGAGAAGGCCCTCCACACCTACCTGGGGGCCGCCGAGGACTACGCCGAGGACGGCTTCTACGACAAGGCCGTGGCGCTCCTCGCCCGGCTGCAGAAGGAGCTACCGCCGAGCTCTGTGGTCGACGAGGCCTTCGTCCGGTTGGACGCCGTGCGCCAGCGGGAGGGCCGCCGCGAGACGGTGGTCGACGCGCTGACCACTCGCGACCGGCTCGACCGCGCCCTGGGGGTCGTCGAGGCGCAACAGCTCTGGCCAGGGCTGGCCGAGATGGCGCTGGTGCGGGAGCTGGCGAGCCCGGACTTGCGGCGGCTCTTCCTCGCTTTCGCCCTGCTCGAGCTCGATCCGAACGAGGTCGTGGCGCGCCAGGACGAGCGCCTGGAGCGGCTCTTCGTGGTGGCCCGCGGGGCGCTGACCGCGGAGTGCCTCGGCGTGCTCGGCCAGACCCATCGCGTGGGTCGCTTCGCGCCGGGGAGCATGGTCGGCGAGCGGGCGTTACTCGAACACCGGCCGTGGAGCGCCACCTATCACGGTCGCGGCCGCGCCCTGCTCCTGGTGCTCGACCCGGAACGGCTGGCCCTGGCGCTCGACGGCTCCGCCAACCCGCGCGGGTTGCTCGAGAGCCTGCGCCAGCAGGGCAACGACCTGGCCGTCGCCGAGGCGGCGCGGCGGCTGGCAGGGGCGGCCTGATGCCCGTCCGGCGGATCCGGCTCTTCCCCGACCCCCTGCTGCGCGTGGACTGTCCGCGGGTCGAGCGGTTCGACGGCGAGCTGGCGAGCCTCGTCGAGGACATGGTGGCGACCATGCGCGCCGCCCCCGGGGTGGGTCTCGCCGCGCCGCAGGTGGGCGTCGAAGCCCAGGTCGCGGTCGTCGACGTCTCGGTGGGCGAGGATCCCGCAGCCCTGCTGGTGCTGGTCAACCCGGAGATCGTGGTCGAAGAGGAGAGCGGGGTCGAGACCGAGGGCTGCCTCTCCATCCCGGAGTTCACGGAGAAGGTCGAGCGGCCGCTGCGCATCCGCGTGCGGGCGCAGGACGTCGAGGGTCGAGCGTTCGAGATCACCGCCGAGGAGTGGCAGGCGCGGGCGATCTGCCACGAGGTGGACCATCTGCACGGCGTCTTGTTCGTCGATCGGCTCAAGGGGCTGAAAAGGGAGCGGGCGCGGCGGCATCTCCAGCGGCTGGCCCGGGAGCAGGAGGTGATGGCGTGAGGGGCAAGGGGGTAGTCGCGACGCTCTGTGCGGCGCTCGTCGCCGCTTGCGGCGGCGGCGGCGGCGGGGGAGGCGGCGGTACCGTTCCGCCGCCGCCGTCCCAGAGCCTGGTCTTCACCCTCGCCGGCCAGCCCGGGGTCAACACCATCTACCTCGACGCCGCCGACGCCTCCACTCCGGACCGGCTGGTGCTCGAAGTGCGGGCCAACGAGGTGGACGACCTCTTCGGAGTGGCGCTCGACCTGGTCTTTCCCAGCGCCTTCCTCGAATGGGATCGGGGCGCCGAGCGCAAGGGCGATTTTCTCGAGGAAGAAGGCGTGGGCACCACCCTGATCGTCGATCGAGACGGCACCGGAAGGCTCATCATCGGCTACAGCCGCTTGGGCGACGACGTGCCGGGGGTGGCGGGCTCGGGGCTCCTTTTCACGATCGAGTTCCGCACCACGGCCAGCGGCCAGGGCGATCTCACGATCGAGCGGCAGTTCGCCGTCGACGGCGCGGGCGTCCGTCGCTACGACTACGCCTGGCTGGCGGGCAACCTGCGGGTCGTCAAGTAGACCCCCCGGATGACCGCGTCGGTCTTCCACAACACGCTCGGCCGCCGTCGGGAGCCGCTGGCACCGCTCTGCCCGGGCGAAGTGCGGCTCTACACCTGCGGCCCGACGGTCTACAACCACGTCCATATCGGGAACCTCCGCACCTTCCTCTTCGAGGACGTCCTGCGCCGCAGCCTGCGCTACCTCGGCTACCGCGTCGTGCAGGTGATGAACCTGACCGATGTCGACGACAAGACGATCGAGGGCGCACGCCAGGCGGGAGTGTCCCTCGACGCCTACACGGCTCCCTACATCGAATCCTTCTTCGCCGACCTCGAAACCCTCCACATCGAGCGCGCCGAGCACTACCCGCGCGCCACCAAGCACATCGTGGAGATGATCGAGATCATCCGCGCCCTCCTCGCCGCGGGCTACGCCTACGAGGCGGACGGCTCGGTCTTCTTCCGCATCGCCGCCGACGGCGACTACGGCCGCCTCTCGGGGTTCGACCTGGCGGAGGTGCGGCAGGGGGAACGGGTGGCCGAGGACACCTACGACAAGGAAGACGTGCGCGATTTCGTCTTATGGAAGGGGGCGAAGCCCGGCGAGCCCACCTGGGAGTCGCCGTGGGGCCCCGGCCGGCCCGGTTGGCACATCGAGTGCTCGGCGATGAGCATGAAGTACTTGGGCGAGAGCTTCGACATCCACTGCGGGGGCGTGGACAACATCTTCCCGCACCACGAGAACGAGATCGCGCAGAGCGAGTCGGCGACCGGCAAGCCGTTCGTCCGGCTGTGGCTGCACGCCGAGCACCTGATCGTCGACGGCGAGAAGATGTCGAAGTCGCTCGGCAACTTCTACACTCTCCAGGACCTCCGCGAGCGCGGCGCCGACCTGCGCGCCGTTCGCTTCCTGCTGCTGTCCACCCACTACAGGAAGAAGCTGGACTTCACCTTCGGGGGGGTGGAGGAGCGCAAGGCGGCGCTCAAGCGCCTCGACGAGATGCGCTTTCGGCTCGAGCACGTCCGTGAGGGTGCCGCCGCCAACCCGGCGGTGGCCGAGCGGCTGCAGCAGCTCGAGAAGGAGTTCGGTGAGGCCCTGGCGGACGATCTCAACGTCCCGGAAGCGCTCGGCGTGCTCTTCACCTTCGTGCGCGACGCGAACGTCTGGATCGAGCAGGGGGGCGTAGGGGCAGGCGACCGCGACCGGATCCTCGCCAGCCTGGGGCGTCTCGACACCGTGCTCGGTGTCCTCGATGCGGGGGCTTGGAAAGAACAGATTCAAGTAGGGGGGAGCCTGGGCGAGGGCGAGGCGAAGGATGCGGGCGGTGCCGGAAGACTGTCGGACGCCGAGGTCGAGCGCCTGATCGCCGAGCGCGAGACCGCTCGCGCCGCCCGGGACTGGCCGAGAGCGGACACGCTACGCGATCAGTTGACAGCGGCGGGGATCGCTCTCGAGGACACGCCGCAGGGAAGCCGATGGAAGCGCGGGTAGTACCGAGCACCCACGCTCGAGGCGCCGCCGCCGAGAGCGCGGCGGCAGCCTGGCTCGTCGAGCACGGCTACACGATCTTGGAACGCAACTTCGACACCTCCGCCGGAGAGATCGACCTCGTGGCGCGCGACGGCGACACGCTGTGCTTCATCGAGGTCAAGGCCCGGGCGGTGCCCGACTGCGGCTCGCCGCTCGAAGCGGTGGATGAACGGCGGCAGCGACGCCTGGGTCGAGCGGCGGCCCTCTACCTCGTCCGCCACGGCTGGCCGGGGCCCTGCCGCTTCGACGTCGTGGGCATGGAGTCCGCCGCCGGTGGCTGGAGCTTCCAGCTCGTGCAGGACGCCTTCGAGCTTGCTTGACACCCCCGGAGGGGCGCCACTATCCTTCCCGGCCGCGGGCGGGAATAGCTCAGAGGTAGAGCACAACCTTGCCAAGGTTGGGGTCGCGGGTTCAAATCCCGTTTCCCGC
>CAYXXN010000147.1:0-5544 GCA_964469055.1 uncultured Thermoanaerobaculia bacterium
TGCAGCGCAAGGGATTCTAGTCTCTGCGACAACTTGCCGCGTCTGCGGCACTGTGTCTCTTTGGCGGCGGAGTGGTCACAATCACGTTGTGCTTTGGCGTTGAGAGCTGGACCTCCAGCCTGTGGATGCGGCATTATGCCGCATCTCGAGAGTGCCTCTGCTGCTGGCTCGCGACCAGCCCGGTTCGCTAAGTGGCTTCTGCGCAGAGAGTTGGCAGCAAGAGTGAGCGCTGCGACGCGTTTGGCAGGGGCCTTGCTGCCTCCGTCTCCAGAATCAGGAGAACCCGCCATGCTGCAAGCCCTCCGCGAGGCAGTCGCCCTACCGAGCCTGAACGTGGGAGGGGCGCTGTCCGCGGTCACGGTGGCGGCTTTTCTGTGGTTGCTGGCGCAGAACGCGATCCAGCCGCTGGCGATCGTCTTGCTCGAGCTCTACCTCGCCTTCTAGGTCGCGCCGTCTCGACGCCATCCGATAGCATCCCGACGTACCAACCCGAGCCTCGTCATGGGTGAGACCCTCCGGGAGGTCACGATGAGCCTCCCCATGCTTCCGGACATGGAGATCGCGGCCTCGAAGACCGTGACGGCGCTCGCCCGCTTCATGGAGATGAGCCCCGATAGAATCGACGAGGTCCGGATGGCCGTGGTCGAGGCGTGCGTCAACGCTTTCGAGCACAGCAAGTCGCGCGACCGCAAGGTCAACCTGACGTTCTCGGTCTTGGGCGATGGCGAGGAGCCGCGCGAGCTGCGCATCGTCATCGAGGACGCTGGTGTCGGGTTCTCGCCGGAAGATGTCGAGGAGCCGCGCATCGAGGAGAAGATCAAGGCCGAGCGCAAGCGAGGCTGGGGTCTGAAGATCATCCGGAGCCTGATGGACAGCGTGGAGATCCGCTCCGGGTCGAACGGCACGACGTTGGTCATGAGCAAACTGCGAGACAGCGGAGACTGACGATGTCCGAGATGCTGAAAGTGACCGCGAGCCGGAGGGCGGAGGTGGCCGTGGTCTACACCGAGGGCTACATCAACAACCAGGGCGGGGAGGAGATCGCTCGGGTTGCGGGGCAGCTGATCGCCGACGGCCAGAAGACCCTGCTGCTGAATCTGGGGGGCACCAAGATCGTCAACTCGATCGGCATCTCGATCTTGATCGAGATCATCGAGAAGATGCTCGAGATCGAGGGCCGCCTGGCGTTCTGCTCGCTGACGCCGACCATCGAGAAGACCTTCCACATCATGGGCCTCACGCAGTACGCCAAGATCTACCCCGACGAGGATTCGGCGCTCTCCGAGCTGGCTTTGTGACGTGACCGCGCCGGCGGCCGCTGCACCCCACACCCACTGGCGAGAGCTGCTCGAGCTGGCGCAGCGCGAGGACACCGAGCAGGAGCTCCTCGAGCGCCTCGTGACGCTGCTCTGTGAGGTGGCGTCGCTCGACGGCGCCGCGCTCTACGCGCTTGGCGAGCGCGCCCTCGAGCGTCGCGCCCGCGCCGGGCGGGGCGAGTTTCCGGAGACCCTCGCCCCGGACACGGACGCCGGGCTCGTGGTCGGCGGCGGCCGTTTGCTGGTGGTCCCGCCCGAGGCTGCCGTGCTGCCGGCCGGCGGACCGCTGCTGGTGGCTCTCAGCGCCTGCCTCGAAGCCGGCCGCCTGCGCCGCCGCCTGCATCAGCAGCGCTTCGCAGTGAACTACCGCGGCGTCGAGCTCGAGGCGCTCTACGACGTCGGGCTGGCGATCGCCTCGACCCTCGAGCTCGACGAGGTCACCGACGCCGTGCTGATGAGCGCCGTCGCGTTGCTCGACGCCCGCCGCGGGGCTCTCTACCTGCGCGAGATCGGCGGTTTCCGCCTCGATCGCACCTTGGGCGGCGAGGCGGAGGCCACCCTGGCGGACGACGATCCGCGGCTGGCGCCTCTCCTCTCCGGTTCGACCGAGAACTGCGAGCGGCTGCTTCCCGGTGCGCAGCACCTGCTGGCCGTGCCGATCGAGGCGGACGGCAAGCCGCGAGGACTCCTGGTGGTGGCGGACAAGGAGAGCCGCAGCGGGGTCGGCCCGTTCGCCGAGCGGGACCGGCGCACGCTGGCGCTCTTCGCCAACCAGGCGGCGATCGCGCTCCAGAACGCCCGCCTGCACCGGCAGGCGCTGGAGAAGGAGCGACTGGAGCGCGAGCTCGACTTGGCGGCCGACATCCAGCGCCGGCTGCTGCCGGCCGAGCTGCCGGAGACGCGGGACTTCGAGGTGCTGGGTTGGAGCCGGCCCGCCCGCCATGTGGGGGGCGACTACTACGACATCTACGGGCTCGAGCCCGGCAAGCTGGTGGTGGTCATCGCCGACGTCGCCGGCAAGGGGATGCCGGCGGCGTTGCTGGTGTCGACCCTGCACTCGGCGCTCCGCCTGCTCCAGGACCGCGAGCCCCTCGCTGCGGAGATGGTGGCCCGCCTGAATCGGCACGTCGTCGAGTCGAGCGGCCCCAACAAGTTCATCACCCTGCTGCTGGGGGAGATCGATCTCGAGACCGGGCGTCTGGCCTACGTCAACGCCGGCCACAACCCGGCGCTGCTGTTGCGCGCCGAGGGCGGTCTCGAGCAGCTGGAGCCCGGCGGTCTGCCGCTCGGGCTCTTCGCCGCGGCGGCCTATCGCGTGCAGGAGGCCGAGCTGGCCGCCGGCGACCTGCTGTGCCTGTACTCCGACGGCATCACCGAGTGCGAGTCGCCGGCCGGCGAGGAGTTCGGCGTCGACCGGCTCGCGGCCCTGGTGCGGGAGCACGCCGCGGCGCCGCTGACTGACGTGATGCGCCACCTCGAGCGCGCCGTCACGCGCTTTGCCGAGGGCGCGCGCCAGGGCGACGATCAGACAGTGGTGCTCGTGCGGCGCCAGCTCAGCTGAGCGCTCGCAAGGGCGCCGCCGACGCCAGCGCCACGGCGGGCGCGTGGATGCCGCCGAGGATGCCGTCGTTCCCGAGCCGCCGCGCCGTCTCGACGCCGAGCAACGGTCGCTCCGAGAAGACGCGCAAGAGACTCTCCTCCCACAGGGCGTCGGGCAGGCCCTCGGCGAGATGGCCGCCGCGGATCCGCCGGAGCCCCCGGGCGCAGGCGCGGAATTGCAGCCGTCGCGAATCGGTGCAGGACAGGCCGTCGAGCCAGCCGACCCAGACGCCCCCCTCGGCGGCCTGCAAGAGGTCGTCGGTCGTCGCCTCGCCAGCGACGAGGAAGAGGTTCTCGGCGCGCGCGTCGTTGCCGGAGACGGCGTGCGCCGTCGGCGGCAAGCCGAGCTGGGCCGCTTGACGCTGGTCGAGGGCCGGCGTCCTGGGGGTCCCCTGATGGATCAGGTCGACGGGACGCTTCGCCGTCCCTTCGAGGTCGAAGGGGAAGGGTAGACCGCGGGCGTCGGTCGCGTCGTCGCGCACGGTGATGGCGCGATCGAAGACCTGGACGCCGAGGTGCTCGCGCAGCAGCGAGGAGCCTTCGGCGTAGGCGGCCGCCGTCAGGGCGGCGCCGTTCAGCAGCTCGATCAGCTCGATCGTCGCCTCCGGGGCGAGCAGCAGGGGGACGGCGTGCTCCGGCAGCTCCGCGCTATCCCCCTGGGCGTGCCGCTGCGCCGCCCGTTCCACGACCTCTGGTGCGGCGAGCTCGGGCAGTCGACGGGCGGCGTCCGCGGCGCGGCCGGCGCCGGGGCGGCGACCCCAGCGGGCTTCGAGGCCGATCGCCGTGGCCTCGGCGCGACGCCGCACCCCGCGGCTGTTGAAGACGGCGACCCTGCCGGTCGTCCACTGCAACGTCAGGGTCTCGCGTCCTCGTCGAAGACCCTTGAGCCAGTCTTGAGCCCGCCGGCGATCCAGGGCCTCGATCTCCGGGCAGAGCAGCTCCAGCGCGCTCGTCGCGCTGTCGTCGTGCGGTAGGTGCGGCAGCCCGCGCAGCGGCTGGTTGACCCGCGACTGGGCGACGGCCTGGCGCACGGCGTTGGCGAGGTCGCCGGGCTCGCCGGCGCCTGTGCGATGACTGCCCATGCGGCCGTGGTCGATGACCCGCAGCGTCACCGTTCGCTGCCGATGCACGGCGGCCTCGACAGGTCCGCCCCGACTCTCGGCGCTGCCGCGCTCGAGCTCGAGCCAGGTCGCTTCGGTCTCGTCCGCCGGCGAATCGCGCAGCACGCGCTCCAAGCGCTCGGCGATCGCGGGCAGCGGCAGGAACTCGAGGCCTTCCGCCATCCCCGAGGTCTAGTCCTGCTCTCCGATCATGGGCACGAAGCGCACCGGCACGACCTTGCGCTGGGCGACGCCGTCGGCGGTCTTGGTCAGGAGGATCAGATCCTGGATGTAGCTCCCCACCGGCACCACCATCCGCCCGCCGACCGCGAGCTGGTCGATGAGGGCCTGGGGAATGGTCTCGGGAGCCGCAGTGACGATGATGGCGTCGAAGGGGGCCTGCTCCGGCCAGCCTTGGTAGCCGTTGCCGATGCGCACCTCGACGTTGCCGAAGCCGAGACGCTGCAGCGTCCGCTCGGCGGCGCGGCCGAGCGACTCGCGGATCTCGATCGTGTAGACCTCGCGCGCCACGCGGGCGAGGACAGCCGCCTGGTAGCCCGAGCCCGTGCCGATCTCGAGCACCTTCTCGCGTCCGGTGAGCTCGAGCAGTGAGGTCATCAGGGCGACGATGTAGGGCTGCGAGATGGTCTGGCCGTCGCCGATCGGCAGCGGGTCGTCGATGTAGGCCTCGTCGCGGATCTCGTCGGGGACGAAGAGATGGCGGGGCACCTCGCGCATGGCGGAGAGCACGCCGGGGTCCTCGACGCCGCGGCGCGCGATCTGCTCCTCGACCATCGCCGCGCGCGAGCGCGCGTAGGGGTCGCTCTCCTGGGCGGCAGCCACCAGCGGCCACAGTAGCAAAGCGACGGCGCAGCGTCGGACCATCTCAGCCATCGGTGTCGCGGGCGAAGGCGATGACACCGTCGACCAGCGTGAGGTCGACGCGGACTTCGGGGATCTCGTCGACCGGCACCTGCATGGGATCGCGGTCGAAGACGACGATGTCGGCGCGCTTGCCCACTTCCAGGCTGCCGACAGCGTCGTCGAGGAAGAGAGAGTAGGCGGCGTCGAGGGTGAATCCGCGCAGCGCCTCTTCTCGCGTGAGGCTTTCCTCGGGGTGCCAGCCCGCAGCCGGCAGCTTGCCCGCTAGGTCGCGCCGGGTGACGGCGGCGTACAGACCGAGTAGGGGGTTGGCGCTCTCGACGGGGAAGTCGCTGCCGAGCGCGAGCTGGCCACCGGCGTCTAGCACCTTGCGCCAGGCGTAGGCGCCGAGCGCGCGGCGCGGCCCGATCCGCGCCTCGGCCCACGGTCCGTCGGAGGTGGCGTGGGTGGGCTGCATCGAGGCGATGATCCCGAGCTCGGCCATCCTCTCGATGTCGGCCAGCCGCATCACCTGGGCATGCTCGATGCGCCAGCGCAGGTCGCGCAGCGGTCCGCCGCCGGCGGCCTCCAGGGCGTCGAGGGCGATCAGATTGCCGCGATCCCCGATGGCGTGAATTCCTACTTGGAAGCCGGCGGTCCGCGCGCGC
>CAYXXN010000148.1:0-5525 GCA_964469055.1 uncultured Thermoanaerobaculia bacterium
GCCGGTGGAAGCGACGGCGCCGGCGTGGCGCGCCGACTTGCGGCTGCTCGACGTGCAGCATCGGCTTCTGCGCGAGGCCGTCGCCGGCTTGCCGGCGGCGCGGCTGCGTCGCGTCGCCCCGGGCGGGAAGTTCACCAACGAGGCCGTCATCTCCGGCATCGCCGCCCACGACGTCTACCACGCCGGTCAGATCCAGCTGCTCAAGCGGCTCTACCGGCGAGCGTAGAACGGCCGGCGCAGCGCGGTCGCCGGGCGAGACCGGTCGGCGCGGTAGCATCAGGGGGGTGTCGCGTCATGATGGAAACTGCGCCGCGTCATGAGGCAGCCACCATGAGGCAAACGCTGTGAGCCGCACGACGCTGGATCTCGCCTCCGGGCTGATCGAGGAGCTGAAGCACCTGGCGGCGGCCGGGCGCGAGAGCATGAGCCGGTTGACGAACCGCTTGCTGCGCCGCGCCGTTCGAGACGAAGGGGCTGCCGGGCGCCAACGGGTGCCAGCGGCGAGCTGGCACGTCGTCCCCGATGGCCGGCCTGCCGCCGGCTTCGATCCTGCCAGTCGCGACTACCTCGACCGCCTCGACGAGGCGCCGTGAGTCTCATCGACGCCAACGTCTCGTCTATGCGCGACGCTTCCTTCCGGCGCATCCCTGGGCTCCAGGTGATCGATCCGTTCGCCGCCTGAGGGTCCCACGATGATCGGCGCGACGCTCGGCCACTTCCGTATCACCGCCAAGTTGGGCGAGGGCGGGATGGGGGCCGTCTACCGCGCCGAGGACACGAAACTCGGGCGCGAGGTGGCGATCAAGCTCTTGCCGGAGGCGGTGGCTGCCGATCCGGATCGGCTCGCGCGCCTCGAGCGCGAGGCGCGGATGCTGGCGGCGCTCAACCACCCGGCGATCGCGGCGATCCATTCCTTCGAGAGCGCGGAGCTGGTGGCCGACGGAACGCTGTCAACAGATCTGGGTAGGGAAGGAGCCGCGGGTCGAGCGCCGCGGCGAAGCGCTGGGACGGTGCACTTCCTGGTCATGGAGATCGCCCCTGGCGAGACGCTGGCCGAGCGCATCGCCCGCGGGCCGCTGCCGGTCGAGGAGGCGTTGCCGATCGCGCGCCAGATCGCCGAGGCGCTGGAAGCGGCGCACGCGAGGGGGATCGTGCACCGGGACCTGAAGCCCGCGAACATCAAGGTGGATCCGCGGGGCGCGGTCAAGGTGCTGGACTTCGGTCTCGCCAAGGCGCTCGTCGCCGAGCACGGCGAGCGCTCGCGGGATCTCACGCACTCGCCCACACTGACCGGCTACCCGAGCGCCGGCGGAGTCCTCCTCGGCACGGCCGCCTACATGAGCCCGGAGCAGGCGCGGGGGCTGCCGGTCGACGCCGAGGCGGACGTGTGGGCTTTCGGCTGCGTCGTCTACGAGATGCTCGCCGGCGAGCGGCCCTTCACCGGGGTGACGACGACCGACGTGCTGGCGGCGATCCTGCGCTCCGAGCCGGACCTCGGGCGGCTGCCGGAGGAGACTCCCCCGGCGTTGCGCCGGCTCGTCGAGCGCACGCTCGAGAAGGACCCGCGACACCGATTGCAGGGCATCGGCGAGGCGCGGGTGACGCTGGAGGACCTGGCCGCCGGACGGGATGACGTCGTGGCGCCGGCGCCGGTAGCGGCAGGACCTTCGAGGACGGCGCGCCCGCTTCTCTGGCTCGGGGCGCTCACGGCGGCAGCGCTCGCAGGTCTGGCCGTGGGAGCTCTGTTGCGCTCGGGCGGCGAGACGGCCGACCCGCTCAACCCCGACGTCCGCCTGCGCCAGCTCACCTTCGAGCCCGGGCTCGAGCAGGACCCGACGCTTTCGCCGGACGGCAACTACGTGGCCTACACGACCGACGAGGGCGGCAATCTCGACATCGTCGTTCTGCCGCTCACCGGCGGCAACCGCGAGCGCGTCGTGGACGATCCGGCGGAGGACGCGCAGCCCGCCTGGTCGCCGGACGGCTCGCGGCTCGCCTTCGTCTCGGCCCGCGACCGGGGCGGCCGGCTGGCCGTGGTGCCCAACATGTCGGCGCTCACGCCGTACGTGCAGGGGCGGTTCGGCGACGTGTTCCTGGTCCCCGCCCTGGGAGGCCGCCCCGTCAAGCTCGCCGAGAACGGTTCCTACCCCGCCTGGTCGCCGGACGGGGAGCGGATCGCCTATCAGTCGGAGCGCTCCGGGCAGTGGGACCTGTGGATCGTGTCGGCCGGCGGCGGCGAGCCGAAGCCGCTGACCAACGATGACGAGATCGACTACCAGCCGGCCTGGTCCCCCGACGGTCGCTCGATCGCTTACGTCACGGCAACCGGGGCAGCGTCCTACGAGTTGCGCGTGATCCCGGCGGACGGCGGCGAGTTCCAAGCTCTCCTCACCGGCAACGCCGGCTTCCTCGATCCCGCCTGGTCGGCGGACGGCCGCTGGCTCTATTTCGCCAGCGACCGCGCGGCCACGCCCGGCAGCATGAGCCTGTGGCGCCTCCCCTTCCCCCCCGGCGAGGACGCTCACCCCCAGCGCGTCACCCTCGGTCCCGGCGACGTGGGGCCGGAGACCGCTCGCGACGGGCGACGGCTGGCCTACAGCGCCGTCCACTTCGCTCCGGACGTGTGGGAGCTGACGCTCGAGGGCCGGCAACTGCGGCAGGTGACCGAGGCTGTGAGCACGGACGACTATCCGGATCTCGCGCCCGACGGGCGCACCTTGCTCCTGGCCTCGGGGCGCGCCGGCGACAGCCTGGCCGTCTGGACGTTGGATCTCGAGACCCGCGAGATGCGACAGCGCGTGCAAGGGGGAGCCTTCATGACGGGAGCCCGCTGGTCGCCCGACGGCCGCCGCTTCGCCTACAACAAGCCGCGCGGCGAGCTGCCGATCGCGATCCACGTCCAGGAGCTCGGCGGGCTCTCTTCGCGCGAGGTGGCGGCGCCGGAGAGCGCGAACGCGTTCTTCCCCGCGTGGTCTCCCGACGGGCAGGCCATCGTCTATCACGAGGCCGAGGGGACGGCGGCCGAAAGCCGCATCGTCTGGCAGAGCCTGGCGGGCGAGCGGCGGATCCTGGATCGCGGCCCGGCCGGCCGCTTGCTGAGCTTCGCCGACGTCTCCCTCGACGGCGACCTCGTCGCTTACCAGGTCGAGGAGGGCGCGCCGCGACAGATCTGGGTCGTGCCGGCCGCCGGGGGTGCGCCCCGCAAGGTGAGCCGCCGAGACGAGCTCGAGCTCTCGCACCCCCAGTGGTCCCCCGTCGATCCAGACGCGATCCTGGTGGTGGTCTACCACGAGAACGTCGGCGTCGTCTCGCTCGCCACGGGTGAGGTGACGCTCGTCACCTCGTTCGACTCCTCGACCATCGTCGTCGATTACGCGAGCTGGTCCCCCGACGGCACGCGGGTCTTCTTCTCGCTCTCCCGCCGGACGGGCGACGTGTTCCTGCTCGAGGATCTGTAAACGGCGCTGCCGACGCTTCAGTCGCGGACGCTGGCCAGAACGACGATCTCTTCGGCCAGGTAACGGTCACCGAGATCGCGGACCGCGACTTCCACCTCGTCGCCGCGCTCCAGGCTCTCCGGCGTGTAGCGCTGGCCCTGGTACTCGACGATGGTGCTGGAGTCGTAGTAGACGCTGACGTACTCGTCATCGTCGTCCGTCGTGAAGCCCCATCGCCAGTCGGCGTCCTCGATGCTCAGCACCCGATCGCGGGTATCGAGGGAACGGACGAAGCCACGCAGCTCGGCGCGCTCCTCGCCCGGCGCGCCGCCGCTCGACACGTCGTAGGTCACTTCGATTTCCCGAGCGACCAGCCGACCGCCGGTGTCGTCGACGGCGGCCACGATGCGGTCGCCGGGCTCGAGCTCCTGCGGCTCGTAGGTGCGGCCACCGTACTCGACCACCGTGCGGTCGTCGTAGTGGAGCGCCACCTCGTCCTCGTCGTTGCGCAAGTTGCTGCGATAGACGCTACTGCCCTCGACGTAGATCAGGGCGTCGCGAGGGCTCACCCGCTCGACCGTGCCGCGCACTTCGGTGATGCGGTCGTAGGGCTCGTCGCCTCCGAAGATGTCGCCGATCGAGGCGCAGCCCGTGATCAGCAGCCCGGCCAGCAGGGCGGTTGGCAAATGGAGTCGAATCGCAGGCATGACAGTCCATCCTTCCCGGGGCAATCCCGACGCGCGATTACCCCCTCCAAGGAGCTGGAGCAGGAAACGTGCCACCGAAACCTCGCCGGGCTCGAGGCGGCCGCTGGGCTCGGCCACGGAGCGCCCGCGGGCCGGCCGGTACAATTTGCGCCGTGAGCACCTACGAAGAGGTCGTCGAAGCGGCCTCGCGGCTGGCGGGGGTGGTGCACCGCACGCCGGTCCTCTCCTCGCGCGCGCTCTCCGAGCGAGCGGGCGCCGAAGTCCTCCTCAAGTGCGAGAGCTTCCAGCGCGTGGGGGCGTTCAAGATCCGCGGCGCCTACAACGCGCTGTCGCGCCTCTCCGAGGAGGAGCGGCGTCGCGGGGTGCTCGCCTTCTCCTCCGGCAACCACGCGCAGGGCGTGGCGTTGGCCGGGAAGCTCTTGGGGATCGCGACGGCGATCGTCATGCCCGAGGACGCGCCGGCGGTCAAGCTGGCCGCCACCCGCGGCTACGGCGCGGAGGTGATCCTCTACGACCCCGACGAGACGGTGCGCGAGGAGCTGGCGGCGAAGCTCGAGGCCGAGCGCGGCATGGTCGTCATCCCGCCCTACGATCACCCGGACATCATCGCCGGCCAGGGGACGACGGCGCTCGAGCTCTTCGAGCAGGCGGGCGAGCTCGACGCCCTCCTCGTTCCGTGCGGCGGCGGCGGCCTGCTCTCGGGCTGCGCCGTCGTCGCCAAGCAGGTCGCCCCCCGCTGCCGGGTGATCGGCGTCGAGCCCGAGGTGGCCGACGACGCCACGCGCTCGTTCTATTCCGGGGTGCTCCAGACGGTGAAGAACCCGCAGACGATCGCCGACGGCACCCGCACGCCCTCGCTCGGCAAGCTCACCTTCCCCCTCGTGCTCGCCCACGTGGACGCGATGGTGACGGTCTCCGAGGCCGCGATCGCCGAAGCCGTACGCTTCCTCTTCGAGCGCGCCAAGCTGGTGGTCGAGCCTTCGGGAGCGCTCGGCGTGGCGGCGATCCTCGAGGGCAAGGTGGAGCTCGCCGGCCGAGCCGGCGTCGTCCTTTCCGGCGGGAACGTCGACGCCGCGGTGATGGCGGCGATCCTCGAGGGGCGGCTGCCCCTCGGATAGACTGTTCCCTCCTCGACCAACGGCCGTGAGGTACGTCGCCGCTAGGTGATCGGCACCAGCCTGTCCCACTTCCGCATCACCGCCAAGCTCGGCGAAGGCGGGATGGGGGCGGTCTACCGCGCCGAGGACACGCGCCTCGGTCGCGCGGTGGCGATCAAGGTGCTGCCGGAAGCCTTCACCGCCGATCCGGAGCGGTTGGCGCGCTTCGAGCGCGAGGCGAAGGTCCTGGCCTCGCTCAGCCATGCGCACATCGCGGCCTTGTA
>CAYXXN010000149.1:0-448 GCA_964469055.1 uncultured Thermoanaerobaculia bacterium
GCGCCGCAGTCGCTGACGACGCTCGACGCCTCGCGCAACGAGAAGAGCCATCGCTTCCCGCTCTTCCTGCCCGGCGGCAAGAGGATTCTCTTTCTGGCGCAGACTGCCGAGGCCGGCGCTCGGAGCGACGAGAGTGCGATCGAAGCGCTCGAGCTCGCGAACGGGAAACGCACCCGCCTGATCGCCGCGAACTCTTCGCCACTCTTCTCACCCGGTGGGCAGATCCTGTTCTGGCGCGATGGCACGCTGTTGGCGCAGGGGTTCGACCCGAGCCGCCTGACCCTCGCCGGAGATGCTGTGCCGGTCGCCTCGCCGGTCGCCTTCACCCAGAACGAGCAAGCTCTCGCGACGCTCTCGAGCGAAGGCACGCTGGTCTACCGTGCAGGTACCCGTGGCACCTTCTCCTCGCTGGTCTGGCTCGATCGCCAAGGCCGAGATCGACCGCGGC
>CAYXXN010000149.1:458-5425 GCA_964469055.1 uncultured Thermoanaerobaculia bacterium
ATCGGCGCGGCATCGGAACGGAATCGATTCGCGACCGGGAGCTCTTCGCTCAGTTCGCTCTCGCGCACGACGGAAAGCGCCTGGTGTTCGCGGTCAACAGCTCCGGACAGGGTGCGACGGATCTCTGGGTCCACGATGTCGTCCGCGGCTCGGCCAGCCGGTTGACCTTCGAGGAGGGAAGCGAGAACAACCCTGTCTGGTCGCAGGACGACCGTTTCGTCTATTACAGCAACGATCGGCGCAACGACGGCACGATCTTCCGCCGTGCCTCCGATGGCACCGGATCGACGGAGGAGATCGGAACGACCGCCTCGGGGATCTGGCCGCACGCCGCGTCCGCCGACGGTCGGTGGTTGGTGATCGGGTCCGTGGGCGCCGAGTCGGGGACCGACATTCTCCGCTTCGATCTCGGGACGAAGCAGATCGCGCCGCTGGTGACGACTCCCTTCCTCGACGAAGATTCGGCTCTGGCGCCGGACGACCGCCTGCTCGCCTACGCCTCCGAAGAGTCGGGACGCTGGGAGGTTTACCTCCAGGCGCTCGACGGTGAACGCGGTAAGTGGCAGATCTCGAGCGAGGGCGGGCTGCGCCCGCGCTGGCGCGCCGACGGCCGCGAGCTCTTCTTCCTCGCTCGCCCCGACCGCGTGATGGTGGTCGACGTCGAGCCGGGCGAGGTGCCGCGCTTTTCGGCGCCGCGCGAGCTGTTCCGCCACCCGCTCGAAGACTTCGACGTCACGCCCGATGGCGAGCGGATCGTCGCCTTGCGCCCAGCCGACAGCGATGTGAGCAAGCCTCTGACCCTCATCGCGAACTGGACGCGGTTGATTTCGAAACGATGATCGGCACCCGCGTCGGCCCCGAGATCACCGCCGAGCTGGGCGAGGGCGGCATGGGCGATTCCCTCTCCTGACCGCGGCACGCCGCAGCGGCGTTCTGATGCCGATTCCGGCGCTGCCGGGGCCGTGCGGCATCGGCGACTTCGGGCCTGCGGCGGTGGCCTTCGCCGACTTCCTGGCCGCCGCCGGGCAGAGCCTCTGGCAGGTCCTGCCGCTGGGCGTGACCACGGCGGCGGCCGGCAACTCTCCGTACAGCAGCCTTTCGGCGGCGGCGCTCGATCCGCTGCTGGTCAGTCCCGAGCTGCTGGTGGCCGAGGGGCTCCTCGAGCCCGGGATGGTGCCGGCGGTCGCGGAGGGAGGGCACGTGCGCTACGCGGAGGCGCGGCGGCAGAAGGCGAGGCTTCTGGCGCTCGCCTGGCGTCGCTTCCGCCGCGACCCGGCGGCGCGGCGGGAGCTCGCCGCGTTCCGCGAGCGCGAGGCGGGATGGCTCGAGGATCTCGCCCTGTTTCGAGTGCTGCGCCGCCGGAGCGACCGGCGGCCGTGGACCGAGTGGCCCCGCGAGCTGCGCGACCGCGAGCCGCAGGCGCTGCGGGGAGCCGCGCGCGAGCACCGGCAGGCCCTGGAACGACAGGTCTTCGGCCAGTACCTGGCCGCCCGGCAGTGGGGACAGCTGCGCTCGGAGCTCCGGGCTCGGGGCCTCGAGGTGATGGGCGACCTGCCGTTCTACGTCGCCCATGACAGCGCGGACGTCTGGGCTCATCGAACCCTATTCGCGCTCGACGCCGACGGCTGCCCGCAGAGGGTCTCGGGCTGTCCGCCCGACACGTTCAGTGCCGACGGTCAGCTCTGGGGCCAGCCGGTCTACCGGTGGGAGGCGCACCGGGACGCGGGGTTCGCCTGGTGGTCGGCCCGAGTCGAGCGGCAGCTGGCGCTCTTCGATCAAGTGCGGCTCGATCACTTCCGCGGCCTGGCGGCAACCTGGCAGGTGCCGGCGGGCGCTGCGACCGCCGTGACGGGGGAGTGGCTCGAGTCTCCTGGCGGGGAACTAGTCGACCTGCTCCTGCGACGCTTCTCGGGGGCGCGCTGGGTGGCGGAGGACCTCGGAGTCCTCTCGCCGGAGGTGCACGCGTTGCGGCGGCAGCTCGGGGCTCCCGGCACGCGGGTCGTGCAGTTCGGCTTCGGTGAGGACTTCCCGGCCAGCGAACACCTCCCGGATCGGGCACCCGAGGATGTCGTGCTGTACAGCGGCACCCACGACAACGACACTTTGAGAGGCTGGCTAGAGAGCGGGTTGGACGTCGTCGAGCGAGACCGGCTCCGCACCTACCTGGGTCGCGAGGTGGCAGCGGCCGAGGCTGCTCGCGAGCTCCTGCACCGCTGTCTCTCCTCGGCGGCGGAGCTCGTCGTCCTGCCGCTGCCGGACGTGCTGGGGCTCGGCTCGCGGGCCCGCATCAATCGCCCCGGCGAGCCGCGCGGGCAGTGGTCGTGGCGTCTCGCCGCCGGCCGCCTCTCGGCGGAGCTCGCCGCCGACTGGCGCCGGCGGCTGGCCGACTCAGATCGTCTCGGCCGTCGCAGCCTCGGCCGCTGAGGGCGCGGCCACCGACGGCGCTGCGTAGAGGAGCTCCAGGTACTCGCTCACCATGCGGTGACTCGAGAAGCGCGGCGTGATGGTGGCCATCGCCTGCTTCATCCGCCGGATCCAGGCCAGCGGCAACCCGCCCTCCCGGGCGGCGAAGGCCGGCAGGACCTCCTCCTCGAGCAGGCGGTAGAGCGCCGCGGCGTCGCGCTGGTCGCACTCCTCCTCGCTCGCCCCGGTCGCCTGCCCCGGCTCGCCGATGGCCCAGCCGTTCTCGCCGTCCCAGCCCTCGGGCCACCAGCCGTCGAGCACGCTCAAGTTCAGGGCGCCGTTGACGGCCGCCTTCTGCCCGCTGGTGCCGCTCGCCTCGAGCGGCGGTCGCGGGGTATTCAGCCAGACCTCGACTCCCTGGGCGAGCATCTGGCCGACCTGCATGTCGTAGTCCTCGAGGAAGAAGATGCGACCCCTGAGCTCGTCCGACTGGCCGAGTTGGAACAGACGCCGGATCAGCTCCTGTCCCCCGTGGTCGGCGGGGTGCGCCTTGCCGGCGAGCACCACCTGGACTCCGCCCTCGCCCCGGCCGAGGATGTCCCGCAGGCGGTCGATGTCGTGGAAGAGGAGGTGCGCCCGCTTGTAGGTCGCGAAGCGGCGGGCGAAGCCGATGGTCAGCGCCGCGGGGTCGAACAGCTCGTCGACCCGCCGCAGCTCGTCGGGGGACCGGCCGTGGCGGGCGAACTGCTCGCGTAGACGGGCGACGACGAAGCGGCCCAGGCGGCCCTTCTGCGCGGTGTGGGCCGCCCACACCGCGGCGTCCGACGCCTGGTGCAGGGCCGACCAGGCGGACGACTCCAGTAGACGCTCCCGCCAGTCGGGACCGACCACTTGAGCGAACAGCTCGCTGACTTCCGGACCCACCCAGGTCGGTGTGTGCACACCGTTGGTGACGGCGCCGATCGGCGCCGTCCGTGGATCGCGTTCGGCGAGCGGCGCCCACATCGCGCGCACGACCTCGGCGTTGCGCGCGCTCACGGCGTTGGCTCGGCGTGCGGTCTTGAGGCCCAGGATGGTGAGGTTCATGGGCGCCTCGGCGGCGACGGGGTCGAGGCGGCCGAGGGCGAGGATCTCGGCGAGGGGGAGGCGCAGCGCGGTCGTCCAGGGCCCGAGGTAGCGTCGCGCCAGCTCGACATCGAACTGCTCGTTGCCGGCCGCCACCGGCGTGTGGGTCGTGAAGACGACCTGCTCGGCGAGCCGGTCGCGCCAGTCTCGCGAGTCGGCGCCCCCGTTGCGGAACTCCCGCAGCCGCTCGAGCTGCAGCAGGGCGCAGTGGCCCTCGTTGACGTGCCAGATATCGGGCTCGATGCCCAGGGCTCGCAGGGCTCGCACCCCGCCGACCCCGAGCACCAACTCTTGCAGGAGCCGCATCTCGCGGCCCTGCACGTAGAGCTGGTGGGTGATGGCGCGGTCGGCGGGGTCGTTGCGCGGTACGTCGCAGTCGAGCAGCAGGAGGGGCACGCGGCCGACGAGCGCCACCCAGACGCGTGCCCAGACCTCGCGACCCGGGAGGGGGACGGCGACCTCGATCGGCCTGCCGAGCTCGTCGGCGGCCGGTCGCATGGGCAGGCGGCTGAAGTCGAAGGTGGGGTAGAAGTGCTGCTGGCGACCCTCGGCGTCGAGCGTTTGGTGGAAGTACCCCTGGCGATAGAGCAGGCCGACGCCCACCATGGGCAAGCCGAGGTCGCTGGCGCTCTTCAAATGATCGCCGGACAACACGCCGAGGCCGCCGGAGTAGAGAGCCAGGCTGTGATGCAGGCCGAACTCGGCCGAGAAGTAGGCGACGGGGCCGCGCAGCGGGGCGCCGCGCCGCCGCGCGTACCAGGAGCCGCCGGCTCCCGACAGATAGGCGTCGAGCGCTTTCGTGACCTCGTCGTAGGCCGCGCGGAAGGCCGGCGAAGCCAACAGGGGGGACCAGGCCCCGGGCTCGACGTTGAGCAGCAACTGCACCGGATTGCGGTACAGCTCCCAACTCGCGGCGTCCAGGCGCCGGAAAAGGTCCCGGGCCGAAGGGGTCCACGTCCACCACAGGTTGTAGGCGAGGTCGTACAGGCGGGCGACCACCGGCGGCAGCTGGATGCGGGCCACCTCGACGCAGGGGACCCGATGGAGGGGGTAGGGGGAGGTGGCCATGGCGCTGCATAAGGTAGGGGGGGCGCGGGCCGCGGTCAAGGCCGGACCGGGGGCCTTTACAGGACGATTACAGGTCCGTATAATTAGCGGGTTTCGCCGGTCGACCCTCCTCCGCGGCCGACAGGGGAGGGCTCTCGACGCACTTCGAGTGCCCACGTGGCTCAGGGGTAGAGCACTTCCTTGGTAAGGAAGGGGTCACCGGTTCAAATCCGGTCGTGGGCTCCAAGAGCTGAGGTTCCGTAGCAGAGGTCAGCCGGTCAGAGGGAAGCGTGCGACCCGCCCCGGGCCCACGCTCGCGCGCAGAGGAGAGGGAACGCCATGGCGAAGGAGAAGTTCGAGCGCAACAAGCCGCACGTGAACGTGGGGACGAT
>CAYXXN010000150.1:0-5350 GCA_964469055.1 uncultured Thermoanaerobaculia bacterium
CATCCCCCTCGAGGTCGAAGGCCACGGTCGAGCGCGTGCCGAGCGTGCCCATCACGGTGAACTTCCCCTGCCGGCCGGCGCAGCGGGGGTGCGCGGCGTCGGCGCCGTCGCAGTCGAGGTCGAACCAGGGAACGTGCGTGCGGCCGTCGCGCCGGGGCTCGACGCCGAGCACGAACTCGCTGTGGACGAAGCGGTTGCCTTGGTCGTTCAGGAGCACGGAGTTGACGCCGTAGTGGAAGGGGAAGCTCATGCTAGCGGCGATGAACAGGTCCTCCCAGCCGTCGGCATTGAGGTCAGCGGCGGTCACCCCCCACGGCCAATACTGCTCGATCCCGAGCGGGTCCGAGACCTCCCGGAAGCGCCCATCGCCCAGGTTCTGCCAGAAGGCGTTGCCGAAGATGTTGTTGCTGCCGCCCTGGAGAAAGGCGTCGTCCCATTCGAGCAGCGACTTCAACCGCTCCTCGGCCGGCGGGACCTCGTGGCTCATGTCGCTGTGCATGTCGGTCAGGACGAGGTCGAGATCGGCGTCGTTGTCGAAATCGAAGAACTTGATCCCCATCGTCCCCCACGGCGTGCGCGGGAAGAGCACGGCCGTGCGCTCGACGAAGCGCCGGCCGCCGTCGGGGGCGGGCTGGTTCTCCCAGTAGTGGTCGTCGCCCTGCATGTTCAGCACGTAGAGGTCTGGGTAGCGATCGCCGTTGAGATCGGCGAAGGCCGCGTCGCCGCTCCAGCCGTTGTCGACGAGGCCCGTGGCCTGCGACACGTCTTGGAACCGCAGGCCGCCCAGGTTGCGGTAGAGGATGCTGGGTTCGGTGCGCTCGGGATGGAGATGGCCGCCGAAGGCGTCGGTGGTGCCCTCGAAGTAGCCGCCGCCGGGCCCTTCGTGGTCCTGGGTGTAGACCCCGACGTTGGCGAGAAACAGATCGAGCCGGCCGTCGTTGTCGTAGTCGAAGAAGACGGCGCCCGAGGAGTGCCCGACGTAGCCCAGGCCGGCCTCGGCGGTGACGTCCCGGAAGCGCCCTTGGCCGTCGCTGGCGAAGAGCACATTGCCATGGCGAACCGTGGTGACGAAGAGGTCGGCGTCGCCGTCGTTGTCGGCGTCGGCGAAAGACGCCGTCACCTTGACCCGTCCGGGCAGCGCGACGCCTGCCGCGGCGGTGATGTTCTCGAAGGTGCCGTCGCCGCGGTTGCGCCAAAGCTCGCAATCGCCCATCTGGTCGACGAAGTAGACGTCGAGCCGCCGATCCCCGTCGACGTCGGCCACCGCCAGGCCCGTCCCGTGGTCGTAGTGGATCGCCTTGAGAGCCTTGGCGCTGTCCGGCGTGACCTCCTGGCGGAAGGTGATGCCGCTCTCGGGCAGGCGATCGGTGAAGGCGAAGTCGTGGACGACGCGGAGGCTGCGGGCGGCGTCGAGCTGCGCCTGTCGACGCCCGGCGAGGGCCTCGATCCCGACGTCGGGCGACGGCACGAAGAGGGGCTCGCGCGGCTGGCCGGCGGCGGCGGCGGCGGCAAGGGACGCAACGATCATCACGCGCTGGAAGGAGTTCATGACCCGACCTCCAGGGGCCGCGACAGGCAGCCGGAGAGCGCGCAGTCTATACGGAGGAGCTACCCGGAGAGCTCGGCGAGCTCGGCAGCGTCGGGCCACCGCCGGCGGGCATCGCGCAGCACGGCGGCGGCCGAGCGCGCGTCGTTCATCCCGCGCAGCGTCTTGACGGCGGCAGCGTAGCCCTTGGGGTTGGGGTTCGCCTCGACCAGGCGGCGCAGCGTGGCCCCGGCGGTGCGGGAATCGCCGAGCGCGGCGTGCAGGTAGGCGAGGTGCGTATAGGCGGCGGTGTAGGAAGGCGTGTTGGCGATCTCGCGCTCGAAGGCTGCGAGGGCCTCCTGCGGCCGGCCGCTCTCGGCGAGCGCCTTGCCGCGCACGAAGTGGAGGCCACGGATCAGCTCGACGTCGCGGGGGCCGGCGGTCCACTCCTTCTCGGCCTGCTCGGTGAGCTCCAAAACCTCCGGCAGCCGGTGCTGCTCGAGCCTCAGGTCGGCCAGGGTGATGAGGGGACCCACGCGGGTGCCGCGGCGGGCGACGGCCTCGGCGGTCCACTTCTCGGCCGCGGCGTAGTCGTCCTCGCGGAGCGCGATCCGCGCCAGCAGATCCGGCGCGACGTCGTGGGTGGCGACGGCGATCTGGGCATGCTGCTTGGCCTCCTCGAGGAGATTGGCGTCGGCATAGGCCTCGGCCAATGCAAGGGAGACGTAGGGCGCGCCGCCCGAGAGCTCGAGGGCGCGGCGAAAGGCCTCGATGGCCTCCCTCGAGCGGTCGAGCTTGCGCAGCGCGTGGCCCATGTACTCCCAGGCGTCCACGAGCTGGGGCTCGGCGGCGAGGAGGCGCCGGTAGACCTCGAGGGCGCCCGCGTCGTCACCTTGCTGGCCGAGCTGGCGCGCTCGCGAGAGCTGCTCGACCACCGCCAGCTTCGTCTTCGGATCGGCGCGCGGTCCCTCCCCGGCCGCGGCGAAGCTCGCCACGTAGCCGAGCGCCTCGAGCTGGGCGCGGGTCTCGGGGTCCTCTGCGGCCGGCGGCTGCAACTCGAGGTCGACGGCGTCCAGGGCGCGCCGCAGGGCGTGCGCGGTCGCCGCTTCGTCGCGCACCAGGTTCTCTCGCTCCCCGGGGTCGGCGACGAGATCGTAGAGCTCGGGGTCAGGGCCGTGAATGAGGTGGTAGCGCCCCTGGATCACGGAGGCGAGCTCGCTCCAGCCGAAATGCAGCCGGCTGTAGACGTTCTCCGAGAGGATCGGCCGCTCCGCCGGGTCGCTGCCGACCAGCGCCCGCCCGGCCAGCCCCTCCGGCGTCTCGAGGCCGAGCAGGGCGGTGATCGTCGGCAGGACGTCGCTCAACTGGGCCGGGGTCGCCACCCGGGTGTTGCCGCGCTCGCCGCGCGGCAGCTTGAGGAGCAGCGGCACCTGCAAGGCCTCCCGGTAGAGCAGGAACTCGTGCTCCTGCTCGCCGTGGTCGCCCAGCCCCTCGCCGTGATCGGACAACAGCACGATCAGACTGCGGTCGTAGAGCTCCCATTCGTCGAGTCGCCCCAGGAGGCGGCCCACGATGGCGTCGGCCGCGGCGACCTCCCCGTCGTAGGGCGAGGCGGCGTAGCGTGAGGCCCAGGGCTCGGGCGGGCGGTAGGGGCTGTGGGGCTCGTAGAGGTGGAGGAAGAGGAAGTGGGGCCGCTCGCGCACCGCGGCGAGCCATTCGAGCGCGGCGTCGAGCGTCTCCGTCCCGGGACGTTGCAGGCCGCCCAGCGACTCGCCCGGCACGACCGC
Source organism: uncultured Thermoanaerobaculia bacterium (assembly GCA_964469055.1). GTDB lineage: Bacteria > Acidobacteriota > Thermoanaerobaculia > Multivoradales > JAHEKO01 > CAYXXN01. The sequence continues at coordinate 3,313 of CAYXXN010000150.1, forward strand.
GATGCGGTCGTCGAAGACGTCGAAGTCAGTCGCCAGGCCAGTCGAGCCGCGCAGCACGAACGCCGAGACGAAGGCGCCGGTCGTGTAGCCGGCCTGGCGCAGCAGGCGCGGCAGGTACGGCAGGTCCTCGGTCGCCAGGCGGTAGCCCAGGTTGTCGCGCACTCCCGCCTGGGCCGGTAGCAGCCCTGTCAACAACGTCGAGTGCGACGGGACCGTGAGGCTGATGTGAGCGTAGGCGCGCTCGAACAACATGGCGTCGCCCGCCAGCCGGTCGATCGCCGGCGTGGCGACGCCGGCGTAGCCGTAGGCCGGCAGGTGGTCCGAGCGCAGGGTGTCGATCGACACCACGACCACGGGCGTGCCGCCGGGCAACGACGGCGTCCGCTCCGCCTGCGGAGCGGCGCAGGCGGCGGCGATCGGCAGGAGCGCCGCCGCCCAGACGCGACCCCGGCCGCCGGCCGACCTCACTGCTCGCTGTCGAGGTAGCTCAGGAAGTCGCGCGCCTCGGCGGCGTGCGCGTTGTCGGGATCCATCTCGAGCAGGCGCTCGAGGTCGGCGCGGGCCTCGGCGTTGCGCTGCAGGCCGAGATAGACGAGGCCGCGGTAGTAGTAGGCGTCCGCGACACCGGCGTCCTGCTGCACGACCCGGTCGAAATGCTGCAGGGCCGTCTCCATGTCCCCCTCGTTGTAGTGCCGGATGCCCGCGTTGAGCAGCATGTCGGGCGGCAGATCGGCGTCCGCCGGGATGCGGGCCAGGTAGGCCTCTGCCTCGTCGTCGCGCCCCTCGCGGGAGAGCAGGTCGGCGATGAGCTGCAGCAGGGTGGGGTGGTCCGGTGCGATCGTCAGGGCGCGCTCGAGAGTCGCGATGGCGCCGGCGCGGTTCTCCTCCGCGTCGTAGTTGCGGGCGACTTGCTGCAGGATCCGGACCTGATCGTCCGGCGGCAGCAAGGGGACGACCTGCTCGTAGGCGGCGCGGGCGGCGCTCCAGTTCTGCTCCTGCTGGTGGGAGTTGGCGATCTGGAGCAGGATGTGCGCCTTGCCCTCCGGCCCGATGTCCGCCAGCGCTAGCTCGTACTCGGCGCGGGCCGCCGCGCGGTTGCCCTCCGCCAGGTAGCTGTCGCCGATCCTGGAGCGCAGGGCGGCGGCGCGGTCCGCCGTCATGTCCGGCAGCGCCTTCTCGTACTCGGCGCGCGCTGCGGCGTAGTTGCCCTCGGCGAAAAGCGTCTCGCCCACGTCGATGGCGGCGCCGGGGTCGGGGGTGAGCCGGACCTCGAAAGATTGCGCGGCGCCGAACTCGGTGACGTGAACGGGCCCCTGGGCCCCGAGGTAGCCTTGCTTCTCGATCAGCGCGGTCCAGTCGCCACCCGCCAGCCCGCCCGCCGCCCAGCGGCCCTTGTCGTTGGTGGCCACGGCCTCCGGGCCGTCGGGCAGGTCGCCCATCCGGAGGGTGACGCTGACTCCCTCGATCGGGTTGCCCTCCTCGTCCTTGACCACCCCCTGGGCGCGGCCCCGCCCGGCCCACTCCTGGGCGAGGACGGGCAGGCAGAGGGCGGCCGCCAGGGCCAGGTGAATCGCGGTCGTGCGGCGAAGCATGGGGCTCTCCTCGGGGGTTGGGGGGAGGGCATTCTAGCTCGCTTTGGCGGGCGCGCCGCGGCGCGGGCGAGCGGCAGGCGAGCGCCAGAAAAACAAAAGGGCCGGGGGTTGTCCCCCGGCCCTCGAACCCCTTGCGGGGAGATCTCTTAACGCCAGTTCAGGCGGACACCGAAGCGGTAGATCCGCGGCGAGAGGGTCTCGTCGAGGAAGTCGTACCGCGCGGTGTTCGTCCGGCGCTCGCGCTGCAAGACGAAGGTCTCGTCGAGCAGGTTGAACGCGTCCAGCGAGAAGGTCATGCCAACGTTGCCGCTCGCCGCGAACTCCTTCTCGAGACGGAAGTCGACCGTCATGACGTCGTCCGTCCGGAAGGCGTCGAGCTCCGTGAGCTGGAGCGTGCGGGGAACGCCGTCGGCGGCGGCGCTGCCGCCCACCGTGTAGTAGTACGG
>CAYXXN010000151.1:0-5343 GCA_964469055.1 uncultured Thermoanaerobaculia bacterium
CAAGATGTTGCTCGGCCTGGGCGGGCGCTCGCCGCAACCCGCGGCCGACAGGCCCAGGGCCAGGGCTAGAGCGGCAGGGCGCCTGACACGCCCGCATGCGACCGGCAGACGGACCTCCTGGAGGGCCCTCCTACTCTACACCTCTACAGCCCTGGCTCCTGCCAAACAGGCGACACTCGGCGCGAGCTCGAGGAGATCACCGAAGCCGGCCTGCGGTGCTCCCGAGTCCCGGCGCCTCCGGCCGGCTGGGCGTAACTTCCGCGGCACTCGTCCGTACCACTCGGCGGATGGTCGCGAGCTACCGCCGGCAGATGGCCTTGAGCCTGACGATTCTCGGCGCGACGGCGCTCGGCGCCCAGGAGGCCGTGCCGCCGGCGGCCGAGCTCCCCACCTACCCCATCGAGCGCACGGCGGCGGCGATCACCGTCGACGGCGCGCTCGAGGAGGAGCCCTGGCGGGGGGCGCCGACCTTCACGCTCGACTACGAGACGCGGCCGGGCGAGAACGTGCCGCCGGCGGTGGTGACCGAGTTCTGGCTCACGCACGACGACGACCGGCTCTACGCTGCCATCCGCGCCCACGACACGGACCCGACGCGCATCCGCGCACGGCTCGCCGACCGCGACCGCGCCTTCGACGACGACTTCGTGGGCCTCGTCCTCGACACCTTCAACGACCAGACCCGCGGCTTCGAGTTCTTCGTCAACCCGCTGGGCGTGCAGATGGACCTCACCCAGAACGACATCACCGGCAACGAGGACGACTCCTGGGACGCCATCTGGGACTCGGCGGGCCGCCTGACGGAGGGCGGCTACGAGGTCGAGCTCGCGATCCCCTTCTCCTCGCTCCGCTTCTCGCCCGCCGCAGGCGCCCAGACCTGGGGCATCGACGCGATCCGCATCCGGCCGCGCGACGCCCGCGAGCGCATCGGCCTGGTGCCGCAGGTGCGGGGGTTGAACTGCTACCTCTGCGCCATCGCCAAGCTGACCGGCTTCGAGGGAGCGACCCCGGGCCGCAACCTCGAGTTCGCGCCCACCCTCACCGCCACTGGCTCCGAGGAGCGCGCGACCCTCACCGACGACCTCGCGGGCGACTCCGAGGCCGAGCCGGGCGTGACCGTGCGCTGGGGAGTGACGCCCGGGATCAACTTGAACGGCACGATCCACCCCGATTTCTCCCAGGTCGAGGCCGACGCGGCGCAGCTCGACGTCAACACCCAGTTCGCCCTCTTCTTCCCCGAGAAGCGCCCCTTCTTCCTCGAGGGCGCCGATCTCTTCGACACCCGCATCCAGGCGATGTACACCCGCAACATCGCCGACCCGGACTGGGGCGCCAAGGTCACCGGCAAGTCGGACGCCAACGGCTTCGGGGCGATCGTCGCCCGCGACACGATCACCAACCTGCTGCTCCCGGGGAGCGACTTCTCGAGCCTCGCCTCCCTCGAGGAGGAGAACGTCTCGACGGTCCTGCGCTACCGCCGCGACCTGCCCGGCACCTCGACCGTCGGCGTCTTCTACACCGACCGCTCGGGCGACACCTACGAGAACCGGGTGCTCGGCATCGACACGCTGCTCAAGTCGAAGGACGCCTGGGCCTGGCGCATCGAGGCCCTGGGCTCGCAGACCCGCTATCCGGACGCCTTCGCGCTCGACTTCGGCCAGCCGCTCGGGGAGATCCAGGACCACGCCCTGCGCACCGCCCTCCAGTACCAGCACCGGCTGGGGACGGCGGGGGTCGTCCTCCACGACATCGGGCCGGAGTTCCGGGCCGATCTCGGGTTCATGCCGCAGGTCGGCTTCCGGCGCGCCAACCCATTCTTCGAGCGCTACTGGTTCCCGGAGGAGAGCCGCTGGACGCGCTTCACTCTCGGCGGCAACGGCTTCTTCACCGACGATCCCGACGGGGAGCCCCTCGAGCGCCGCGGCGAGATCTACGCCGTGGTGGACGGCCCGCTGCAGAGCTATCTCTGGGTGACGCTCGGGGGCGGCGAGCGGACGTTCCAGGGCACGACCTTCGATGACAACTGGGTGAACTTCGACCTCGAGGCGCGGCCCGCGAAGCCGGTCTGGACCGGCCTCGAGGCGCGCGTCGGCGACCAGATCGACTTCGCCAACGCCCGCCCGGGTGAGGTCACGCAGCTCCGACCGGAGGTCGACCTCGATCTCGGCCGCCACCTGCGGCTCGAGCTCGACCACACCTGGGCGGCGCTCGACGTCGATGGGGGCAAGCTCTTCGACGTCCACCTCTCCGAGGCACGGGCGACCTACCAGTTGAACGTCCGCACCTTCGTGCGCCTCCTCACCCAGTACGAGGACGTCTCGCGCAACACCGATCTCTTCACCTTCCCCGTCGAGGCGCGCTCCAAGAACTGGTTCAACCAGGTCCTCTTCTCCTACAAGCTCAACCCGCAGACCGTCCTGTTCCTGGGCTACTCCGACGCCTACCGCACGCCGTTCCTGGGCGAGGCGCTCCCCGCCGGCAACACGCCGACCGACCTCGAGCAGCAGAGCCGGGGCCTCTTCTTCAAGATCGGCTACGCCTGGGTGCTGTGAGGCCACGCCGCACGAGCGGCCTCCCACGAGCTGTTGGCGATCTACCGGGACGAGTCGGTCGTCCACTGCCAGGGCCTGCTCCCCCTGCCCATCCTCTATTTGAGTCCCTACATCATCGGCCGCGCTCAGGAGCCGAGCGCGCCGAAGCGCTCCGGCGACACCGCGACGTCTTGGCACGCCGCGAGGAGCTCACGGTCCGCGGTGACCAGGGGGCAGCCGAGCTGCTCGGCCACGACCACGAAGTGGGCGTCGTAGGCGGAGATGCGGCGGCGCAGGGCAACTCGCAGGACGTCCTCTGCGCGCGGCTCGACCTCGGAGCGGCGGAAGAGGTCCGAGGCGTGCTGCCAGGCCGTGAACGCCTGACTCTCGCTGCGCTTCCCGGCCGCGACGGCCGTCGCCAGCAAGTTCAGGAGCTCGCTACGCCAAAGGGGTGGTAGGCGCCAATGGGGATCCCGCTCCCAGACGCTCCGGGCCGCCTCGGTCCGCTCGCCTTCGATCAGCAGGTAAGCGACGAGGTTCGTGTCCGCGACGATCACGTCACGGCCTGCCGCGGCGGCGCGCCTGGTCGAGGAACTCCTGCGTGAGCGGCTCGCCGCCGCGAATCCGCAGCCGATCCACCTCTGCCAGAGACGGCGGCCCCGCCGCGTCCTCGAGAGCCTCCTCGAGGATCACGAGCGCCTCTCTGGCGAGGCTGCGCTGATGCCTCGCGGCCCGCGCTTTGAGCCGGCGATGCAGACTCTCGGACAGGTCCTTGATGAGGAGGCCGGGCATAGGGAGAGAATAGCATATTCATATCGTTTCGATACTGACACCCGGGCGGTCTCTCGCTCTACAAGAAAGACGCGCCCGACGCCGTCGTTCTTGCCGCCGCCGGCTAGCCGAGTACCCGCGCCAGCTCCAGGTACCTGCAAAACGCGTTCGCCAGCCGCATCTGGCGCGGCGTCCGGCACTCGGGCTCGAAGAGGCGCGGGCTGCCGACGAGGACGCAGGCGCAGCGGGCGCGCGAGGTGGCGACGTTCAAGCGGCTCGGGCTGTAGAGGAACTCCATGCCGCGTGGGGCGTCCTCGCGCGAGGAGCTGGCGGTCGAGAAGACGACGACCGGCGCCTCCTGGCCCTGGAAGCGGTCGACGGTGCCGACGCGGGCGCCCGCGGGCAGGCGGCGCGAGATCTCCTCGACCTGCAGGTTGTAGGGAGCGACGATCAGGACGTCCGTGAGGGTCACCGGCCGGCGCTCGCCCTTGCGGTCGGCCCAGGCGACGCTGCCGTCGGTCAGCGACCCGACGAGCTCCGCCACCGCGACGGCCTCCTCCGGCGAGGAGCTTTGGTTCCCCTGGTGCTCGACGGGTAGGAGCCACAGCCCGGCGCCGGGGAGCGGCCCCCCGATCAGCGCCTGGCGCTCGAGACCGGGGAGCGCACGGAGGCGTCCGTCGTAGAAGAGCTCGGAGGTGAACTCGCAGATCGCCGGATGCAGACGCCGGGTCTCGGCGAGGAAGAGGCCCTGGCGCGGCGCCAGCGTCGCGCGGCCATCGAGCGCCCGGCCGGCCAGCAGGTGCTCGAGCGCCGAGACCGCGGTGCCCTCGGGGTGAGTCCCCTGGAGCGGCTGCTCGAGCTGCTGGGGGTCGCCCACCAGGACGAGCCGGCGGCCCCCTTGACTGGCGGCGAGCGCCAGGGCGAGCGACATCTGGCCCGCCTCGTCGACGATGAGGACGTCCACGCTTTCGCGCACCTGGTCGCGCGCCCACAGCCACGCGGTGCCCGCGAAGACGTCGCCCTCGCCGCGGGCGAGGGCCGCCTCCATCGTCGGGTTGTCGGTGATCTCGCGGATCCCGTCGCCGTCCGTCGCGGCATCGTCGCTCGACTTCACTCGCTGCACGCGGCGGACCGTGATCCCTTCCTCCGCCGCCGCCTCGCCGATCTTTTCGAGTAGGTGACGGATGACTTTGTGGCTCATCGCCGTGATGCCGACCTTCTTGCCCGCCCGCACCAGCTCGCAGGCCATCCGGGCCGCGGTGTAGGTTTTTCCCGATCCGGGAGGGCCCTGGATCGGGAGAACGATGACCTCGTTTGCCAGGGCGAGCCGCTTCGCCGCCTCGTGGGCTGTTTCCCCGGCTCGCACTAGGTCGGCTCCGTCGGGCGCCGGCGGCCGGCGCAAGAGAAGCTCGCGCGCAGGGCGGTCGAGTCCGGCGCCCTCGATTCCCCCGCGGGCCACCTCCTCGGCCAGGCGCAGGAGCGCCCCCTCGGGCTCCTTTCGTGGCACGACGAAGTACCCGAAAACTGCCTCTGGGTGAGTGGCTGCGGCTTGCGAGCGCTTGCGGATGTCGAGGGTGCGCTGCGCCTGATCGATCTCCTCGACGGTCCCGATCTCGATCTCCCCCGCATGCGCCGTGTCGCCCGGCTTGAGGCGGACGTCCTGGTCCGGCGCGTAGCGATAGCGGTGGACGGGGCACTTGGCCGTCCCCCCGACCGTGCCGAGGAGCTCCAGGCCCGCCGCTCCGGCCGGCTCCTCGAAGAGATCCTCCGGCGAGGCCTTCTGCAGCCGGAAGAACTCCCACCAGACGACCTTCTCCTCGCGCCGGAACCACTCCAGGGTGTGCGCCAAAAGCCAGGCGGCCTGCTCGGCCGGGGAGCGAGCGGCGGGATCCGCCGCGACGCCCGCCAGGAGCGAGTCCTTCAGCCCCCGCACCCGCCGCAGCCACTCGTCCAGCGCCTCGCTCGGCTCCCCCTCACCTGGAGCAGTCGGTCGCGCGATCTCCGCCCCGCCGGCGACGAGCTCCGCGCGCCGGACCTCGAG
>CAYXXN010000152.1:0-5243 GCA_964469055.1 uncultured Thermoanaerobaculia bacterium
GCCGAGGACGTCGAGGGCGAGGCGCTGGCCACCCTGGTGGTCAACAAGCTGCGCGGCACGCTGCAGGTGGCGGCCGTCAAGGCGCCGGGCTTCGGCGATCGCCGCAAGGCGATGCTCGAAGACATGAGCGTGCTGACCGGCGGCCGGGTGATCACCGAGGACCTCGGCATCAAGCTCGAGAACGTCCAGTTCGACGACCTCGGCAACGCCACCAAGGTGGTCATCACCAAGGACGAGACGACGCTGGTGACCGATTCCGACAACACCAAGCGCCGCGAGGCGATCTCCGGCCGGGTCAAGCAGATCCGCCAGCAGATCGAGGATTCGACCTCCGACTACGACCGCGAGAAGCTGCAAGAGCGGCTGGCCAAGCTGGTGGGTGGAGTGGCGATCATCAAGGTCGGCGCCGCGACCGAGACCGAGATGAAGGAGAAGAAGGCGCGCGTCGAGGATGCCATGCACGCCACCAAGGCGGCGGTCGAGGAGGGCATCGTCGCCGGCGGCGGCGTGGCCCTGCTGCGCGCCATCGCGGCGGTCGAGGCCATCCAGGCCGAGGGCGACGTGAAGGTGGGAGTGAACATCGTCCGTCGCGCCCTCGAGGAGCCCACGCGGCAGCTCGCCAACAACGGCGGCTACGAGGGCTCGGTGATCGTCAAGGAGGCGATCGCCTCGAAGGGCAATGTCGGCTTCAACTGCCAGACTGGCGTCTTCGAGGACCTCGTCAAGGCGGGCGTCATCGACCCCGCCAAGGTGACGAAGACGGCGCTCCTCAACGCCGCTTCCATCGCCGGCCTCATGCTGACCACGGAAGCTCTGGTCTCCGAGATCAAGGAGGACAAGAAGGACGGCGGCGGCATGCCTGGCGGCGGCGGCATGGGCGACATGGACTTCTGATTTCGCCCCCAACGGGCCCCCCGCGGGGTCCGTTTTCAGATAGCAGACGGCCGGCCCGCGAGGGCCGGCCGCGCTGCTTCTGGGCCTCGGGAGGCGGGCCGCGTTTGCCTCGACGCCGCCGGCGGTGCCAGAGTCGTCCTCCGTGGCAGCCACTCGCACTCTGGTCTTCGTCGTCCTCTACGAGGGCGAGTCGCTCATCACCTCGGTCCTCGACCGCCTGCCGGTCGAGTGTTGGGACCCGACCGCCTACCACGTCCTCATCATCGACGACTCTTCGTCCGACCGCTCGGCGGCGGTGGCCAGCCACTGGTTGCGTGATCGCGGCGCAGCCAACGCCACCGTGCTGCGCAACCCGGTGAACCAGGGCTACGGCGGCAACCAGAAGCTCGGCTACCGCTATGCCCTCGACCACGGGTTCGACCTCGTCGTGTTGCTCCACGGCGACGGCCAATACGCGCCGGAGCTCGTCCCGCGATTCGTCGAGCTCCATCGCGAGTCGGGCGCCGAGGTGATCCTGGGCTCGCGCCTCCACAGCCTACGCTCGGCGGCGCGGGGCGGCATGCCGCTTTACAAGATCCTCGGCAACCGTCTGCTGACCGGCTTCCAGAATCTGATGACGGGAAACCAGCTCACCGAGTACCACACCGGCTACCGCGCCTACGCCACGGGTTTCTTGCGGCGGGTGCCATTCGAGATCAACACCAACGACTTCCACTTCGACACCGAGATCCTGCTCCAGGCCTTCCACGTCGGCGCCAAGGTGGTCGAGTTCGCCATCCCGACGCACTACGGCGACGAAGTGTCTCGTGTGCAGGGCTTTCGTTACGCTCGCAACGTCGTCACGGCCACTCTGCGCTTTCGCATGCACCGGCTCGGCATGCTCTGTTCCATGCGCTATCGCGACCTGAGGCCGGAGCGCTACCTCGACAAGACCTGGGTGCCGTACTCCTCGCACCAGCGGGCGCTCGCCAAGGTGGCGGCCTGGGGCGCTCGGGAGGTGCTGGACCTCGGCTGCGGCCCCGGGCACGTCGCGCGCGAGTGCGAACGCGCGGGCGCGCGGGTGACGGGTGTGGACCTCGTGCAACCGCCGGCCGGCGCAATGTCGCGATTCGTCGAGCACGATCTCGACCAGTCTCCCTTCCCGCTGGATCTGGCCGACTTCGACGTTGTGCTGTTGCTCGACGTCGTGGAGCACCTGGCGGACCCGGAGCGCTTCCTGCTGAGCCTGCGGGCAGCGGGCACCGGCGCGACGAGCGGGAGCCTGCCCCGCATCCTCCTGACCACCCCGAACGTGGCCTTCGCGGTCGTGCGTCTCAGTCTGTTGCTCGGCCGCTTCAACTACGCTGAGCGCGGCATTTTGGACATCACTCACCGGCGGCTCTTCACCCGCGCCTCCCTTCTACAGCTCCTGGAAGAATGCGGCTACGACGTGGACAGCGTGGAGGGGATCGGCGCGCCCTTCCGGGCCGTGATGCCTGGCCGCCTCGGCCGGCCGCTGGGCTGGGTGGCCGACCGCCTCGCGGCCCTTTGGCCGAGTCTTCTCGCCTTTCAGTTCCTCGTCGTCTGCCGGCCTCGGCCGGGGCTGTCGGGACTGCTGGCGGAGAGCGAGGTTTTCCTCGGAGAGCAGATCGCGACGCGGCGGAGCGGAGGTCAATGAAGGACGGTGAGGCAACGACGACGCCAGCTCGGTCCTGGCGCAGGCCCGCCCTGCTCGTGCTCGCCGCCGGCCTGCTGCTCTACGGCTGGCTCTGGCGCGGCGGTGCCGAATGGGGCGGTGACACGCCGAGCTATCTCGACTCGGCGCGGGATCTCGCCGACCTCCGCTGGGACCACCTCCAGTTCCGGACGCCCGGCTATCCGCTTTTCCTCCGCGTCGTGGTCGGGCCGGGCGAGCCGGGCTACCGGCTGGTGCTAGCGCAGCTGGCGCTCTACGCCGCCGCCGTGTGGAGCCTGGCAACGCTGCTGGCCAGGCTGGGGGTGGGGCGGGTAGGAGTCGTGATCTTCGTCGTTGCGTGCTGGCTACCGCAGGTCGTCCAAGCCGCGGATACTGCGCTAAGCGAAAGCCTCGCCCAGTCCCTGCTCATGCTGGGGTTCGCGGCCCTCGCGCGCGCCCTCTTCCTCGACGGGAGGCGCTGGGCCCTGCTCGGGGCCTCGGCGGCTTTCGGCTACCTCGCCATCACTCGCCCTGTGTATCAGGTGACGGCGCCCACGCTGGCCGCGTTCCTCGGCTTGGCAGCCCTGAAGACCCCGGCCGGCCGCTCGCGAGCCCGGCTGCTGCGCACCGCCGTCATCCTGCCGGTGGGGACGATCGCGATCGCCGGCTCACTCGCCCTTTACCAACAGTCGCGGTTCAGCGCCCCAGAGTCCTCTGTGGCGACGATCGCCCTGGCTGCGCAACTGGCGGCCTACGTCGAGGTCCTGCCTCCGGAGGAGCCGCTGCGCGAGATCCTGGTACGCCACCGCGACGCGTGGCTCGTTGCTGCTCGACACCATCGGCCCGAGGGTTACATCTTCCGCGCCTGGCCCGAGCTGGTCGCGCACTTCGACGGCGACGAGCGGCGCACGGCGCGCGAGGTCATGCGGCTTAACCGGTTGGTGATCCGCCGCGAGCCCCGAGCCTACCTGCTGCAGGTCTGGCGCTCGTTCGGCCGCTACTGGGAGTGGTTCTCCTTCGCGGTCCCGGGACTGCGCGCGCCTTGGAGCGTCACGCCCTTTCTCCTCGTGCACTTCGCGACCACGGCGATCTTCTGGGCACTGCTCGGTGGAGCGCTGGTCGCCGGCGCGTGGGTCTGCCTCCTGCCCGAGTCGGCGCGGGCTCGCTGGCGCGCGCTCGAGCCGACCGCGGCCGAGCTCGGTGTCTTCGGACTCGCCGCGGTGGCGGTGCTCCTCCACATGCTGCTGCAGTGCGCCCTCGGCATCGGCGAGCCGCGCTACCGGCTGCCGAGCGACCCCCTGACGCTGGTCGCTTGCGCGGTGGCGATGTCGTTCTTGTACCGAACGCGGCGTCAGCTCGTGGCGACAACCGCCTCGGACTGACTCACGATCGGTGTCGGCGGGCGCGAAACCAGTCTGCCGTGCGCCGCAGGCCGTCCTGCAGTGTGATGGGGGTGCTCCAGCCCGGCTCTCGAGCCAGGCGGCAAGAGTCGATCACCGAGCGCCGCTGCTCGCCGGACTTCGCCGGACCGTGCGTAGGTGGCCGATCGACGGCCAGTGTCGCCACCAGCAGGCCGTAGAGCGCGGCGACCGAGGTTTCCAGGCCAGTGCCGACGTTGTAAGTCTCGAAACCGACCCGGCCCAGAGCCAAAAGGTTGGCCCGCACGACGTCGGAAACATGGACGTAGTCCCGCGTCTGGAGGCCGTCGCCGTTGATGACGCAGGGGGCGCCGGCCAGCAACCGATCGATGAAGATCGCCACGACACCGGCCTCGCCGTGCGGGTTCTGCCGTTCGCCGTAGACGTTGGCGTAGCGCAGGCAGGTCGCGTCCAGACCGCGTTCCACGTGGAAGTAGTAGAGGTACCGTTCGCCAGCGAGCTTGCTCACGCCGTAGGGTGAGACCGGCCGCGTTGGGTGGTCCTCGGCGGCCGGGAAGCTCTCCTGCTCGCCGTAGATCGCGCCGCCGGTGGAGGCGAAGAGGACCTGTCGCACGCCTGCGTCGACGGCGGCCTGCAGGAGGTTGAGCGTACCCAGGATGTTGACGCTGGCGTCGAAGACGGGGTCTGCGGTCGAGCGCCGCACGTCCATCTGTGCCGCGTGATGAAAGAGGTAGGTGGGTCGCAGACGCCGGACCAGCGCCGCTGCCTCCGGTGAGCGGATGTCGAGCACGTGGAGGTCGGCTCCCGCCGGCAGGTTGGTTTCCCGGCCGGTCGAGAGGTCATCGAGGACGACCACCCGCCGGCCCTGCCCGAGCAAGGCGTCGACCAGGTGCGAGCCGATGAAGCCGGCACCACCGGTGACGAGGCAGATGTCGTTGGCGGCCGTCACGACGCGCGGAGTCTATTCGCGCCGGGCCGAGAGCATCAGCCCGAGACCCGGCCAGGGCAGCAGGCGGTCGAGCCGGCGGAGCGCCGGCACCGCGAGGTCGAACAATTTGAGCTGCCAGCGCGGCAGGGTGGTGCGGCGCAGCACTTTGCCGTTCCACCACCAGCCGAGCACCGAGATGCGGTTGAAATGCGACCAGCGCTCGATGGCGAAGCCCGCGGCCCGGACCTCGGCCTCCAGGCCGGCCCGGTCGTACCGGCAGCGGTGCTCCAGGGCACGATCGAGGTCGCAGTAGAGCCAGCTTCCTTGCGGCACGTAGAGCAGCAGGCGCCCTCCGGGTTCGAGGGCGGTCCAGAGATTCCGCAACGCC
>CAYXXN010000153.1:0-5102 GCA_964469055.1 uncultured Thermoanaerobaculia bacterium
CGGGGGTGGCGGTGTCGCCCGTGCCGTTCGCCCACACCGGCTCGTAGGCGACAGCGAAGCGGTCGAGGCCGGCGACCGCCGCGCCGAGCTGGCGCCGCAGTACCTCGAGGGTGCGGCCGGCGCGCCGCTCCTCCCCCGTCTCCCCGACGCAGACGAGGGGAATCAAACCGTGCCGGCGCGCGGCGCGGGCCTTGGCGCCGACCAGCGCGTCGCTCTCGCCGTGGTCGCGCCGCCGCTCGCTGTGACCGCAGAGCACCCAAGTCGAGCCGCAGGCGGCGAGCTGTGCTCCCGAGACGTCGCCGGTGTGAGCGCCCTTCTCCTCCGGGTGGAGGTCCTGACCTCCCCAGGCGATCGCCGTGCCGGCGAGCGCCGCCGCCACCGCGGGCAGCAGCGGGAAGGAGGGGAAGATGGCGACCTCGGCCGCCACCTCCCCCACCTCCGGAGCCAGCCGCCGGCAGAAGTCGGCCGCCTCGGCGGGTACGAGGTGCATCTTCCAGTTGGCCGCCACCAGCGGCCGCGGCGGCGCGCTCATCGCGGCTTCTCCAGCGCCGCCACACCCGGCAGCAGGCGGCCCGCCAGGAACTCGAGCGCGGCGCCGCCGCCGGTCGAGACGTGCGAGATTGCCGCTTCGACGCCCGCCTGCTTGGCGGCGGCCACCGTCTCGCCACCGCCCAGGACCGTGAAGCCGCGGCAGGCCGCGACGGCCTGGGCTGCCGCCAGCGTGCCGCGGTCGAAGGGCGGCTTCTCGAAGACGCCCATCGGTCCGTTCCAGAAGACCGTGCCGGCGCCGGCGAGAATTCCGGCGAGGCGCGCCGCGAAGGCCGGGCCGATGTCGACCGCCATGAGGTCCGACGGCACCGCCTCGGCGGCGACCGTCTCGACGCGGCTGGGGTCCTCGAGCGAATCGGTCACCACCAGGTCCTCGGGCAGCACCACCGTCGTGCCGCGCGCCGCGGCACGGGCCAGGAGGTCGCGGGCGAGCTCGATGCGCTCGCGCTCGACCAGCGAGCGGCCGAGGTCGCGGCCCTGGGCGACGAGGAAGGTATTCGCCATGCCGCCCCCCAGCACGAGGAGATCGAGCCGCGGCAGGAGGTTCTCCAGGGTATCCGCCTTGCCCTCGATCTTGGCGCCGCCCACGACGGCGGCGAACGGGCGTGCGGGATCCTCCAGAAGGATAGAGAGGGCCTCGACCTCGCGCACCAGCAGTCGCCCTGCGGCCTTACGCGGCAGGCGCTCCGGCACGCCGACCACCGAGGCGTGGGCACGGTGCGCGGACCCGAAGGCGTCGTCGACGTAGGCGTCGGCCAGTCGAGCGAGCCGCTGGGAAAATGCTGGATCGTTTTTTTTCTCACCTGGATGAAAGCGGAGGTTCTCGAGCAGGCAGACGCCGCCCGGGGGCAGAGCTGCGACGGCCGCCTCGGCTGAGGCGCCGACGCAGTCCTCGGCGAAAACGACCGGAGCGCCGAGCAGCGCGGCCAAGGCCTCGGCCACCGGCCGCAGGCTGGTTGCCGCATCGGGCGCGTCCTTGGGTCGGCCGCGGTGCGAGGCCAAGACCAAGCGGGCGCCGGCGCCGCGCAGCTCGGCGAGGGTCGGGAGCGCCGCCTCCAAGCGCGTCGCGTCGAGCAGGCGACCGTTCTTCATCGGCACGTTGAAGTCGACGCGCACCAAGACGCGCCGGCCGGCCAGGGTGCCGAGGTCGAGGTCTTCGAGCGTGAGGAGCGCGCGCATCGCCACCTTCGCCGGCGGCAAGCCTACCTGCCGGCCAGCTCCAGGAGGTCCGCCAGCCGGCTGGCGTGCCCCCACTCGTTGTCGTACCAGGCGACCACCCGCAGCAGCCGATCGTCGACGCACTGCGTCAGCGGCAGATCGACGATCGCCGACTCGCCGCGGCCCAGGAAGTCCGACGACACGAGCTCCTCGTCCGTCACGGCCAGGATGCCGGCCAGCTCGCCCGCGGCGGCCGTGCGGAAGAGGTCGTTGACCGCCGCCGTCGAGGCCGGCTGGGCGAGCGACACGGCGAGGTCGATGAGCGACACGTCCGGGGTCGGCACCCGCACGGCGAAGCCCTCGAGGCGACCGGCGAGCGCCGGCAAGACGCGCCCCAGGGCGGCGACGGCGCTCGTCGTCGTCGGGATCATGTTGATGGCCGCGGCGCGGGCCCGGCGCGGATCGGCGTGAGGCGCTCCCAGCAAGCGCTGGTCGTTGTTGTAGCTGTGGACCGTGTTGAGGAGCGCGCGCTCGATGCCGAAGGCGCGGTCGAGCAAGAACGCGACCGGCGCCAGGCAGTTCGTCGTGCAGGAGGCGGCCGACAGCAGCCGGTGCCGCGCCGGGTCGTACGCCGAGTCGTTGACTCCGATGCAGATCGTCACGTCCACGTCCGAGGCGTTGGCCGAGACGATCACGCGCTCGACCCCGGGGCGAAAGTGCCGCTCGGCGGCGGCGCGGGTGTTGGCGCGCCCGGTCGCGTCGACGACGAGGCGCGCACCGGTCGTCTCCCACGGGATGTCGCCGTCCCCTACCTGGAAAGCAGCGATCCGCCGGCCGTCGACGACGAGGGAGCCCGGCCCGGCAGCCACCGTGCCCGCGAAGGCCCCGTGCACGGAGTCGCGGGCGACCAGCCGAGCTAGCTGCTCGGCCGACCCCAAGTCGTTGACCGCCACGAGCTCGAGCCCCGCCCGCTGGCGCGCGATGCGCAGCAAGGCGCGCCCGATGCGCCCGAGGCCGTTGATGGCGAAGGGTACCGTCATACCGGTTGGTAGCGGGTAGGCCGGGAGCCTATACGGTCAAGGGGGGCCGAGGCCCGCCTCGGCCGCGAACTCGGCGGCCGTCAGCACCGCGACCCCGTGGCGCAGGAGGGCGGTGAAGTGGCGGCGGTTCTCGGTGACCGCCTGGCGAGCCCCGGCCGCACGCGCCACCTCGGCGATATGGGAGTCGTAGATCCGGCTGCCGGCGACGGCGTCAGCGGCTGCGGCGCCGAGCAGGGCGAGGCGGCCCTCCGCTGGCAAGTCATGGATCGCGAAGCGTCCGAGGACCTCGCTCTCGAGGAGGCGGTGGGCGTCGATCGGCCGCAGGCGGAACTCCTCGGGGAGCCGAGTGGCGACCGAGTAGAACTCGAGACAGCAGTGCCAGGCGGTCTGGATCCGCCGCAGGCGGCCCGCGGCGACGGCGGCGAGGATGCGCTGCGCCGGGGCGTCGGGACCCGCGAGCTCGATCAGCCCGCCCAGGAGGACGCTGGTGTCGAGGAAGACCGGCTCGGCTAGGACCACCGGTCGCGCTCCTCGTCGATCCAGGCGGCGAGGTCGACGATGGGGAGCGAACCGACCGGGGCCGTGGGCCGGGCGACGAGCCGCCTGCCGACCCGCACCAGCTCCGGCCCGGGTACGGCTCGCGTCAGGCGGATCCCGGTCTCGTCGAGCTGGACCTCGAGCTCGGTCCCGGGCGCGAGCCCCGCGCGCTCACGAATCTCTGCCGGGATCACCATTCTTCCTGCCTTATCAATGGTAGTTCTCATACCATCAAAATACCACAGACCCGTGCCAGGTCCGGCAACGGGTTGGCGTCGAGAGGGGCCCGGCGACGCTGCGTAGAATGCCGGCGTGGAGCGCGTGCGGCCCTTCGTCCTCGGCATCGAGACCTCTTGCGACGACACCGCCGCTGCCGTCGTCGACGGTGCCGGGCGCGTGCTCGCCTCGGTCGTGTCGAGCCAGCTCGCGGCGCACCAGCCCTGGGGCGGGGTGGTGCCGGAGATCGCCTCGCGGGAGCACCTCAAGAACTGGCTGCCGGTGTCGCGCGAGACGCTGGCGGCGAGCGGCCTCGACTTCCGCGACTTCGATCTCATCGCCGCTACCCGCGGGCCCGGCCTGATCGGCGCGTTGCTCGTGGGGCTCTCGCTCGGCCGCGCGCTCGCCTGGGCCATGGGCAAGCCCTTCCGCGCCGTTCACCACCTGGAGGGCCACCTCTACTCGCCGTTCCTGGCCGTCGACGGCACGCCGGCGGAAACGATCCCCGACCGCTTCGTCGGGCTCGTCGTCTCCGGTGGGCACACGACGCTCTACGAGGTCGAGGGCGCCGAAGTGCGCACCCTCGCCGAGACCCGCGACGACGCCATGGGCGAGGTCTTCGACAAGATCGGCAAGCGCCTGGGTCTCCCCTACCCGCAGGGCCCGCGGGTCGACGAGTTGGCCGAGCGGGGTGCGCCCGCGGCCTTCCCGCTCGCCATCGCCCGCTGCGGGGACGGCAGCCTCGATTTCTCGTACTCGGGGTTGAAGAGCCAGACCCTCCTCGAGCTCGAGAAGCTCGAGAGGAGCGGCGTCGCGAGCGACCTCGCGGAGGGCGCCGAGCCGCCGCGAGCGATCCTCGATCTCGTGGCCGGTTTCCGCGCCGCCGCCGTCGGCCAACTGGTGGATCGACTCGAACGGCTGGCGGCCGAGCGGCCCTTCGACCTCCTCGCCGTCTCCGGCGGCGTCGCCGCCAACCGCCTGCTGCGCCGGCGCCTCGCCGCTTGGGCCGGCGAGCGCGGCGTCGACCTGCGGTTGGTGCCGCTCGCCTACGCCGGCGACAACGCCGCGATGATCGCCCACGCCGCCCTGCTCGCCCACCGCCGTGGCATGGCCGACGACCCTTTGGCCGTCGACGCCGCCAGCCGCATCCCGCTGTAGGCTGTCGCGTCCCTGGCGTCCGTTCCTCGAGCGATGAAGCCCCACGAGCGCATCCGCAACTTCTCGATCATCGCCCACATCGACCACGGCAAGTCGACGCTCTCTGACCGCATCCTCGAGCTGACCGGTGCCGTCGAGGCGCGCGACATGCGCGAGCAGTACCTCGACTCGATGGAGCTCGAGCGCGAGCGGGGGATCACGATCAAGGCGCAGAACGTGCGCGTCGACTGGAAGGGTCACACCTTTCACCTCATCGACACGCCCGGTCATGTCGACTTCGGCTACGAGGTCAGCCGCAGTCTTACCGCGTGCGAAGGGGTTGTCCTGGTGGTCGACGCCGCGCAGGGCATCGAGGCCCAGACCCTGGCCAATTGCTACTTGGCTCTCGAACACGATCTCGCGATCGTGGCAGCGCATGCAGCGTGCATATCGCCCGTTCCAGCA
>CAYXXN010000154.1:0-3340 GCA_964469055.1 uncultured Thermoanaerobaculia bacterium
CGCGGCAGCTTCTTCCCCGATCTCTCGGAGAACTTTGGCCAGCTGGTCGGCAGCGACGACGGGCGCGACCTCGAGGTCGAGGCCGTGGTTCCAGAGGCGGGCATCGCCTTCAACTTCGCGCCCGAGGCGAACCTCCAGTTCTATCTCGGCGGCGGCCTCTCCTACTACTTCCTGGAGACCAGCCTCTTCGAGCTCGACGACGAGGTCGGCTACTACGGTGTGGCCGGCCTGGTGGCCGGCGGCGCCGGCGACGGCCCGGCCTTCTTCGGCGAGGTGCTCTATCGCTCCGTCGAGGGCACCGTCACCGACGACTCGCTCGAGGACAACGTCAAGCTCGACCTCTCCGGACCAAGCGTGAACGCCGGGGTGCTGTTCCGTTTCTGAGAAGCACTCCTAGTTGTTGGAGCGACGAAGTCGCTCTTGGAGGCGCGTGAACTCCGGGTCGGTGCGGATCAGGCCCGGCCCGCCGGGCAGCTGCGCCGCCTCCTGCCGCACCTCGCGGATGCGGTCCTCGGTCAGTGGGTGGCTGGAGAAGAAGCGCTCGACAGCGTTGGGCCGTCGCTGGCGCTCGCCGAGCAGGACTTCGAACATGCGCGCCATGCCCTCGGGGTCGTAGCCGGCGGCATGCATGAAGCGGACGCCGAGGCGGTCCGCCTCGCGCTCGGCGCCGCGGGAGAAGCTGGCAAAGGCGCCGCCGGCCGCGATCTCGGCCAGGATCCGTTCGTAGGCCGCGGGGTTCTCGCCCAGTACGACGGCGGCGAGGACGTTGAAGCCGTAGGCCTTCGAGAGCTGCTCGGTGGCGTGGCGGGCGACACCGTGCGAGATCTCGTGCGCCAGGACGCCAGCGAAGGCGGCGACATCCGGGGCCGCGGCGATCAGCCCGGTGTTCACGTAGACGTGGCCGCCGGGGATGTTGAAGGCGTTGATCTCCTGGTCGGCGACGAGGTGGAACTCCCACGGCAGCTCGCGCATTTCGGTCTGGGAAACGATGGCGCGGCCGAGATGCTGGAGGTAGGCGCGCGCCGCAGCGTCGTTCGAGAGCGTCAGCTCCTTGGCCAAGTCGGTCTCGAGGCGCCGGCCGAGCTCCCACTCCTGCTCGAGGGAGATGACGTTGAAGTCGCCCTGGTTGGTGCCCGTGGTCGCACACCCCGCCAGGGCGAGGGCGATGAGCAAGATGGCGAGACGACTGGGTCCTCTGCGCACGGTGGGGCTCGGTCGGCGGTCGGCAGCTGGGAGGGAACACCCTCCCTCATTTTTGCTCCCGTCGCAAGAGCGGTGCCGGCTCGCCAAACCTGGCCGCGGGCGCTCGCTCGGCGGGCGCGAGCGTCGCCGCCGCCCGGCGGTGGGGAATTCTTGTCCTCTCCGAGCGCCTTCGTTCACGAGGTCGGCGTCTGCGACGCGGCCAGGCCTTCCTCCGGACCGGCGGCGCTGAACACGCGTTCCCAGTCCACCCGGGCGGTAAGCCGCATCAGGAGGAACAAGGTGACGACCGCTCCCACCGTCACCGTCAGCCCCGTGAAGCCGCGGAGGAAGAAGGCGTAGCTGAAGAGGACGAGGAAGACGGCCTGCGCGAGAAGGGCCAGGCCGACGGCGCCGCGAGCGCCGGCAACGAGCCGCAGGTAGCTCCCCACCAGTGCCAGGCTCACTACCGCGGCCAGCACGAACGCGACGTGGATGTTGACTTGATCGACAAGGTAGGCGAGGAGCAAATGGAAGGCGAAGAAGGCGGCGGCCAGGAAGAAGTAGTTCATCGGGTGCAGGTTCACGCGGCGCAGGGCGCCGAGCACGACGAAGACGGTCAGGAAGAAGAGCAGCGAGACCGGGGCGAAGAAGGTGATGCGGGCGGCAAGCGGCCCGGGGTTGTCCTTGTTCGGCACATCGAGCCCGATCGACTGTCCCGAGACCAGGTGATCGAACGCCCAGCGCAGCCGCCAGCCTTCGCCCTGGCGCGCCGCCTCGGTCGGGGAGAGGGTGCCGGGAGGGAAATCGTGGCCCACGAAGTCTGTTGAGACGACCAGCTCGAAGTCGCGCACTTGGGCGACACCCTCGGGCACGAAGCGGTACGACCAGGTGTCGAGGCCGCGCGAGCGATAGGCGACCTCGAGCTCGACCGGGACGCCCGGCTCTACGGGGGCCACCGCCTCGACGCCCCGCGAGAGGTCGGTGACCGCCGCCGCGTCGTGACCGTTCAGCCGCAGGGAGAAGCCGTCGTAGATCCCCTGCCGCGAGGGAAAGTCCAGCCTGGCGATGGCGAGGCCGCCCGACGCGAGGTCGGCGGGCACGACGGCCCGGTAGCGGCCGACGAAATCGACGACGTAGGTGTCGTGCCAGAGGAGACCGCGGCGGCGGTGCTCGAGGGAGAGCCGCGCTACCACCCGGCTCGCGGCGAGTGCGAGCGGCGAGAGCTCGCGGACCTCGGACACCTCCTCTCGCGTCACGGTCTCGCCGGCGCGCAGCGCGGAGACTCTCTCGGTCACCGTCCGTCGCGTCTCGTACTGAACGCTCGGCGCGATCTGCGCCTGCGGCCCGCCCCACAGGGCGGCGACCTCGGGCGTGATCCGCTCCGCCGTCCCTCCCGAGCGATGGACGAGCGAGCCGCCGAGCACGAACCAGCCCACGGCGGTGCAGGCGAAGATGAAGCCGATGGCGATCAACCGCGGGATGGTCATGAGGGAAGCTTCCTCCCTATGAGCTTTGTCATACAAAGTATCTGGGTAAAAAAAGGGCCGCCTCAGCGGGCCCGGGTGGCCTGGATCAGGGCCTCCATGTGGTCGAGGTAGCGGGCCAGAGCCTGCCGCCCCCTCGCGGTCAGCTCGTACTCGGTCTTCGGCAGGCGCCCGTCGAACCGCTTCGAGCAGGTCAGGTAGCCGGCGGTCTCGAGCTTGCGAGCGTGGACGGAGAGATTGCCGTCGCTAGTCTGCAGCAGGTCCTTGAGCTCGGAGAAGGTCATCCGCCGGTTGACGGCGAGGGCTGACAGGATCCCGAGCCGCACCCGCTCGTAGACCAGACGGTCGAAGTCCTTGGCCGCGCCGTCGGCGAGGTAGCCGGCGATGCGGGCGAGCGCCGGCCGACGCTCGGCCGGGCGCCGCGAGGCCGGCTTGCGGGTGCGCGCCGCTTCAGCCACCGTGGTGCCTCGCGATCAGAGCGCCGAAGACGATGTGGAGCCCGCCGAACCCGGCGCCCATGAGTCCATTCCCCCAGCCCCAGGGCACAAAGAGAGCGACCACGCCGAGCGCCATGAAGAAGGCTCCCATCAGCGGCACGATCCGCACCGAGGACGTGCCCCCGGCGACGACGGCGGCGCCGTAGAGGAGGAGCCACAGACCGGGTAGGGGAGCGA
>CAYXXN010000154.1:3440-5042 GCA_964469055.1 uncultured Thermoanaerobaculia bacterium
CCCGGCACCGAGGTGAACGAGCCCGAAGACTCCATGGCCCGCCGGATGTAGCGCAAGTTCTCTGCGGCGGCCTCGTGCAGCGGCACGGGCGGTTGTGGATCACGCACCAGCGGCTCAGTCATGGAGGGCGAGCCTAGAGCCCTACTCGAGCTGTTGTCAAGTACTTTGCTATGCCAAGTTAGGCTGGGAGGTCCGGAGCCGTCACTTCCGCCGGTTGGCCGGGAGGATCCGCTTGCGCAGGCGGAAGGCGGCCGGGGTGACTTCGATCTGCTCGTCCTCGGCGATGAACTCGATGGCTTGCTCGAGCGAAAGGATGCGGGGCGGCACGAGCTGCAGGATGTCGTCGGCGGAGGAGGCGCGCATGTTGGTGAGCTTCTTCTCCTTGACGATGTTGACGTCGAGGTCGTCGGGGCGGGTGTGCTCGCCGACGATCATGCCTTCGTAGACCTCCTCCCCGGGGCCGATGAAGAAGGTGCCGCGCGCCTGCAGGTGGTCGATGGCGTAGCCGGTGGCTCGGCCCGGGCGGTCAGCGATCAAGGCGCCGCTCGAGCGCTGCGGGATGTCGCCCTGCCAGGGGCCGAAGCGGTCGAACAGGTGATTCAGGATCCCCGTGCCCCTGGTCTCGGTCAGGAACTCCGTGCGGAAGCCGATCAGCCCCCGTGACGGGATCTCGAACTCCATGCGGACCCGGCCGCTGCCGTGGTTGACCATGGCCATCAGGCGCCCGCGGCGCGGTCCCAGCTTCTGGGTGACGGCGCCGATGAACTCCTCCGGGCAGTCGATGGTGAGTTGCTCGATGGGCTCGAGGAGCACCCCGTCCTCGCGGCGCGTGATGACCTCGGGCTTTCCCACCGTCAGCTCGTAGCCCTCGCGGCGCATCATCTCGATCAAGATCGCGAGCTGCAGCTCGCCGCGCCCGGCGACCAGGAAGCCGCGGCCCTCGCCGGCCGACTCGACGCGGATCGAGACGTTGGTCCAGGTCTCGCGCTCGAGGCGCTCCTCGAGCTTGCGCGAGGTGACGTGCGCGCCCTCGCGACCGGAGAGGGGGGAATCGTTGATCGAGAAGACCATGGCGAGCGTCGGCTCGTCCACGCGGATCGCCGGGAGCGGTCGCGGGTCCTCGGCGTCCGCGAGCGTCTCGCCGATCGCCACCTCGTCGAGGCCGGCGACCGCCACGATGTCACCTGCCGTCGCCCGCTCGATCGGCACGCGAGCGAGGCCCTCGTAGCCGTAGAGCTGCGCGACCTTGACGGTCTCGGTGGCACCGTCGAGCCGGCAGCGGGCGATCGTCTGGCCCTTGGCGATCTCGCCCTCGACCAGGCGGCCGATGGCCAGGCGCCCGACGTAGTCGTCGTGGTCCAGGGTGGTGACGAGGAGCTGCAGCGGGTGCCCCGGCGTGAACCGCGGCGCCGGCACGGCGCGGAGGATCTCGGCGAAGAGGGGCGTCAGATTCTCTTCCGGTCCATCGGGCGAGGTGCGACACGTGCCTTCCTTGGCGTTCGTGTAGAGGACGGGGAAGCCCAGTTGGTCCTCCGAGGCGTCGAGGTCGATGAACAGGTCGTAGATCTCGTTCAACACCGCCTGCGGCCGGGCGTCGGCGCG
>CAYXXN010000155.1:0-4954 GCA_964469055.1 uncultured Thermoanaerobaculia bacterium
GGCCCGTTACGCGCCCGTCGAGATCTCGGCCGACCTCTCCGGAGTGCCCGCCGGCGAACGCGCCGTGCTGGTCGAGCTGATCCGGGCCGGCCGCCTCATGGACGAGATCTTCCTGCGCCAGGTCTCGACGGAGAACCCGGCGCTCGCCGACGCCGTCGCCGGCATGTCGGAGACCGTCCGCACTTACTTCGACGTCAACTTCGGCCCCTGGGACCGCATCGACGAGATGGAACCCTGGCTGGGCACGACGCCCCATCCGTCGGGCGCCGGCTATTACCCGCTCGACATGTCCAAGGAAGAGTTCGAGACCTGGGTAGCGGCCCACCCCGAGGACAAGGCAACCTTCGAGGGCCTCTATCACGTGATCCGGCGCCGCGATGGGGGCCTCGTCGCGGTTCCCTACTCGCAGGAGTACGGTGAATGGCTGGTGCCGGCCGCCGCCTACCTGCGTTCGGCCGCTGCCTCGACCGGCAACGCCAGCCTGCGCCGTTTCCTCGAGCTCCAGGCCGCGGCCTTCGCCGCCGACGACTACTACGAGAGCGACATGGCCTGGATGGACCTCGACTCGCCGGTCGAGGTGACGATCGGCCCCTACGAGGTCTACGAGGACGGCCTCTTCGCCTACAAGGCGGCCTTCGAGGCCTTCGTCACCGTGGACGTGCCCGCCGAGTCGGCGAAGCTCGCCCGCTTCAAGGAGCTCCTGCCCGACCTCGAGCGGAACCTCCCGATCCCCGACGAGCACAAGAACCCGGACCGCGGCAGCGAGAGCCCGATCCGGGTGGTCGATGTCGTTTCCTCGGGCGGCGACACGACGGCCGGCATCCAGACGATCGCCTTCAACCTGCCCAACGACGAGCGGGTGCGCTCGGCCAAGGGCTCGAAGAAGGTGCTGCTCAGGAACGTCATCCAGGCCAAGTACGACCGCATCCTCACCCCGATCGCCGAGCGCACGCTCACCCCCGACCAGGCGGCGCTCGTCTCCTTCGACGCCTTCCTGGCCGAGGTCCTCCACCACGAGCTCTCGCACGGCCTGGGGCCCGGCTTCATCACCGTCGACGGCCGGGAGACGGAGGTGCGCCTCGAGTTGAAGGACCTCTACTCGGTCCTCGAGGAGGCGAAGGCCGACGTGATGGGGATCTACGACCTGCTCTCGTTGATGGAGCGAGGCGAGGTGCCGGCGGAGCTGCGGGCCTCGCTCGAGCCCACCTACCTCGCCGGTCTCTTCCGCTCGGCCCGCTTCGGCGTCCACGAGGCCCACGGCCGCGGCGTCATCGCCCAGTTCAACTACCTGCTCGAGAAGGGCGCCCTCGAGGTCGACGCCGAAGGTCGCTTCCGCTCGGTCTCCGAGAAGTTCCCGGCCGCCATCCGCGACCTGCTGCACGAGATGCTGATGCTGCAGGCGACGGGCGACTACGACGGCACGGCGGCCTTCCTCGAGAAATACGGCCACCCGTCTCCGTCCCTCCTCGCCGCCATCGATCGGCTGGGCGACGTGCCGGTGGACATCCGGCCGATCTACCGGCAGGCCGACGAGCTGGCGCCCTAGGGCGCACCGCCGGCGCTCCGGTCCGCGTCCCGCAGGAGCTGGTGGAGCTTCTGGACGAGGGACTTGTAGCGCAGCACCGAGCGGCCGTAGGCGACGCGCTCCCAGGTCGTCACCAGGATGTAGACGACGAAGAGCGCGGCCAGGGGGCGCCAGGGCCGCAGGGCCCAGCCGGCGGTGGCGACGCCTGCCGCCAGCACCCCCGCCGACAGGAGCGACAGCCGGATGCGCCGGCGCGTGCTCTCGAGGTCGGCCGAGCGCCGCACCAGGAGCTGCTCGTCGACGGTGAGTCGCGGCTCGCGATCGAACATGGCCGGGCCGGGCGGGCGCCGTCAGTCTAGTACGCGAACGTCCCTCGGCTCCCGCACCGTACCACCGAGGACCAGGGCCGCCGAGAGGATGAGGAGGTTCTTGATGACGTACTGCCCCTCCAGAGTAGGGGCATACGGGACACGGCCGCTCTGAAACGTGACCTCGGGGAGGAGAAGGAGCGGCAGGAACGTTCCGACCATCTGCAAGGCGAGGAGCGCGATCGCGACCCGGGCCGTGCGACGGCCGAGAAACGTGAGACCGATCAGGACTTCCCACCAGCCGATGATCGCCAGCCAGGTGTCGGCGTCGAAGAGTGGCATCCACCGCACGGTCGCTCGGACCAGCGGAGCTGCGGGAGACAAGCCGAGGGGCTTGAGGATGCCGAACCAGACGAAGATGACGGTCAGGGAAATGCGGAGCGCCGGTGTGCCCCACCGCCGCATCACGCCGGAGATGCGGCGGTCGAGCGAATCCACCTGTCGCACGACGACGGGGCTTGCCATGGCCGCAGGTTATCGCCAACGGAACCTGACGGTGCGGCCTGGACCCGGCTCTAGAAAGGCGCCTCCACGGCCTGGCAGAGAAACCTCCGCTCGCGGTTGGCCTC
Source organism: uncultured Thermoanaerobaculia bacterium (assembly GCA_964469055.1). GTDB lineage: Bacteria > Acidobacteriota > Thermoanaerobaculia > Multivoradales > JAHEKO01 > CAYXXN01. Next base: position 2,463 of record CAYXXN010000155.1, read on the forward strand.
GAACCAATCGCGACGGTTGTTGGCCGCGAGGTCGGTCAGGAAGCGGAAGAGGGTGGGGCGGAAGGGGTTGGTCGGGTGGGGCGAGGCGGCCATCCTAGGGCAGGCTGTAGGTCAGGAGCGGCGCCTGACCGCCCTGGCCGGCGGCGGTCAGGTTGAAGAGGAAGCTCAGCAGGCTGAAGGTCGTCTTCGAGGTCAGGTCGTCGTCGGCGATGTAGAACCAGCTGCCGCGATGGAAGACCTTGACGGCGGCGTTGGCGGGCTCCTCGCTCGCCGAGCGGACGCGCAGGATCTCGCTCGTGACCTGCGACCAGTCGAAGGGGCGGCCGTCGGGGTAGCGCGTGACCGTCACCCTGCCGCCCTCCTCGTCGGCCGTGGGAGCCTCGACGGACTGCGACACGAAGTAGAGCGAGGCCATGAGCGAGCGGCCCATGACGGCGATCTCGTCGGGGCCGGAGGGGCGCCGCGCCGCGACCACGCGGTAGGCGTCGAGGGCCGGATCGACCCCCAGGAGCGAGCGCATCTCGTCGAGCGCTGCTTGCTCTTCGGGCGTGCGCGCCGGGCGCACGCGCAGCTGGATCTTCTGGCTCTCGGGTTCCAGGCTCGCCTCCAGGCGGCCGGCGATCTGGAGCTGCCGAAGCGCCCGCGCCAGGCGCTGGAAGTCGGCGTAGTCGGGAACGTAGTCCGGCGTCGGTCCGGCGGCGGCCACCGCGTTGGGCAGGCCGTTGATCTCCTGCACGCAGCAGGACAAGAGGCGCGAGATGCTCCACCCGGATTGCGAGAGGAGCATCAGGGTGAGCGGCGGGATGGGGGAGAGCAGGCGGCTGGCGAACTCCTCGCCCTGGAGCGGGCTGTAGCTCACGGTGGGCGACTCGGTATAGGTGCCGCCGACGATGGCGCCGGCGCTCGACCGGTCGCCGCCGCCCCAGCTCCAGCCGCCGCTCGCCCCGACGCTGCCGCTCAACTCGAAGGTGCTCACCACGGCGCCGACCTCGAGAAAGAGCGGCGTGTCGCGGTACCGTAGCCGCACGAGGTTCAGCAGCAACTGCTCCTCCCACGCGCGGGCGATCGCCTGGTTGTAGCGGAAGTGATCCATCGGGACCGTGCGCGGCCCCAGACGGCCGACGCAGCCGGCGGAGAGGACGGTCGCGAGAAAGAGAACGAGGGCCGCGCGCGCGGGATGGAGCCTACGGTCGAGTGGCATGCGGCGCATTGTAGTCGGCCCGCGCGGCAGATGTGCGGGTCGGCGGTAGATCTCGATCCAGCTGCCGGGCGTGGTCAAGACGGCCGCGGAACCGTTTGCCGGGAGTGGTAGTGTGGCTCCGTGCCGTTCTCTGCAGGTCCTCCCGCTCCGCCCCCTCGTTTCGCAACGGACGCTGCCGCGGGGCCGGAGCTGGACCCAGAGCTGATCGCGGCTTCCCGGGAAGTGGACCGCTCCCTGCTGCGCTGGGCGCTCGCCCTCTCGCCGCGCGAACGGCTGCGGATGTGCAGCCGCGCCGCGAGCCTCCTGCTGCGGCTGCGCCGTGTCTGAGCCGGCCACCGCGGACCTCGAGGCGCTGCTCCAAGCGCTGGCATCTGCCGAGGTCGAGTTCATCGTCGTCGGAGGCGTCGCCGCCGTCCTCCACGGCGCCCCGGTCACCACGGTCGATCTCGGCATCGTCCATCGCATCAGCGTCGAGAACGTGCGCCGACTCCTGGGGCTGCTGGCCGACCTCGAAGCCGAGGTGCGCGACCCGGCCGGCCGCGACGTTGCCCTCGAGGAATCGCTCTTGACGGGCGGCGGCCAGCTCCAGCTCCTGACCCGCCTCGGCCCCCTCGATCTCCTGGGCGCGCTGCACGACGGGCGTCGCTTCGAAGACCTCGTGAAGCACTCCGCGACCATCGCCGACCGCGGCCTCGAGCTACGGGTCCTCGACCTCCCGACCTTGATCGAGATCAAGACCTCGAGCGGGCGCGTGCGCGACCGGCTCGTCGTGCCGGTCCTTCTCGCGTTGCTCGAGGAACGCCGCGGGTCGTGAGGGCGAGCGTCCGAGCACCTTCACACGGCTTGCGGGTTGGCGACTCTGCTTCCTACGGCCAGCCGGCCCCCGGTGCGGGTGCCCTGACGGTCAGTACTTGGCCCGTTCGCGCCCCGTCGGCCATGTGCTCAGGACCACCCCATTCGTTCACCGTCAGGAACAGCGTTCGGTCGTCCACGCCCCCGAGCATGCAAGCGAAGCACCCGCGGTCGAGGTCGATCGTCTGCAGCACCTCACCGCCTTCACGAACGCGCACGCAACGCTGGTTGGGGACGTCCCCGTACCAGACGGCGCCTTCCGAGTCGAGGCAAATGCCGTCGGGGAAGCCGCCGTCGAGGTCGGCCCAAACTCGCCGGTTCGGCAGGCTGCCGTCGGCCGCGATGTCGAAGGCCGTGAGCCTCTTGCCGTAGGACTCCGCGAGGATCAGCGTCGCGTTGTCGGGCGTCACCACCATGCCATTGGGGAATGCGACGCCAT
>CAYXXN010000156.1:0-4762 GCA_964469055.1 uncultured Thermoanaerobaculia bacterium
GGCGTGGAAGCCCTGCCCCTGGGTGGACTGACTCTGCATGCCGACGCTGTCGGCAGAGCTTGCGAAGCCGCCGGAAACCAGGACGCCCCCGAAGACCGGGGGCGAGGCCACCCCAATGCCGAGCGCCACCGTGTTGAAGGTGAACGGCACCAACCCGGCGACCCCCGGGAGCGACAAGACGGTGAGGGGCGTGAGATCGAGCACCCCGAGGTAGGGGAAGGTGGCGTCCGAGCCGCCGAAGTAGGCGGCGATTTGCGAGATGCTGCCGGTCTCCAGCGGGTTGCCGGCGCGGGTGTCGAAGACGTTGCCCACGATGTTCCCGAGGTTGCCGAGCAAGCTGTCGGCCGTTCCGGGCGGGTCGTACTGAATGACCCCGGTGCCCTCGAGCCCGCCGCCCTGGGTCCCGCCGGGCGACACCCCCGATCGTGGCGGAGTCTGATCCGGATGCCAGGGCGAAAACGCCCAAGCCGCCAAGGCGCCGAACACTCCCAGACCGACCAACACCAAAGCGACGCGAGTCCTCTTCATGGTGTCCTCCTCATACGGACAACGGGGCAATTTCGCCAATACTAGAGACGGTGCCGGCCGCCGTCAAGCCCCGCCCTCGACCGGGTCGCCCACCTGCCGGAAGGCGCGCTCGGCGAGCAGCTGGTCGACCATCTCACGGTAGCGCTCCTGGCCCTCGTTCGCCAGGAGGTCCTCGGCCACCCGATCCATCACCCGCTCGAGCGGCAGCGGCACGGGTTGGGTGCGCTCCTCGCAGCGGACCATCTCCAGAGCCTCGCCGCGCCGGAAGGGCGGTGAATGCCGGCCGGGCTCGAGGCGCGCCACCACCTCGCCCAGGGTCAGCGAGGCGGCCTGCAGAGCCCCCAGCGGCTGCCAAGCCATCTCCTCGACCCGGCCTCCCAGACCCACCGCCACCTCCTCGAGCCGACGCTCACCGCGATCGAGCGCCGGTCGCGCCGCCTCCAAGGCCGCCATCCGCGCGTTGGGATCCTCGCCCAGCGGCATGATGGCCCGGGTGAGTCGCCAGCGGATCGGCTCGCTGAAGCGGTTCTCGTTGCGCTCGTAGTACTCGACGAGCCGCGCTCGGTCGGCGAGGATCCGAGCGCGCAGCTGCTCGTGCAGCTCGTGCCGCGTCAGCGCCCGCTCGCGCTGCGCGGCGGCGCGCCGGCCGACCTCCGGTGCTCGGTCGCAGCCCTCCTCCCGACACTGCAGGTAGAGCAGCTCGCGCATCTCCAAGCCTTGGACCACCTCGAAGGGGCCCGGCGCCCCACCCCCGCCCCCCGCCTCGGCGAGCCGGCGGCGCAGCTCCGCGGCGCGTAGCTCGTAGTCGCCGACCCGCAGGATCAGCGCCTGGGGATCCCCCGCCTGCAGCAGCGTGGCCAGCGCCTCCCGGTCGGGCACGAACGAGCCGACGGGCGGATCGATGTGCACCAGGGCGCGCGCCTGCTCCTCGAAGCGAGCAGCGCCGAGCCGGCGGGCCACCAGCGTCTTCACCTCGTCGTAGGTGAACTGCCGGGCCGGAAGGATCGTCTCCACCCAGAACATGTGGACCCCGCTCGTGGTGCGGATGGGCTCGCTCGGTGAGCGCACCGGCAGGGCGAAGACCACCGCCTCGAGGTCCGGCGCGAGCTGGCCGCGGCCGAACCAACCCATCAAACCATCGCGATGGCGGGTCTCCGAGTCCGAGAGCTCGGCGGCGACCAGCCGGAAGTTCTCGCCGGCCACGACCCGCTCGCGCGCTCGCCGCACCTCACCGACCACCCGATCGGCCTCGGCCGGCGAGGGCAGGCGACGGAACAGGTGGAAGACCTGCCGGTGCTCGGCCTGCGCGTACTCCGCCTTCCAGTCCTCGAAGGCGCGGCGGACCTCGTCCTCGCTCGGCGGCGGCGCGCGCCCGACGTGGGCCTCGAGATAGGCGGTCGCCGCCGCCTGATGGTCGATCTCCCGGAAGGCCGCCCTCAGTCGGTCGGGGACGGCACGGCCCGGGGTCTGTGCCTCGGCGAGCAGGATCTCCTCCAAGGCCAGCTCGCGCAGCAGGCGATCGTGCCACGCCGCGAAGTCGCCGTCGGCGGGCTTCCGCTCGGCGGCCGGCAAAGCGCGGATGCGCGCGTCCAGCTCCGAGCGCGTGACGGCCCCGCCATCGAAGACCGCCAGGGCGTCCGCCGGGGGCCGCCGGCAGGCGCTCCCCAGCACCGCGAGCGCCACGAGCCCGATCGCGGCCCGTCGCCGGCTCACGCGTCGCCGGCTCACGCGTCGCCGCCTCACGAGGCGTCCACCTGGGCCAACAGCTGGCGCAGCGAGCGCCCCTCGGCGCTGTCCGGGGAAAGGGCTTCGAGCCGCGCCAGCGCGCCCTGCGCCTCGCCTCGTTGCCCCAGCCGCAGGTAGGCCACGCCTGCGGCCTGGAGGGCCTGCAGGTAGTCTGGGGCGAGCTCGGCCGCGCGCTCGAAGCAAGCCACCGCCTCCGCCGCGCCGCCCGCCGCCAGCAGGTGCGCGCCCAGGTTGTAGTGTCCCTTGGCGTAGTAGGGGTCGCGGGCCACCGCCTGGCGGAAGAGCCGCTCGGCTTCGGCGGCCTCGCCGGCCTCGGCGCGCACGACGCCCAGGGCCACCACCGCGGGCCCGTACGCCGGATCGCTGGCGACGGCCTCCCGCAGCGCATCGGCCGCCTCGTCGCGCCGACCCAGCTCCTGGGCCACCGTCGCCAGGAGGAAGAGCCCCTGGGCCGAGGGCTCCCGCTCGACCCCCTGCCGCAGTCGCTCGAGGCCCTCCTCGCTGCGGCCGCTGCGTACCAGGTGCCAACCGAGCTCGAGGAGCAGCCGACCGGAGCCGGCGCTGCCGCCGCTCGCCAGGAGCCTTTCGATCGTCGCCGCGGCCTCGTCGTAGCGCCCGAGCTGGCCCTCGGCCATGGCGAGAAGCTCCAGGTAGTAGGGGCTCTCGGGGTCCTCGGTCACCAACTGTTGCGCCAGCTCGCGGGCCGCCAGGGCCTCGCGCTGCGCCAGGAGCTCCTTGATCCGCGACAACTCGCTGGTGCGCTCCACTCGGTCCTGGGGCGCCACGCCCTCGCGGGAAAGCACCTCGCGGATCTCGATATCCTCCGCGCCCCCGGCTTGGATGTAGCCCAGCGCCTCCAGGCGGCGACGGGTGTCGGCGTCCGGCGCCGCGGCGCGCTGCGGCGCCGCGGCCGCGCGCTCGCGCAGGAAGGAGGCCAGCCGTGCCTCGAGCCGCGCCGCGACCTCGGGCTCCGCAGCGAACCGATTGTCATGCTCCCCGGGGTCGGTCGGCAGGTGGAAGAGCTCGGGCCGTGGGCCGTGCACGTACTTCCACTCCTCGGCGTAGAGCGCCCGCAGCTCGCCCCAGCCGTGCGAGAGCCGCGGCGAGAGCGTCTCGGCGTAGTGGACGACCGGCGCCGGTCGTCCCCCCTCGAGATAGGGGACGAGGCTGCGGCCGTCGATCGACTCCGGCGCCGGGAGTCCGAGGAGGTCGAGCACGGTGGGGACGATGTCGACGTGGCGCACCCCCTCGGCGACGCGGCGAGCCCGCGGTGGATGCGCGGCCGGCGGCAGCCGCAGGATCAGGGGAACGTGCAGGGTCGAGTCGTAGAGCAGGTAAGAGTGCGTCAACTCGCGGTGCTCCCCCCGTCCCTCGCCGTGGTCGGCGGTGAAGACGACCAACGTCTCGTCCCACACCCCGAGCCGGCGCAGGTCGTCGATGAGGGTGCCCAGGCTCTCGTCGGCGTAGGCGATCTCGCCGGCGTAGAGGTCGTCGGCGTAAAGCTGGTTGTAGGGGTTCGGCGGATCCAGCGGCTGGTGCGGGTCGTAGTAGTGGACCCAGAGGAAGAAGGGATCCGAGGCGTGCTCCGCCAACCAGGGGTAGACGGCCTCGTTGACCCGCTGTGCCCGCCGCTCGTCGAAGAAGATGCCTTGATGCGGCCGCACCCGGCGGCCCATCAGGTCCTCATTGCCCCGGGTGAGATGGTCGTCGAAGAAGTCGAAGCCCTGGTCGATGCCGAACTTGCCCACCAGCGGGAAGCCGCCCACCGCCGCCGCTGTGGCCCAGCCCCGCTCGCCGAGTCGCTCGGCCAGGGTCTCGACCTCGGGCGGCACCACGAACAGACCGTTGTCGCGCACCCCGTGGCGCGGTGGGTAGACGCCGGTCAAGATCGTCGTGTGGGACGGCAGGGTGAGGGGGATCGAGCTGTGCGCCTGCTCGAAGAGGACGCCTTCCGCGGCGAGCGCGTCCAAGACCGGGGTCGCGACCCGCCGGTTGCCGTAGCAGGCGAGCGCGTCTGCCCGCGTGGTGTCGAAGGTCACCAGCAGGACGTTCCAGCGGGGCCCCGGGGCGCAGGCCGCGAGGAGCACGGCGCCGCAGAGCGGGATCCCGAGGCTCCACGGCGAGCGCGCGGTGGTCACGGGGACGAGATTCTCGTGGGTGCGCCGTCGCGCGTCAAATGGGCGCTTCGGGCGCGACGACGGCGGAGCGCAGCCACACCTCGTCGGAACGCCAGGGCGTCAGGCACGGACGGCCCTTCCGATAGAGAGCCAGCCGCTCGGCGAGCCAGGACGCCGTCTCGGGCCCCGCGCGGGCGGCGAGCGCCGCCTCCTGCCAACGGGCGGCGCGCGCGAAATCGCCCGCCGCCGCGTGGGCCATGGCGAAGGTCTCGGCCAGGGGGAGCTCGAGGCCGTGCGCCGCGAGCTCGCGGGCGGCCGCCAGGGCCTGCGCGGCGTCGCGCTCCGCGGGGCGCGGTGCGGCGGCCTGCCAG
>CAYXXN010000157.1:0-3840 GCA_964469055.1 uncultured Thermoanaerobaculia bacterium
GTACGAAGGCGCGAGGCGCGAGGCGCAGGGCGGCGACGCCGAGCTTGTTCCTGTGCCCTGGGACCATGAGGGTCTTGCCGGCGCGGAAGCCGCGCACGGCGGCTGCCGCCACCTCGGCGGCGCTCATCGCGCCGAGCCGGAAGAGGAGAGAGTCGGCGTTGCCGGCGCGCTCGCCGAAGGCGGTCGCGGTGGCACCCGGGCAGAGACAGGTGACGGTGACGCCGCTGCCTCGCACCTCCTCGGAGAGCGCCTCGCTGACCGAGATCACGTAGGCCTTGGTGGCGTAGTAGACGGCCATCCCGGGGCCGGGCTGGAAGCCCGCCGTCGAAGCGACATTCAGGACGCCGCCGCGGCGGCGCTCGAGCATCTCGGGCAGGAAACGGTGGGTGAGCTCAGTCAAGGCCGCCACGTTGACTTGCACCATCTCGAGATGGGTGGCGGACTCGGTCGCGGCGAACGGCCGGAGCGCTCCGAAGCCGGCGTTGTTGACCAGGACATCGACCGCTACACCGACGGCCGCGAGCCGGGCGGCCAGAGCGGCCGGCGCCGCCGGGTCGGCGAGGTCGGCCGGCTCGACGCGAGCGGACACGCCGTGTCGCTCGGAGAGTTCGGTCGCCAGGCTCTCGAGACGCTCCCGAGTCCTGGCGACCAGCACGAGGTCCGAGCCGCCGCCGGCGAACGAGCGCGCGAGCTCGAGGCCGATGCCGGAGGAAGCGCCGGTGACGAGAACGGTCTCGCGAGCCATGGTGTGCCGACATTCTAGGGTGACGCCCTCGGCCAGGCTGTGAAACGAGACCTCGCAGGTTGCTACGGCGGTCCGTTGGGCTGGGCCGCGGCCTGCCCACCCCCCTTACCCGGAAAACCAGCCCTCGCATGGGTATCATCCTTCGCCCATGGACGGTTACCTGACGGCCGAGATCTCGGCCGCCGCCTTGCGCGCCAATGTCGCCTACCTGAGGTCGTTGCTGGCGCCGGGCGTGCGCCTCTGTCCGGTGGTCAAGGCGGACGCCTACGGGCATGGTTTGGCAGTGGTGCTGCCGATCCTGGCGCCGTTGGTCGACGGCCTGGCGGTGGCCACACCGTCGGAGGCGGTGCGGGTGCGGGACCTGCGCTTCGACCGCGCGCTCTTGACCTTCTTCAGCGTGCTCGGGTTCATGGACATCGGGGAACGGCGCGAGGCGCTGGCCGCGCTGCTGGCGAGCGAGGCGATCCTGACGGTGACTAGTGACGAGGAGACGGAGCTCGTCGCCGAGGAAGCACGGCGGGCGGGCCGGCGGGCCATCGTGCACGTCAAGATCGACACCGGCATGGCGCGCAGCGGTGTCTGGCACGTCGAGGCGGCGGGGCTGCTGCGGCGGATCCGCGAGCACCAGGACCTGCGGCTGACCGGCGCCTACACCCACTTCGCCACCGCCGACGAGGACCGCGACTTCGCCCGCGAACAGCTCGACCGCTTCCACGCCGCCGTGGCGGCGGGAGGCGGACGCGACGGCCTCACGCTGCACGCCGCCAACTCGGCGGCGCTCCTGGAGCTGCCCGAGTCCCACCTCGATCTGGTGCGACCGGGGATGGCCGTCTACGGCATCCGGCCGTCGCCCCTGGTGCGGGACGGGGCGCTCACCCCGGCGCTCTCCTTGAAGGGGCGGCTGATGCAGGTCAAGACGGTGCCGGCCGGCACCGGGTGCAGCTACGGCCTCGACTACACCTTCGCCCGCGACAGCCGGGTCGGTCTCGTGCCGGTCGGTTACGGCGACGGCTACATGTTCGCGCTCAGTGATCGCGCGACGGTGCGCGTCCGGGGCTGGGACGCGCCCCTGCGGGGACGAGTGACGATGGATCAGATCGTCGTCGACCTGACGGAAGTTCCCGAGGCGGCGGCCGGTGACGAAGTCGAGATCCTCTCGGCGCGGCCGGCCGATCCGCACAGCGCCGAGTCGCTGGCCCGCCTCGCCGGGACCATTCCCTACGAGTTGGTCACACGGCTCGGACCGCGCGTGCGGCGGGTGCTGGTCGACTGACCTACTGGGCCGGCCGCGTGGTCAGGGCGGCGCGGATCGTCCCGAGCACGCGCTGGCGTTCCTCTCCCACCAGCGGCAGGCGCGGTGCGCGCACCGCCTCCGTGCCCCAGCCGACCTCGGCCACCGCGAGCTTGATGTACTGGACGAGCTTCGTGTGGGTGTCGAGGTGGAGGAGAGGCATGAACCAGTGGTAGAGCGCGCGGGCCTCTTCGAGCCGGCCGGCCTTGGCGAGCTCGAACAGGCGGACGGTCTCGGCCGGGAAGGCGTCGACCAAGCCGGCGAGCCAGCCCTCGGCGCCCAGGAGCAGGCACTCGAGGGCGATGTCGTCGACGCCGCAGAACAGGATGTAGCGGTCCCCGACGGTGTTGGCGAGGTCGACGATGCGGCGCGTGTCCTCGGAGGACTCCTTGATGGCGACCAGGGTGGGCTCGTCGGCGAGCTCGGCGAACATCTCGGGTGTCACGTCGACGCCGTAGGCGACCGGGTTGTTGTAGACCATGATCGGCAGGCCGCTCGCCCGCGCCACGGAGCGGTGGTGGGCGAGGGCCTCGCGGGCATCGGCCTTGTAGAGGAGGCCTGGGAGCACCATCAGGCCATCGACGCCTCGCGCCTCGGCGTCGCTCGCCAGGCGGCAGGCGGCGGCGGTCGTCGTCTCGGCGACGCCGGCCAGCACCGGCATGCGACCGGCGACCGCCGCGACCGTCGCGGAGAGGAGCGTGCGCTTCTCCTCGGCGTCGAGTGCGGAGCCCTCGCCGAGGGTGCCCAGCATCACCAGGCCGTGCACGCCGGCGGCGAGCAACTGCTCCACGTGAGCGAGCGTCTTCTCGACGTCGAGCGCCTCGTCGGCGCGGAACTGGGTGGTGACGGCGGGGAAGACTCCCCGCCAGGAGACACGCATGGTGAGAGAGTCTACTGAGAAGCGGGCCCTCGCCTGTCCGGCCGAGCGGGGAGGCGCTAGCATCGCCGCATGGACTTGCATGGCTCGAACCTGATCGGCGGTAGGCGCTCGGCCCACGGCGCGGCGAGCGTCGTCGCGCTGGACCCGGCGACGGGCGAGCGTCTCCCGCCCGCTTTTCACGAGGCGACCGACGACGAGGTGGACGCGGCCTGCGAGCGCGCCGCGGCGACGGCGCTGGCGTACGCGGACCTCGCGCCCGAGCGGCGTGCGGCCTTCCTGGAGGCGGCTGGCGAGACGATCCTCGAGCTGGGCGATGCGCTCCTCGAGCGAACGACGGCGGAAACCGCGCTGCCGCTACCGCGTCTCGAGGCCGAGCGCTCGCGCACCGTCGGACAACTGCGCTTCTTTGCCACCGTGGTCCGCGACGGCTCGTGGGTCGAGGCGCGGATCGATCGCGCCGACGGGGCTCGCAAGCCGCCGAGACCCGACCTGCGGCGGATGCTCGTGCCCTTGGGACCGGTCGCCGTCTTCGGGGCCTCGAATTTTCCGCTCGCCTTCTCGGTGGCGGGCGGCGACACGGCCGCGGCGCTGGCGGCGGGCTCTCCGGTGGTGATCAAGGCGCATCCGGCGCATCCCGGCACATCGGAGCTGGTGGCGGGCGCCTTGCTCGCCGCGCTAGAGCGGTGCGGGATGCCCGACGGCGTCGTGTCGCTCGTGCAAGGCGCCGCGACGCGGGTGGGGGAGCGTCTGGTGAGCCATCCCGCGATCCGCGCCGTCGCCTTCACCGGCTCGCATCACGGCGGACGGGCCCTCTTCGATCTCGCGGCCCAGCGGCCGTCGCCGATCCCGGTCTACGCCGAGATGGGCTCGGCCAACCCGGTGTTCATCCTGCCGGGCGCCCTGGCCGAGCGGGGACCGGAGATC
>CAYXXN010000157.1:3850-4693 GCA_964469055.1 uncultured Thermoanaerobaculia bacterium
GCTGCGGGGCGCCGGTCAGTTCTGCACGAACCCGGGGCTCACGGTCCTGCAGGACGGGACCGCGGCAGAAACATTTCTGGGTGAGGTGGGAAAGGCTCTCGAGCCGTCGCCTGCCGGCACGATGGTCCACCCTGGGATCGCCGCCGGGTACGAGGCGGCCCTCACTGAGGTCGCCGCGATCACCGGCGTGTCGACCGTCGTCCGCGCCTCAGCGGCCGGCACGTGGCCGCAGACAGACGCCCGCGCTGCCCTGCTCCGCGCTTCGGCCGTTACCTGGACCGCCCACCCGCGCCTGGGTGAAGAGATCTACGGTCCGGCGACCCTGGCCGTCGTCTGCGGCAATCGCGAAGAGCTGCTCGCCGTGGCGCGCGGCCTCGAGGGTCACCTCACGGCGACCGTGCACGGCACGGCGGAAGAACTGCTCGAGTACGGGGATCTCGTAGCCGTCCTCCGCGACAAGGTCGGCCGCCTGATCTTCAACGGCTACCCGACCGGTGTCGAGGTCTGCCACGCCATGCAGCACGGCGGCCCCTACCCGGCGACCACCGACTCGCGCTCGACGTCGGTCGGCAGCGCCGCCATCGCCCGCTTCGCCCGCCCCGTCTGCTGGCAGGACTTCCCCGACGTGGTGCTCCCGCCCGAGCTCCAGGACGCCAACCCGCGCCGGATCTGGCGCCTCATCGATGGCGAGTTGACCCGCGCAGGCCTCGACGGTTCCTAAAGGCGGCGCGGTGCTCCCTGCAGGGGAGCTGGGAGGCGGGCACTGGCACGACCTGGGAAGGAGACCACCGATCCGGTGCCCGCCGGAGGCAAGGCGGCCGCCTCCCGTCGCACTTCACCTGG
>CAYXXN010000158.1:0-4532 GCA_964469055.1 uncultured Thermoanaerobaculia bacterium
TGGCGCAAACGAGCAACAACCTGGCCCGCGACTACGGCATCACGCGCGAGGAGCAGGACAGCTTCGCCTTGCTCTCGCAGCAGCGGGCGGCCGCCGCCTGGCAGGCCTGCCGCCTGGCCGAGGAGGTCGTGCCGGTCGAGGTCGGCAAGGGCAAGCGGGCCCGCAAGATCGAGCGCGACGAGCACGTGCGGCCGGAAACGACGCTCGAGGTGCTGGCCGGCCTGCCGACGGTCTTCGGCGACGACAGCTTCGTGACCGCCGGCAACGCCTCGGGGATCGTCGACGGCGCGGCCATGATGGTGCTGACCACGGCCGAGCGCGCCGCGGCGCGGGGCTGGCAGCCCCTCGGGCGCTTGGTCGCCTGGGCGACGGTCGGCGTCGAGCCCTCGCGCATGGGCATGGGGCCGGCGCCGGCCATTCGCAAGGCACTAGGTGGGGCGGGCATGAGCCTGGCCGATCTCGACTTGATCGAGATCAACGAGGCTTTCGCCGGTCAGCTCCTGGCCGTGGTGCGGGAGCTAGACCTGGACGTCGACAGGCTCAACGTCAACGGCGGTGCCATCGCCCTCGGCCACCCGCTGGGCGCCACCGGGATCCGCATCACCCTGACCCTGCTCAAGGAGCTGCGGCGTCGCGGCGGCGGCGTGGGCGTGGCGTCCGCCTGCATCGGCGGTGGGCAGGGGATCGCGTTGATCGTCGAAACGATGCCGAACTAGGGGGCGGCGCCGCGCAGTCGCGGCAGCGCGGCATCGACATCTTGCGGCGTGAGACCGAGTCGGTCGGCCGCGGCGCGCAGAGCCGCGAGATCGACCGGGAACAGATGGCCGCGGGCGGCTCCACTCAGTCCGGCGACGTCGCGTGGAGCGATCGTCGTCCGGATCCACTCGGTGAAACTCGCGACCTCAGGCGAGCTGGGATGGTGGCCGGGGCGCGTCAGTTCCTGCAGCCGGGCGAGAGCCTCGTCGAGCGCTGCTTCCCACTCGGGCTCGCCGGCGGCGAGGAACCCCTCCCAGGCCGCCCGCGGCGGAGTCAGCAAGCGCTGTCGGGCCTCGGCGAAGCTGACCAGGGCGAAGTAGAGCAAGGACTGAGCGACGAAGAGCTCGAAGTGGCCTCGGGCGCGGTAGGCGCCGGCGACGAGGCGGTCGATCTGTTCGGCCTCGCTGGTCAACAGCTCCATGTAGGGGATCAGACCCCGGCCGTCGGCGAGACCAGGTGCGTCCGGCCCTCGCTCGAGCAGTAGGTCGGCCAGGCGCTCGACACCCAGGAGGCTCCAGGCGATGCCGGTCGAGAAGAGGGGGTCGATGAAGGCGTAGGCGTGCGGCAGGGCCGCCCAGCGGGGACCGGCCGCAGCGCCCCTGCGGTACTGCACGAGCGGTACGGCCTGCACCGGCCGGGTCGGCTGGGCGCGCGCGAACTGGCGGGCCAGCGAGGGGTAGCGGGCGAGGACCTGGGCCCAGGCGGCCTCGGGATGAACGTCCCGGCGGAGGCCGCCATCCGCGAGCAAGCCCGCGCTCACCAGGCCGGAGTCGAAGCGCAGCTCGTAGAGCCAGCCTTCGTCGACCAGGTGGTGGACCGCCGCCCACTGCTCTGGGTAGGGGGTCTCGCCGGGGAACGGCCCGGCGGCTTCCACCAGCGGGGCGACGTCGGTGAAGTGTCCGTAGAGCAGCCCTGCGCACGTGTGCAGTTTGCGACCGTCCGTCAGCCCGAGGGCCCGGGGCAGGAAGCCGGCCGGTCCCGTGGCGTCCACCGCGAAGGCCGCGTGGACGGCGACGGGAGCGCCGTGCCGCGTGCCGGCGAGCTCGATGGCGTCGGCCTCCAACCGTGCCGTCTCGAGGCGTAGCTCATCCAGGTAGTGGGCGCCCCGCGCCCGGGCCTGTTCGACGAGGAAGGCGTCGACGGGGGAGCGCACCCAGTGACAGTCGGCGATGGCGTCGGTGGGGCTCGCGGCGACCAGCAGGCGGCGCTCGTTGTGCGGACCGGGATCGAAGGGAAGGCCCGGACGGTGCCGGTAGAAAGTGAAGCCGCGCTTTCGACCGCAGCCGAGCGCGGGCAGCCGCTCGCGCCAGCGGCCCCAGGCGGCCAGCGCCTCGAGGTCGGCGAGACCGTAGGTCCTGGCCAGTCGTTCCAGGCAAAGGGCCGCTAGCGGCGTGGAGGATTCGCCGAGGGCGAAGCGGGGATGACGACTGCGTTCGAGTAGGGTGACGGCGAGCCCGCGCGTCGCCAGCACGCGGGCCAGGATGGAGCCGGCGAAGCCCGAGCCGACGATGGCGACGTCGAACCTATGCGGCATGCGGCGAGCCGCCGCAAGCGGCGCAGGTCACGGCGGGCGCGACGAGCCCGCTCGCGTTCATTTCTTTCAGCCGAGCCAGTCGAGGGGCCCGGCACTCGGCGCACGTGGCCAACCGCTCGGCGTCCCAGAGGTCGGCGCTGACCACGACGCCCATGCGATCCTCGAGTGAGCGCGCCAGGGCGATTTCGAGGTCGGCGAGTGTGCACGGCACGAACTCACCGCGCTCGGCCAGCCGCTCCAGCTCGGGCGTGCCCGGCCGCACCGGGATCAAGGCGACGTGACGAGCGCCCCGTCCGGCAGCGTGGTGGACCGTCCGCACCGCCCACTCGATCTGCTCCTCCGGCGGCACGAAGGGAACTCCCAAGAGCACGAAAGCGCGCAGATCGATGTCGTGCCCGGCGAGCGCCGCGGCCGCGCGATCGAAGTCGCCGAGCGTCATCGCCTTCTCGAGCCGCGGCAGCGCCCCGGGATGCACCGTCTCGAGCCCCATCGCGACCTCCAGCCGGCCGTCGAGGCGGCGGACGAAATCGAAGCACCGGCGGCCGACCAGCCGGGGGTGACACTCGACGGTGACGGCTGGGATCCCGGACAGCAGCCCCGCGAGCACCGGATCGTCGGCCGGCGGCACCGCCCGGTCGTCGAAGAAGTTGCTGGCGTTGTAGAGCTTCACCCGATCCGGTCGCCCGGCGCCGGCCAGCGCCGCGGCGAGTTGGCGGGGCAGGGCGCCGGCGGGCGTGGGGCCGTCGAGGGTGTGCCGCCAGAGGTCGCAGAAGACGCAGCCGAACGGGCACTCGGCGCCGGCCAGGAAGACGGTGAGGACGTCCTCGGAGGTTCCGCCGGCGAGGCGTTCGCGCTCGCGCAGGGTGCCGAGGGGGCGCCAGGGATCGACGGCCGCCTTGCCCGGCCGCGCTCCCAAGCGCCGCCGTGGGGCCGCAGTCATGCGGCCGGTCGCGCGGCGTGGAGCGCGGCGAAGGCGCGGCGGTAGCGGGGCTCGCCTCCGGCGAAGACCCGGGCGAAGGCGTCATCCGATGTGGCGCCCTCTTGGAAGCGTCGCTTGGGGAAGAGCGGCAGCTCCACACCCAAGGTCCGCGCCAGCCCGCGGCGGACGATGTCGCCCTTGAGGGCGTAGAGCCGCTCGTGGGAGCCGCCCGCCAGCTCGGCGAAGGGCAGCGCCGCGGCCGTCGCCACCACTGCCGGCCGGGTGTACGGGCTGAAGCCGGAAAAGCCGAAGCGGGCGAGCGGCGCCCAGGTGCGGACGCAACCGCGGCTGTAGCCGCCGCTGTAGGTCGAGGAGTGCTTGAAGGAGTCGAAGCCCCACCCCTCCTGGTACAGCAGGGGGTTGTTGACGACGCTGCGGATCGTGAGCTCCGCGTTCTCCTCGATCGGGTAGTCCTTGAGGTTCTCGTCGCCGCCGTCGCCGTCGGCGAGCAGCCGCCAGTCCGAGTAGCGCTCCCGGATGCCGGCGAGCAGCGCCAGGGCGACGGTCGCGCACTCGACGTCGCGCGGTTTGTAGTCCTCGATCACCGCCACCGCAGCCTCGGGGTCGAGGGCGGTCGAAGGGACGTCGATCGTCTCCCACAGCACCTCGAGGTCCAAGGCGCGCAGGAACTCGCGGGCCTGCTCGGCGTCCGCGCCGCCGGCGTCGATCCGCAAGGTGAAGGCCTTGAGGCGCGCCGGACTCTGACCGCGCGCCAGCAGCGCGTGGTAGAGACCGACGAGCACGGAGCCCGAGTCGATGCCCCCCGAGAAGAGGACACCCAAGGGCTCCCGGTCGTCCTGCCGATCGAGCCAGCGGTCGATCTCGGCCAGGAGGGCGCCGACGTAGCGCTCGCCGATGGCGTCGAGGTCGGCCGGCAGCGGCGTCGCGAGGGCCTGGAGGAAGCGGCGGTAGCTAGGGTTCGGGTCCGGGCAGCCGAGCAGGCGGAGACTGGTGACCGTGTGGGCGGGCACCATCCGCGTGTAGCTCGGGTGGAACTGGTCGCCGTAGCCGTGCTCGGACAGCCACCGCCCGATGGCGTCGATGCGGTCCGCCACGACGAGCAGCGGCCCGTCGGCCTGCTTGGCCAAGAAGTAGCGCAACGGCCGGTCGAGGCTGCGCGCCAAGCGCACCTCGAGGCCGTCCCGGGCGACCAGGGCGAAGGAGCCCGCGATCTCCAGGACCGCCCGCGGGTCGGAGGCGAGGAGGCACCGCTCGGCGTCGGCTGGCGTGAGGCCACCGAGATCCTGGGTGCTGGGATCGATC
>CAYXXN010000159.1:0-4281 GCA_964469055.1 uncultured Thermoanaerobaculia bacterium
GCGCCTTCTTCCACCTCGACGCCCCGATCGTTCGCGTGACCGCTCCCGACACGCCCGTGCCGTACTCG
This sequence comes from uncultured Thermoanaerobaculia bacterium, assembly GCA_964469055.1. GTDB lineage: Bacteria > Acidobacteriota > Thermoanaerobaculia > Multivoradales > JAHEKO01 > CAYXXN01. The sequence continues at coordinate 69 of CAYXXN010000159.1, forward strand.
CCGCCGCTCGAGCACGATTTCCTGCCCAAGGCCGAGGACGTGATCGCCGCGGCTCGAGTGCTGGTCGCGACCTAGCCTTCATCCGGCCGGCCGCCGACCGGCCGGACGGTTAGGATGTCGCCGTGCCCCCTGCGCCCCCTCCGATGCGTTACGGGGAGTACCTGCCGCAGGCGGAGCTCGCGCCCTGGGTCGCGGCACACTGGCATTTCGCGGTGATCGAAGGAGCCGGGGAGATCGAGCACTGGATCCCGTTGACCGGTGGGGCAATGCTCTCCATCGCGCCGGGTGGCGGGGCCATGCTGTCCGGGCCACGCACGACGCCGCTGGTGACCACGGTGCGCGGCGGCGACGTCTTCTGGGGCACGCACTTCTGGCCGGGCGCGGCGGCCGCTTTGCTGGGGATCGGAGGTGAGGACCTGCGCGAGCGGGAGACTCCGCTGGCGACCGGCTGGGCCGGCGCCCTGGCCGCGACGCTGCGCGGTGCCACGGGAGAGGAGGCGGCGTGCGCGGCGCTCGACGCGGCGCTTGGCGCGCTACTCCCCGGGGCCTCACCGCTCGACGGCCCCGTGATGACCGCAGTGTTCCGCATCCTCGCCGCGGGCGGCGAGACCACGACCGCCGATCTCGTCGCCGCCTCGGGGCTCTCCGAGCGCCAGTTGCGCCGCCGCTTCCGGCGCGCGGTGGGGCTGACGCCCAAGGAGCTCGCTCGCATCCAGCGCGCCCGCCAGTCGGCGGTGGCGGCGGTGAGCGAAGCGGGAGCGCGCTGGGTCGAGATCGCGGCGCGCCACGGCTACGCTGACCAAGCGCACTTGGTGCGCGAGTTCCGGCGCCTGCTCGGCATCACGCCTGGCGCGTTCGCAACCCACGCCGGGCGCATCCGGCACGCCCGCCTCGTGCGCTGAAGGGTTGTCTGTTTCCTTCAAGACGCGGAGAGCGGTGCTTCGCTAGGGTTGGCCCGCTCGAGGAGACCACCCATGAGACGAGCCCTTCTCGCCATCGCCCTCCCCCTTGTCGCCGCCGGCGCCGTGTCCCCGTCGCCCGCCCAAGAGCCGGCGGAGGCCGGCCTCGCGGCGATGCAGGCCATCTCCTTCCTCGTCGGCCGCTGGGAAGGCGAGGGCTGGATGCGCCGCGGCGCGGAGGATCCGGTGCGCTTCTCGAGCTCCGAGCACGTCGAGAGCCGGCTCGACGGCCGCGTCCTCATCGTCGAGGGCCTCCACCACGACGCCACGACCAAGCAGATCGCGCACCACGCCCTGGCGGTCATCTCCTTCGATCCCGCCACCGGCGGCTATCGCTTCCGCTCCCACCTGGTCGATCGCGAGGGCGGCGACTATGCCGCCGAGCTCGCCGACGGCGCCTTCGTCTGGGGCTTCGAGACCGGCAACGGAGGACGCGTGCGCTACGTCATTCGAGTGGCGGACGAGCGCTGGCAAGAGATCGGCGAGTACTCTGCCGACGGCGCGACCTGGAGCCAGTTCTTCGAGATGAACCTGCGACGCGTCGCGGGCGGCTAGCGGCGGCCGGTAGTTCCTGTTCAGTTTCTTACTCGAGCGGTTGCCGTACTTTGCCCGGGCAAACTCGGGTCGAAAGACCAAACTGCAACAGCTCGAGTGGGGGAACAGAGAAGGGACCGCTCGGCCTGTCGTGAACTGGGCGGCCCGGATCCGTGCGGTCTGTTCCCTTACCCGATCAGTTGCGGTCTCGCTGGCTTCGAATCTAGTTCCCCAAGGGCTCGAGGGTGAGCGGGTCGCGGTTGGGGAGGGTTCGCGGCTCTCGGTCGAGGAGGTTGGCGAGCGCCTCGACGCTGGCGCCGTCGGCGCCGAGAGCGAGCACGGTCAGCTCGTGCGGGCGCAGGTAGGACTGCGCCACCCGACGAACGTCCTCCGGGGTGACCGCTTCTATGCCGGCGCGGTGCGTTTCCCAGTGATCGTCGGGGCGGCCAAGGAGAGCGTTCTCGGCCAGGTAGCCGGCGACCTCCTCCGGGGTGTCGAACGAGCGCCGCAGCAGGCCGAGCAGGTTCTGCCGCGCAGCGGCCAGCTCGGCGGCGGGCACTAGCTGTTCCCTTACCCGATGCAGTTCCTCGATCGCCAATGTTGCGGCGCGGGCTGCCTGGTCGGGGCGGGTCTCGACGAAGACCCGCAGGTCGCCGGGCCACAGGTCCCCGACCTCGAGGCGCGCGGCGCTACGGTAGACGAGACCCTCCGCGGTGCGCAGGCGGCCTTGGATCCGCGACACGGCACCGCTGCCGCCGAGGACCTCGGCGAGCAGCGCGAGAGCAGGGCGATCGGCTGCCTCCGCGCTCGGCAAGCGATGGCCAAGGAGGACCTTGGCTTGGGCCGCTGGTCCGGGTAAGAGAAAAAGGCCCGGCGCGGTGCCGCCGCTGGGAGCCGGTGGCGGCCATGGGATCACCGCCTCGTTGGCCACGGGCCAGTCGGCCAGTCGGCGCTCGAGATCGCCGGCGAGGGCCGCCGCGTCGAAGTCACCGGCGGCCGCGATCACGAAGCCGGCTGGCTGCCACCAGCGGCGGTGGAAAGCGAGGAGGTCGTCTCGGGACAGGGCGGTGGAGGAGGCGGGGGTGAGCGCGCGGGTCGAGAAGTGGTCGCTTCCGTAGAGCAGCGTCTCCCACTCGCGCTCCAGCAGGGCCACGGGGTCGTCGTTGCGCCGCGCCATGCCCTCGAGGAGGTTGCCGCGAAGCGCCTGTAGGGCCTCGTCGTGGAAGCCGGGGGTCCGTAACAGGTCGAGTAGGGCATCGAGCCCGGGACCGAGCGCCCAACTCGGGGCCGAGAGGCCGAGGGCGGCAAACGACGGGGTCCAGCTCGCCGTCAGGCGAGCGCCCAGGCGCTCCACGTCGGCGTCGAAGTCCGCGGCCGGACGGGCCTCGGTACCGCCACGCGGCAGGAGCTGCGCCGTCAAGTAGGAAGCACCCGGGCGATCGTTGGGGTCGAGAAAGGCTCCCGCGCGCAAGCTGACGACGACCTCGACGAGCGGCAGGCTCCGATCCTCGACCAGGTACAAAAGCGTGCCGCTGGCCAGCGCCACGCGGTGCGGCCCGCCCACCGGCGCCCGCCACGAGGGCACCGGGAAGAGCAGCGAGGACGGATGTCGCGGCACCTGCGCGGCTGCCGGAACGGCGATCGCGCCGGTCAACGCGACGGCAGCGAGCCAGAGGCCCCTTCTCACTCGAAAACTCCTTGGCGCTGGAAGGCCACCGCGGTGGCCGCAGCCCCGGACAGGGCAGTGGTTCTCACCGGGAAGCTCCCTGCCGCCGGAAGACCGCCACGAGGCGGAGCTCGGCCTCGAGGTACCGAGCCGCGACGTCGCGAACCTCGCTCTCGCTCACCTGCCGCAGGCGCTCCGGCCAATCGGTGAGCAGGCGCCAGCCGCCGAGAGCGTCGTAGATGAGGAGGCGGCGCATCAGCTGCGAGGGCTCGCGCAGCTGCCGCAGGGCCTCGGCGGCGAGGACGTTCTTGGCGCGCTCGAGCTCCTCGGCCGCGATCGGCGCCGCCAGTAGGGAGGCGAGCTCGGCATCCCAGGCGGCGACCAACTCCGCCGGATCGTGGCCGCCCTTCGCCTCGAGCACGACCTCGAAGACACCCGCCCGGGCGTAGGGCGTCTGCTGCGCGAAGGCGGCGAAGGCGAGCTGGCGCTCGACGACCAGCGAGCGGTAGAGGCGGCCGGAGCGGCCGTTGAGCAGCCCCGCCAGGAGCTGCAGCGCCGTCGTGTCGGGATGGTCGAGCGGCACCGTGCGATAGAGCACCCGCGCCTGGTCCGGGCAGGGACAGCCCGTCGTCCAGGCGGCGCCGCCGGCGGGGGCCGGCGCCAGCGGCCGGCTGGGCGGGGGAGCGTCGCCGGCGGCGAGCCGGCCGAAATAGCGCTCCGCCCAGACCCGCACCTCTTCCGGGTCGAAGTCTCCGACCAGCGCCGCCGTGATGCGACCGGGGAAGTAGTGCGCCGCGAAGAACTCTCGGGCCACCGGCCGACGGAGGCGAGAGAGCTCGGCGGGGTCCCCCAAAGTCGGCGCGGCGTAGGCATTTTCCCCCCAGAAGCGGCGGGCGAGCGCCTCTTCGGCCGCTCCCGTCGGCGCCGCCTCGACCCGCTGGCGGCGCTCCTCGGCGATGATCCCCCTCTCGCGCTCGAACTCGCGGAAGACGGGATCGAGCAGGCGGTCGGACTCGAGCCAGAACCACAGCTCGAGCGCCTCGGCCGGCAACGT
>CAYXXN010000160.1:0-4254 GCA_964469055.1 uncultured Thermoanaerobaculia bacterium
GTCGACCACGAGCACGGTGAGCCGCGCCCAGTCGGCGGCCTCGCGCTCCACCACCCGCCGCACCTTGGCCAGCTCGTCCATCAGATGGCGCTTGGTGTGCAGTCGGCCGGCGGTGTCGACGATGACGTGCCTCGCTGCCCTCGCCCGCGCCGCCTGCAGGCCGTCGAAGACGACGGCCGCCGGATCGGCGCCGGGCCCCTGGCGCACGCAGTCGACCCCCAGACGGTCCCCCCAGAGCGCGAGCTGCTCCCCGGCGGCGGCGCGGAAGGTGTCCGCCACCACCAGCAGCGGCCGCGCCCCGGCGGTGAGCGACCACGCCGCCAGCTTGGCCGCCGACGTCGTCTTGCCCGTGCCGTTGACGCCGACCAGCAAGGTCACCCGTGGCCAGGCGGCTGCGGCCGGCGGTGACACCGTCTCCAGCAGCAGCGCCTCCACCTCCTCGACCAGCCAGGCCCGCAGCTGGGCGACCTCCCGGGCCACAGGCCCGCGCGAGCGCCGCCGCAGACGACCGAGCAGCTCGGCGGTCGTCGCAACTCCGAGATCGGCGGACAAGAGCGCCTCCTCGAGATGCTCGATGACCGTCTCGTCGAGCACGGCACGGCCCGCGACGGCCGCGTCGAGCCGCTCGAGCAACTCGGTATGGGTCAGGAGCAGCCCGCGCTTGAGCTTCCCCCAGAAGCCACCCTGCGGCGCCCCCGCCAGCCGGCTCTCGGGCGCCAGCTCGAGGATGTCGCGCTCGCTCATCAGGAGCGGCAGTGTACCGCGGCGCTCAGGTCAGTACGGCCGCCTCGAACTCCTCGAGCGAGCCGACGGCGACGGCGCCCTGGGACGCCACTTCCAGGTCGCCTTCCTCCACCGCGGCGAGGAGCGCGCTCACCACCTTGGGGTCGAAGCGACGGCCGGCGAGCTCGGTGATGCACTGCAGCGCGTAGTCCACGGTGCAGCCCTGATGGTAGGGGCGGTCGGTCGTCACCGCGTCGAGCGTGTCACCCACGGCGACGATGCGCGCCAAGAGCGGGATCGCCTCGCCCGCCGTGCCGTCGGGATAGCCGCCCCCTCCCCAGGCCTCGTGGTGCCCCCGCACGGCCGGCACGACGTCCCGCAACTGCTCGATCGACGACAGGATGCGAGCGCCGATGGCGGGATGCAGCTTCATCTGCTCGAACTCCGACGCCGAGAGCGCCGTCCCCTTGCGCAGCAGCGCGTCGTCGATCCCGATCTTGCCGATGTCGTGGACGAGGGCGGCGACCCAGGTGCGCTCCCGCGCCTCCGCCGGGAGCCCCAGGTGCTTGGCGATCGACCGGCTGTAGCGAGCCACCCGCTCGGAGTGGCCGCGCGTGTAGGGATCCTTGGCGTCGATGGCCGCGGCGAAGGCTTTGAGCGAGCCGATGAACAGGTCGCGGTTGGCCTGTGCCGCCTGCTCGAGGCTGCGGATGGCGCTCTCCACTTGGGCGCTCATGCGATTGAAGCTCTCGCCCAGCTCGTTGATCTCGGCGCCCATGGCGGCGCCCGTCAACCGCTTGCCGTAGTTGCCGGCGGCCATCTCGTTGGCGGTGTCGGCCAGGCGCTGGATCGGCCAACTCAGGCGGCGGGCGGCGATGCCGGCGACCAGCAGGGACAGGCCGATGAGAATGGCCGTCGACAGCATGGTCTGCACCACCATCTCCCGCACCGCCGTGTAGGCGACCGCCGCCGGCCGATGGACGACGACGCCCCAGCCGCTTTCCGGGACCGGGCTGACGCGCCCGAGCACGCGCTGCGTGCGCCCCGGCAGTTGAATGGTGTACTCCTGGGTCATGCTGAGGGGCTCCGCCACGAAATCTGCGACGAGCGGCGAGGCGCGGACGGCCTCGACGGTCTCCTGGGTCGCTCGTCCACCCCACAGGATCTCGCCGTCGCGATCGACGAGGAAGACCTCGACGTCTCCCTGGGCTTCCTGCGCGAACAGGGCCTGCATCGGCTCGAGCTCGAGGGCCGCCTCCGCGACCAAGGCGAGACGCCCGTCCGGACCCGCCACGGGAGTCGCCACGATGGCGAGGGGGACCTCACCCTCGGCGAGGACTAGGAACCGATAGGCCGAGCGCCCGCTGGCGAGCACCTGCTGGAAGGCCCAGTCCATGGCGGTCTCGACCGTTTCCGGCAGGCCGGCCGGCGCGAGGTACGGGCCGGAGCCCTCCGTACCGAGCAAGCGCAGGGCCGCGAAGCGCGTGTTGCCCACCAGCAGTCGCTCGAGGAAGCCTCCCACCCACGGCTGGCGCAACCGCGCCGAGGGGGCGCCGGCGCCGGGCGCGGCGAGCACCGCCTCCCCCGCCAACTGCAGCTGCGCGCGCACTTCCGCGAGATAACCCGACAACTCGTCCGACAGGGTCTGCGCGGAGCGGGTGAGGTAGCTGCGCTCCTGGGTCTCGAGGATGCCCCGGTTCTGGCGAATCAGCAGCCCGCTGCTGAAGGCGAGCGGCACGATGCCCGACAGCAGCAGCAGGATGAAGAGGAAGTGGCGGAGCCGCAGCCGCCGGAGGAGGCGCCAGGCGGAGGTCATCGACCGGCCGAGAAGCCTACCAGCCCCGACCGGCGGAGGCCAGGAAATCGACCAGCTCTTCCCGCGCTACCTCGGGCTCGAGCTGCCGCTCGACGCCGCGGCCGAGTCGTTCGGCCAGCACCCAGCGCACCCCCGCCTGGTCGGCTTTCTTGTCGCGCGAGATCGCCGACCAGAGGGCCTCGGGATCGAGCGCCGGCAGGGGCGGCGGCTCCAGGCGGTCGAGCAGCGGACCCAATCGATCCGCCACCTCGCCGTCCATCCCCTGGCGACGACCGAGGCGCAGCGCGAAGCGCAGCCCCCAGGCGACGGCCTCGCCATGGCCGAGCCCCTGGTAGCCCAGCACCGACTCGAGAGCGTGCGCCAGGGTGTGCCCGAAGTTGAGCAGGCGGCGGCGCCCGCCTTCCCAGGGATCGGCCTCGACGAGCGCCGCCTTCAGACGCTGCGCCGCGGTCACCACGGGCAGCCAAGCAGCGCTCTCGCCGCGATCGAGAGCTTCCCAGGACAACTCCACGCTCTCGAGGAGCTGGAGGTCGAGCAACACGGCCATCTTGAGGACTTCGACCAGTCCCGCCCGCCGGTCGCGCCGTGGCAACGTGGCGAGGAACGCCGGATCGGTGAGCACCCGGTCGGGGTGATGGAAGAGGCCGACGCTGTTCTTCGCTTCCGGGAGGTTGACGGCGGTCTTGCCGCCCACCGCCGCGTCCACCTGGGCGATCGCCGTCGTGGGCACCTGGCAGAAGGCGATGCCGCGCAGGAAGCAGCCGGCCACGAACCCCGCCAGGTCGCCCACCGATCCGCCGCCGAAAGCGATGAGTCGACTGTCCCGGCGGCCGCCGGCGCGGGAGAGCGTCCGCCACAAGCGCTCCGCGACAGCGAGCGACTTCGCCGCCTCGCCGTCGTCGACCTCGAGCACCTGCCAGCGCGCGGCCACGGCTTCGAGCGGCCCCAGCGCCTCACCGTGCAGCCGCCACACCGGCATCGAAGTGACGACGAACACGCTGCGGCCCGCCGTCCAGCGGGCCAGCTCGTCGGCGATCCATGCCGCCGCCCCCGTGCCGACGACCAGCTCGGTCACGCCGCCCGGGTGACGCAAAACGAAGCGCTCCTGTCTCAAGGCTCAGCGCTCCTGGTCGCCGCCGGCGAGGCCCAGCTCGGAGAGCTGGCGTGAATCGACCCGCGACGGCGCGTCGGTCATCAGGCAGGTGGCGGAGGTCGTCTTGGGGAAGGCGATGACGTCGCGCAGCGAGGTCGCCCCCGCCATCAGCATGACGATCCGGTCCAGGCCGAGCGCGATGCCGCCGTGGGGCGGGGCTCCGAAGCGCAGCGCGTCGAGCAGGAAGCCGAAGCGCTCGCGAGCCTCGGCCGGGCCGATCCCCAGCAGCTCGAAGGCTCGTTGCTGCAGCGCCGCCTCGTGGATGCGGATCGAGCCGCCCCCGAGCTCGAACCCATCGAGCACGACGTCGTAGGCGCGGGCGCGCAGCGATCCAGGGTCGCTGTCCCAGCGATCGACGTCCCGAGGGTCCGGTGAGGTGAAGGGATGGTTGACGGCCAACCACCGGCCGAGGGCCGGGTCCCACTCGACGAGGGGGAACTCGGTGACCCAGAGGAAGGCGTGCCGATCGGCGGCGATGAGGCCGTGCGCGCGGGCGAGCTCCACCCGGAGGGCTCCCAGCGCCGCCGCGGTCGTCCGCTCCGGCCCTGCCGCGAGCAGGGCG
>CAYXXN010000161.1:0-2760 GCA_964469055.1 uncultured Thermoanaerobaculia bacterium
CCACTGCGCGTCCCAGATGTCGCCCTGGCTGCCCAGGAAATCGCCCGTCGCGCTCCCGCCGGCGATGGCCGACCACCATTCCACGAGCTCGTAGACGGCCGAGATCGCGAGCGCAACTGAAGTGACGAGAAAGAAGAGCCAGCCGCCGCGCCGGAGTGGGCTCGTCCGCAGCAGCACCTCGCGCGCCGCCAGCGCCGGCACGAAGCCCTGGGCGAAGTGCCCCAGCCGGTCGTAGTGATTGCGGGCGAAGCCGAACGCCTCCTGCGCCCAGGTGCCGAGCGGCACCCGGGCGTAGGTGTAGTGCCCGCCCACCATCAGGATCAGGGCGTGGACGAAGATCAGCCGGTAGAGGAGCGGCGTCGGCGGGAAGCGCCGGTAGGTCGCGACGAGGATCGGTGCCACGACCAGGACCGGCGCCACCTCCAGCCACCAAGTGAGCCGATCGTAGGGGCGGATGCCCGAGACGACCAACGCGACGACCGTCAGGCCGAGCAACACCAGCGGCTCGCGAGAGCGCACGGAGGGAAAGCTTACTGCGAGGCGCGGGCTACAATCCGCCACCTCCATGTCGCTCACCTTGGGCTCGCGCCTCGGCCCCTACGAAATCCTCGCCCCGCTCGGCGCCGGCGGCATGGGCGAGGTCTACCGGGCGCGCGACCCGCGGCTCGACCGCGAGGTGGCGATCAAGGTGCTGCCCGAGGCGGTCGCCGCCGACCCCGACCGGTTGAGCCGCTTCGAGCGCGAGGCCAAGGTCTTGGCCTCGCTCAACCACCCGCGCATCGCCGTGCTCCACGCCTTCGAGACGGCGGACACGGCCCCGTCGCTCCGCTTCCTGGTCATGGAGCTGGTCGAGGGCCCGACCTTGGCCGATCGGCTGGCGCGCGGCGCGCTGCCGCTCGACGAGGCGCTGCCGATCGCCGGCCAGATCACCGAGGCCCTCGAGTACGCCCACGAGCGCGGTGTCGTCCACCGCGACTTGAAGCCCGCCAACGTCAAGCTCACCCGCGACGGCGCGGTGAAGGTGCTCGACTTCGGCCTCGCCAAGGCGCTCTCGCCCGAGACCGGCGAGAGCACGCCAACCGACCTCACCCATTCGCCCACTCTCACCCAGGAGGGCACCCGCGCCGGCGTCCTCCTCGGCACCGCCCCCTACATGAGCCCCGAGCAGGCGCGCGGCAAGAGCGCCGATCGCCGCGCCGACGTCTGGGCCTTCGGCTGCGTCCTCTACGAGATGCTCAGCGGCCGCCGCGCCTTCGGCGGCGAGACGGTCTCGGACACCTTGGCCGCCATCTTGAAGAGCGAGGTCGACTGGAGCCCGCTCCCCGCCGACACTCCGGGGCAGGTGCGCCGCCTGCTCCGGCGTTGCCTCGAGAAGGACCCGGCGCGGCGGCTGCGGGATCTCGGCGACGCGCGGCTCGAGCTCGAGGAGGCGCTGGCCGCGCCGGCCGGCGCCGAGGAGACGACGGCGGCCGCTGGCACCGCGGTCGCACGCTCCGACCGGCGCTGGTCGAGCCCATGGGCGATCGCCGGCTTTGTCGCCGTCTCGCTCGCCTTCTCCGTCCCTTGGCTCTGGCGCAGCGTGACTGGCCCAGCCACGCCCGCGAGCCCCGGCGCCGTCCGCCTGGCCTGGAACCTGCCGCCAGGTGCCTCTCTGCCGATGACCGAGGAGGAGAGCCCGATGGTCGCCATCTCCTCCGACGCTCGCCTCTTGGCGGCCACCCTCGCCGTCGAGGGGAGCGAGCAGCGCATCCACGTGCGCTCGCTCGACGGCCTCGAGACGCGGGCGCTCGCCGGCACGGAGCGCGGCTACAACCCCTTCTTCTCTCCCGACGGCCGCTGGCTCGCCTTCTTCGCCGACGGCAAGTTGAAGAAGACGGCGGTCGCCGGCGGCCCGGTCGTCGCCGTCGCCGAGGCGCTCGACAGCCGCGGCGGCGTGTGGCTCCCGGACGACACCATCCTCTTCGCGCCGGGGACCTCCGTCGGGCTCGTGCGCGTCTCGGCGGCGGGAGGGGCGCCCGTGCCGGTGACGACGCTCGACGCCGAGCGTCGGGAGCGCACCCACCGATGGCCGCACGCCCTGCCGGGCGGCAAGGCGGCGCTCTTCACGGTCGGTGCGATCGACAGCCCCGAGAGCTACGAGGAGGCGGCGATCGACGCCGTGGAGCTGGCGACCGGCCGGCGCGTCCAGGTGCTCGAGGGCGCCAGCATCGCCCGCTACCTCGAGCCCACGGGAGAGCTCCTCTTCGGCCGCGGCGGGACGCTCTTCGCGGTGCCCTTCGACGCCGAGGCGTTGCGGACGACCGGCCCGCCGCGCCCCGTGCTCCCGGGCGTGCTCACCGCCGTGGACACGGGCGCCGTGCACTTCGCGACCGCCGACGACGGCACCCTCCTCTACGCCACCGGCGGGAGCAACACCGCGCCCTCGCGTCTCGCCTGGCAGAATCGCGCTGGCGACATCGAGCTCCTGCCGCTCCCCACCGGCAACTACGAGTCCTACAGCTTGTCGCCCGATGGCCGCAGGATCGCGGTCGAAGTCGAGGGCGGCCGGATCACCGAGATCTGGATCTACGACCTAGCACGCGGCACGTCCTCCCGGCTCACCTTCGACCTCAATGCCTCCTATCCGCTGTGGATGCCGGACGGCGAGCGGGTCGTGTTCGTCGTCCTGACCCCGGAGGGCGACCGCCTCCTCTGTCAGCGAGCCGACGGCAGCGGCGAGGCGGAGGAGCTGCTGCGCACTCCGCACTCCGGGCTCTTTCC
>CAYXXN010000161.1:2860-4143 GCA_964469055.1 uncultured Thermoanaerobaculia bacterium
CGAGCCCCGCTGGTCGCCCGACGGCCGCGAGCTCTTCGTCAAGGGCCCCGCCGGCCTCGAGGTCGTCGCCGTGGACACCCGCGCCGGCTTCTCCTCGGGCCCACCCAGGCGTCTCCCCGGTCCCCCGCGCTGGGTCAGCCGCTCCGACGTCTCCTACAACGTCGCCCCCGACGGCCAACGCTTTCTCGTCCTGCGCCCGGCGAGCGAGGCGGCCTCGCCCACCGAGCTCGTGGTCGTCCTCGGCTGGGCGGAGGAAGTGCGCCGGCTCGCCCGGCCTGCTGCGGGGAGTTAGAGTTCGACGAACCGACCCTGCCTCACCAGACAAGGAAAGGACACACCATGAACAAGCTGCTGTTGCTCCTCGCCGTCGCCGCCTCGCTGGCGGCACCCGTCACCGCTGAGGAGACGATGAAGCCCGCCGACCACGGCTTCTTCGCTCCGGACGAGATCGTGTGGGGGCCGGCGCCCCCGGCCCTGCCCCCGGGAGCCAAGCTGGCCGTCCTCAAGGGAGACCCGACACAGGAGGGGATCGTCGTGTTCCGCGCGTGGTTCCCGGCGGGCTACCAAATCATGCCCCATTGGCACCCCGCCTCCGAGCACGTGACGGTGATCTCCGGCGCGGCGAGCTTCGGCATGGGAGACGCCTTCGACAAGACCCAGGGCCATGTCGTGCCCGCCGGCGGTTTCGCCTACCTAGCGCCGCTGATCCACCACTATTTCTGGGTCGACACCGAGACCGTGATCCAGGTCGAAGGCATGGGTCCCTTTCAGCTCTACTACCTCAACCCGGCCGACGACCCGCGCAACCAGCCGGCGATGTAGACGGCGGCCTGCGACAGATCCCTTGCCCGCTCGCGTCTCCTAAGCGTAGAAGGCGGCGCAACTCCCTACGGCGCCATGTCTAGGTCGGGCTGCTCAGGGCCGCCGGGCTCGGCCTTCGGCGCCCGCTTGAACGTGACGTTGTGGCGCGGATAGTCGGGCTGCTTGCCGTCGAGCAGCTCGGCAATCGTGAGGAGCTGCACGCGAGGATGATTCCCCCAGGGCGACGTGTAAAAGTCTGCCCCGGCCGCCTCCGCCAGATGACATGCCCGGACCTTCTCGTCGTCGGTCAGGTACGCGTTCTCGAAGATGACCTTGACGATCGCGCCGGCCGCGCGGGCGACCTCGACGACGGCGGCGATGTCCGCCTGCACGTCCGCATCGCGACCGGACTTCAAGGCCCCGATCTTGATGACCATGTCGAGCTCCGTCGCGCCGTCGGCGAGGGCCCGGCGGGCCTCAAA
>CAYXXN010000162.1:0-3995 GCA_964469055.1 uncultured Thermoanaerobaculia bacterium
TGCGGCTCGCCTGGAACTGAGCGCTGACGTCTAGTTCGTCGCCAGGAGCTCGCTGGCCGGAAAGCGGTAGGTGGCGCCGCAGAAAGCGCACTCGGCCTCGCACTGGCCGTCCTCGCCGAGGACCGACTCGAGGTCGGCGTGGGCCAGGGTGAGGAGCTGGGCGCGCAGGGTCTCGCGGCTGCAGCGGCAGCGGTAGTGGAGGGGGACCTCCTCGAGCAGCTCGCAGTCGAGGCCGTCGAGCACCGCTGCGGCGAGCGCCGCCCCGCCGCCGCGGCCGAGCACGGCACTCACGCCCTCGACTCCGCGGATGTTGCGCTCCAGCTCCTCGAGCAGCCCGTCCTCGGTGCCGGGGAGCGCCTCGACGATGAAGCCGCCGGCGGCGGCGATGCCGCCGGGACGCGGCAGCACACCGAGCAACACGGCCGAGCGGATCTGCTCGCTCTGCTCGAGGAAGTGCGCCACGTCCTCGCCCAGCTCGCTCGTGACCAGCGCCACCTGGCTCGAGTGGCGGCTGCGCTCGTCCTCGCGCGTCACCCGCAGGAGGCCGTGGCCGACGAGGGGCGCCAGCGCCATGCGACCGTCCGCGGGCGTGGCGATGCGCGGCGCGCCGACCAGGCCGCGCAGCCGGCCCTGGCTGTCGGCCTCGGCGATGACCTTGCCGAGCGGGCCGTCCCCCAAGACCTCGACGATCAGCCGCGAGGAGAGCCGCAGCGAGATGCGCTGGATCAGGGTCGCCGCGGTCAAGGCGCGCCCGAGGGCGACGGCGGCGATCGGCGAGAGATCGAGTCGGCGCCGGGCCTCCTCGAGCACCCCGGTGATGTCCGCCGCCGCCCAGCGCAGGGTCCCCTGCCCGGCGAGACCGATCTGCAACCGTCCCTCGGCCGCGTTCACGCCGCGATCATCCGCAGATCGAAGCCGATGCGGTCGGCCATCTCGAGGGTGGCGCCGAGGTCGGGATGGCGGACGATGAGGAAGCCGTCCGAGACCTGCGTCTGACGCCAGTCGCGTCGCAGATGGCCGATGGGCAGGAGCTCGATGGCGGCGATGTGCGCGGCGTACCGGTGCATGACCTCCTCTAGCCCCTCGATGCGCTGGATGTGCCCCTGGCCCATGGCGCGCTTGAAGACGATGGCGGCGTTGTACTTCCGGTGCAGCGGCTGCGTGAAGCGGCCGTGGACGACAGCCTCCGCCCAGCCGCGGTAGAGGTCGATGTCGGAGGCGTAGTTCATGACGTCGACGAGGCGCGCGCCGGGTGAGCGGGCGCCGATCTCGCCGAAGACCACTTCACCGTCGGCCTTGCGGTACCACTCCATGTGCGTGAAGCCGGTGCGGAAGCGCATGGCGGAGAGCACGGCGAGACCGAGCTCGGTGCCCGCGGCGAGGTCGGGCGCCTCGACGTCCCGCAGGCACACGGCCTGCGGACTGATCCATTCGTGGAGCTTGGCGTCGAGCGGCCGCGGCCGGTACCAGGCGATGTTGTGGTAGCAGATGTGACCCTCGACGCAGATCGTGTCGAAGGTGAACTCCTCGCCCTCGACGAACTCCTCGAGCGAGACCTCGGAGACGTGACCGAGGCGGGCGAGCGCCGGTTCGAGTTCCTCGGGCCGGCGGACTGGATAGGTATCGGTCGAACCGGCGCCGGCGATGGGCTTCAGAATCACCGGGTAGCCGATCGCCTCGGCGAAGTGCCGGGCCTCCTCGGCGGTGCGTACCCGCGCGTGGCGCGGCGTCCGGACCCCCGCCGCGTCGAGGACCCGCTTCATGATCTCCTTGTCGCGGAACGGAATCGTCTCCTCGACGGTGAGCCCAGGGATGCCGAGGGCTTCCCGCAACCGGGCCGCCAGCACCATCCCGACTTCCCACAAGCACTCGACGCGGTGGATCGGCTGCTCGGCGTGGATGCGCCGGGCGAGGTCGATGACCCGGCCCTCGTCCCACAGGTTCCCGACCTGCATGTAGGCGGCGAGGCTCGCCTGGACCACGGTGGGCAACGACTCGCGCGACTGGTCGCCGACCCCGATCACCCTCGCCCCTACCTCGGCCAGTCCGCGCGCGAACTGCCGCATCTCGGCTGGATAGCCGGGAGAGATCATCAGCACGTTCATGAGGAGGCCGTGGGCCACGGGCGAGGATACCAGCAGGTCGAGACCGCCCAGGGTCTCGACGCCGCCCGCCGAGGTGATGCGCTAGCCCTCGAGCTCGGCCAGCAGCCGCCGGGCGTCGTCGACCGTCCGCGTGTCCTCGACGACGAACTCGCCGCTCGGCTGGCTCGCCGCCACCTGGCGCAGCAGATCGAGGGCCTCCGACCGTCGCGCGGCGTCGGCCTCCAACAGGGCCTCGGCAAGGTAGAGGCGCGTGAGGAGATCGCCAGGAGCCATGGCCCGGGCCCTCTCCAGCTCGGCCACCGCAGTCGCCTTGCTCACCCAGCCGGTGATGAACGGGATGCGCGGCGCCTCGAAGTGGAGCCGGCCGAGGATGCGGTGGCCGCCGCCGTTCTGGACCGCGGCGTCGAGGGCGGTGGCGGCCGCGGCGTAGTCGCGCACCGTTCCTGCCACACCCTCGCGAGCCGCCGCCAGCTTGCCCCGCGTGCGCCCCCACAGTCCCCAGTGGGCGGCCGTCCAGAAGTAGACCTCGGCGGCGAGCCGCCGCTCGGGCAGCCGCGCGGCGAGCTCGGCCCCCGAGAGCTCCGCGAGCCGCTCGCGCCCGCCCAAGGGCACCGCCAGCGCGTCGAGTCCCTCCTCACCGAGGTCGCGTCCGCGCGCGAAGGCGGCGAGCTTCGCCGCCGGCGCCGTCGCCACGTACTCGCCGTCGAAGTAGAGCGCTCGCTGCAGCTTCCAGCGCGCCGTGAGATCGGCCGGATCCTCCGCCAGGGCGCGCTCGCAGGCGGCGATCACCTCGCGGATGGGCCCCGGCTGCGGTACCCCGTCGACGGCGCCCTCGCCGCGTCGCTGCCAGGCCGCGTCGCCGCTGGCGATCGCCGCAGTGAACTCCGGCGACGCCGCGAAGAGCTGCGGCCCGAGCGCCAGCAGCCAGCAGGAGGCTCGAGCCGCACGGGTGGGACGCGACACGCGGCCGATCCTACTGCGGAGACGTGCCCTGGATGCCCCCCGCATTGCCTCGAGGGAAACCGGGCGGGGAAGCCACCCGTACCGCTCTGGTAGAGTCCGAGAGCGCTCGCAGGCCGAGGCGCGTTTCCCAACAGCGATGAGCGTCCTCGAGAGCGAAGAACGCCTGCGGCAGCCCGCGCGGCACGCCCCGTCGGTCGAGCCGCCCCTCGCGGAGGCCGTGGACGAGGCCATCGAGGCCGCTCGGCAGCGGCTCTTCGAGCTGCAGGCCGCGGACGGTCACTGGTGCGGCGAGCTCGAAGGGGACTCGATCCTGGGCTCCGAGTACCTGCTGACCCTCGTCTTCCTGGGCCGTAGCGCCGGCGACGGCCGGGTTCGCGGGCTCGCCAACACCTTGCGCAGAACCCAGCTTCCGGACGGCGGCTGGGCCGCGTATCCCGGCGGTCCGGCCGACGTCAGCGGAACCGTCAAGGCCTACTTCGCGCTCAAGCTCGCGGGCGACGCACCCGAGGCGCCGCACATGGAGCGGGCTCGCGCCACAGCGCGGCGCCTCGGCGGGCTCGAGGCCTGCAACTCTTTCACCCGCATCTACCTCGCCATCTTCGGCCAGGTCGACTGGGAGGCCTGCCCGGCCGTGCCGCCCGAGGTGGTCCTGCTGCCGACCTGGTTCCCGTTCAACCTGTACGCGATGTCGGCCTGGTCGCGCACCATCGTCGTGCCGCTGTCGCTGATCTGGGCGCTCCGACCCTCCTGCGCCGTGCCGGACAGCGCCCGCCTCGATGAGCTGCGACTCGGCAGGGCAGGCCGCCGGCCCCAGGGTGGCCTCTGGGCGCGCTTCTTCTCGGGCCTCGACGGGGCACTCCGCCTGGCCGAGCGATGGCGCATCCGGCCCCTCCGGCGCCGGGCCGTCGCCCGCGCCGAAGCGTGGAT
>CAYXXN010000163.1:0-3926 GCA_964469055.1 uncultured Thermoanaerobaculia bacterium
ATGAAGAAGATCGACATCGAAGCCTTGCGGCAAGCCTACGAGGGGCCCTGAGGCGCAGCTTGGGGGTATACTGCCGCCCTGACGCACTTCGAGGCACGCCATGAGCAAGGTCGAGGAGTTGGAAGAGCAGATCCGGCAGATGTCCGCCGACGAGCTCGCTGCCTTCCGACGCTGGTTCGCTGAGTTCGACGCAGAAGTCTGGGATCGGCAGCTCGAACGGGACATCCAGGCCGGGAAGCTGGACGCCATGACTGAGCAGGCGCTTCGCGACCACGACGCCGGGCGATCCACGAGGCTCTGAACCACCACGCCTCACCCGTCTTCTACTCGACGTCGAAGGTCTGGAGCTCGACGGGGATCAAGCAGGAGACGGACATCGCCGAGTCCCCGGCGCCCCTGCCGAGGGCGCCCATCGGCGTCCAGGTGGAGGTCTCGTAGCCGCCGGGGTACGGCCCGCCGAAGGCCGATCCGTGCTCGGCGCCGCCGTCCTTGCCGTGAGTGTCGCCACCGCTCACCCCGCCGGTGTCGCGCACGATGTAGTACCAGTCGCCGCCGGCCGTCGTATCCACCGGCTGGATGTCGAACCACCAGGTGCCCGGTGGCAGTTTGATGGAGAGGAAGGTCGCGCAGATCGCCACGCCCTCGAGCCCGAAGACGGTGTCTTCGAAGGGCGTCACGGTGTAGGTGCCCGGCGGCGCGACCTCGGTGAACGAGGCCGTGGCCGCCGGAGCGCCGCCGGCGTCGGCGTAGACTTGCACCCAGACCGCCGTGGCTGGTGTCGCGCCCTGGTAGGTCACCGAGGCCTGGCAGACCTCATAGACCCAGCAGCCCTCAGCCGGGACCACGCAGTCGTCCGCGGTTTGGAGGTCGAAGATCTCGTCGAACGGCTCTTGCCCGGCGATGGCGTTGCCGTTGCCGGCGTCGTAGGTGCCTTCCTCCGCCATCGTCATCTGATCGCAGATGGTGATGAGGCCGCAGCAGTCCAACCCGGTCGGTCCTCCTGGGCCAGGTGGGAGGACGACGTGGCTCGGCACGTTGGGGCCAGGGTCGACCGCCCGCAGCGGCGAGGGTGTGAAGGCCGCTGGCAGCAGCGCGGCGAGGAAGAAGATCATCGGGCACCGGGCGCCGCCCGCCATCGCGGTCATGACTTGGGCGACGAGGGTTGCAGGCGCCACGGCGAGACCTCGTTATGTTGCAGGAGCCGCCCCAGGATAACAACGACCGGAGCGGCAAGCTCTCGAGGCCTATGATTGGCCCCGGTGATTGCCAACTCCCTCGTCGGGCGGCTGCTCGGCCCCTACCGCATCGTCGCTCCGCTCGGCGCCGGCGGCATGGGCGAGGTCTATCGGGCCGAGGACACGCGCCTGGGCCGTAGCGTCGCCGTGAAGCTGCTGGCGGAGGCCGTTGCCGCCGACGCGCAGGCGTCGACGCGGTTCCAGCGCGAGGCACGCGCCGCCTCGGCGCTCAACCACCCCCACATCTGCACGCTCCACGACGTCGGGGAGAGCGACGGGCGGCTGTTCCTGGTAATGGAGCACCTGGAGGGCGAGACCCTGGCGGCGAGGATCGCCCGCGGGCCGATCCCCCCGGGGACGCTCCTCGACTGGTCGCTCCAGATCGCCGATGCGCTGGCGGCGGCCCACGCCCTCGGCATCCTGCACCGCGACATCAAGCCTGCGAATCTGTTCGTCACCGCGCCGGGGGGGATCAAGATCCTGGACTTCGGACTGGCCAAGCTTTGCGCCGCTCCCGACGCGCCAACGGCGGTGCTGGCCGGGGGCGACGCATCCGCGACGCACTGGGGGACGACCGTCGGGACGGTGGCCTACATGTCGCCCGAGCAGGCGCGTGGGGAGGAGCTGGATGTCCGCAGCGACCTCTTCTCCCTGGGCGCGGTCCTGTACGAGATGGCGACTGGGCGGCAGGCGTTCGCCGGCCCCACCGCTGCCGTGCGGTTCGACGCCATCCTGAACCGGCCCCCCCGGCCGGTGGCGGAGCTCGCGCCGGCGGCGCCCGCCGGGCTGTCGACCATCATCCACCGGCTCCTCGAGAAGGACCGCGCGCGGCGCTACCCAAGCGCCATCGAGCTCCTCGCCGACCTGCGGCGGCTCGCGAGTGGCTCGCGTCCGATGACGGTGCCCGCGGAGGCCGCGCCCGCGATGCTCGGGCGAGTCAGACGCCGGCGAGGCGCCCTGCTCGGCGCGGCGCTGGGCGCCGGGCTGCTGGCAGCCCTGGCGATCTGGCTCGCCGGACGCCAGCCCCGATCGACCGAGCGGCCGGCGGCGGGCTCGATCCGCTCCCTCGCCGTCTTGCCCCTCGCCAATCTGTCGGGCGATCCCGGCCAGGATTATTTCGCCGACGGGATGACGGAGGCGATCATCACCAATCTGGCGCAGATCAGCGGCCTGCGAGTGATCTCGCGCACCTCCAGCATGCAGTACAAGAACGTGAGCAAGCCGCTCCCCGAGATCGCGCGCGAACTGGGCGTGGAGGCACTCGTCGAGGGCTCGGTGCAGCGCGCGAACGACCGCGTCCGGGTCTCGGCCCAGCTCATCCACGCCGCGAGCGACGCTCATCTCTGGACGCGGAGCTACGAGGCGGAGCTGCGGGACGTGCTGACGCTGCAGAACGACGTGGCGCGGGCGATCGCCAGCGAGATCCAGGTCCAGCTCACGCCGCAGGAGGAGACGCGACTGGCCGCGGGTCGCCAGGTGGATCCCGAGGCGCACGAGGCCTTCTCGAAGGGCCTCCACCACTTCTTCAGGGTCACCGTCGAGGACTTCGACAAGGCCGCCAAGTACTTCGAGCGGGCGACCGAGATCGATCCCACGTACGCGCCGGCCTACGCCCAGCTGGGGATCCTGTACGACACCCTGGCGGTCTTCGGCGGCATGGCGCCGAGGGAGGCGGCGTCGCGCGCCAAGGCGGCGATCGGCAAGGCGCTCGAGCTGGATGACGAGCTGGCCGATGCGCACCTGGCGGCGGCCCTCGTCCTGCGTGACCTGGACTGGGACTTCGCCGGCTCCGAGCGGGAGTTCGAGCGCACCCTGGCGCTCAACCCGGGACACGCCTGGGCGCGGGACATGTATGGAATCCTCCTCATCTTTCTGCGGCGCTTCGACGAGGCCGAGGCCGAGCTCCGCCGGGCCCGGGAGCTCGACCCGTTGAACCTCGACGTCAACAACAACCTCGGGTTCGTCCATTACGTGCGCAGGGACTTCGAGGGTGCTGTCGAGCAGTACCGCAAGACCCTCGACCTCGACCCCAATTTCGTGATGGCGCACCGCGAGCTGGGAGTGGTCCTCTCGCAGGCGCGGCGGCTCGACGAGGCCGTGACCGAGCTGGAACGGGCGGTGGAGCTGTCACCGGACCCCTACACGCTCTCGACCCTGGGCCACGTCTACGGTCTCGCCGGCCGGCGAGCGGAGGCGCGACGCATCCTCGGCGAGCTCGAGGAACGGTCGGCGACGGAGTACGTGTCCGCCTACTACCTCGCCTATGTCCACCTGGGGTTGGGCGAGACGGAGGAGACGCTGCGCCAGCTGGAACGCGCCGTCGAGGAGCGACATCCGTTCGTCGCCTACGCGGCCTTCGACCCGAGCTGGGACCCGGTGCGCGCGGACCCGCGCTTCCAGGACCTGCTCCGGCGCGTCGGGCTCGCGAGCTAGGCGGCTCTTGCCTCGCGAGCTTCCCCTAGTCCCGCTCGCACCCTAGCCGCCGGCGATGGCGGCCACGACCCCTGCCACGCCCGCCGCGGCCCGAAGGTCCGCACTTCACTTCCTTGAATCGCACACATTCCACTGCACTTACGGCCCGGAAGGGGCCGTTCCCACGTGGGAAGAGCGGCGGGGTGGGCGGGGCCGGGTTGCCAGGGCGGCGCGGAGGCGCTCGAGGCGCTTCTCGGCGAGGCGGACCTGACGGTGGAT
>CAYXXN010000164.1:0-3855 GCA_964469055.1 uncultured Thermoanaerobaculia bacterium
GGATCGGGCAGCACCTCCGGAGGCGTGCCCGTCGCGGGCGCTTCCGTTTCCTCTTCTTCCTGGTACGGCCGGAGCTCTTGCGGCGCGATCACGAGCCGGTACTCGCCCTCGGGCTCGACCTCGACGGTCCACAGCCCGATCGCGGAGCCTTCGCGGAGCTCGCCCGCCGGGCGGTGGAGCTCGACCCGCACGTCCACGAGCGGCGCCGTGTCGAGCGTCTTGCCGCGGGCTTTGACCGCGAGTCCCTTGCCCTCCGGGTCGAGCACGAGATAGAGGCCGGTGCCTTTCGCCGCCTCGACCTCCGCCTCGAGGCGCGGCAGGGCCTCGACGACGCTCGGCGGCGCCGCCGGCCGCCGCGCCACCGCCATCGCCAGCACCGCCGCCGCCGCCGCCGCCAGGAGCGCGAGGCCGACGACGGCGAGCCAGGGCAAGAGGCGACGGCCGGGGACGGCGACGGCCGGCGCCGGCCCGTCTGCCGACGGTGGTTCAACGCCCGTCTCGGGAACAGCGCCCTCAGTAGAGATAGACGCGCGCTCCGATGGGAACCTTCCAGTAGACCCACTCGAGGTCTTCGTCGCCCAGCCGGATGCAGCCGTGGGTGACGCGGCGCCCCAGGAGCGTCTGGAAGAGCGTGCCGTGGATGATGTAGCCGTCGCCGAGATAGAGACCGTAGTCGCCGAGCGAGAAGTCGTCCACCCGGTCGCGGGCGTTCTTCGGCGGTTGGAAGCCCTCCTCGATGAACGCCCAGTCCGGCTTGTTCCAGATCGGGTCCTTGACCTTGCGCTGCACGTGGCGCTCGCCCTGCGGGGTGTCGAAGATCCACTCGCGGCCCGACTCGGGGTCCTTCAAGACGGTGCCGCTCCCCGTCGAGGTGATGGCGTCGCGCAACAGCTCCTCGCCACGGTAGACCCGCAGGCGATTCAGGTGCGAGTCGATCGACACCCAGATACCGCGCGGCGCGTAGGAGGCTAGGCGGCGCTCGAGCTTGGCCGCCGCGGCCTCGTCGATCGTCGCCGGCGGGGCGGCGACGACGACGTCGGCGAGCCCCCAGGTGGCGTACCAGCCGCCGCGGGCGGCGAGGAGCCAGGTGACGCCGAAGAGGGTCGCGGCGGCCGAGGCGAGGAACACGAGCAAGGTGCCCAGCCAGCGGGTTGCCGGCACCAGCGCCGCAGCGGTTGCCCCCGGGGCGGTCGCCTCGGCGGTCGTCGCTCGCGGCTCGTTCAGGGGCTCGGCCATCGTCCTCACCCCGCCGTGCCGACGATGGTCACCGGCGTGTGCAGGCGCACGTACTCGACGAGCCGGTCCATGTCGCGATTGGGCAGGGCGACGCAGCCGTTGGTCCAGTCGTCGCCGCGACCGCCGTCGCCGTGAATCTCGATCAGACTGCCGATGCCGCGGCCGCGCGGCACGTTGCCCCGCGACCGCTCGCGCGCGTAGCGCGCCCGGTCCTCGGCGTTCGGGTAATCGAGCAGCAAGGCCGTGTAGTACTTCGTGCGGGCTCCGGTCTTGATGTCGACGACACGATACCGCCCCTCGGGGGTGGCCTGGTCGCCCTCGTGGAGCTTGCGGCGCAGCCCCCCGGTTCCCAGCTCGACCTCGAAGCTCGCCACGCGCCGGCCGCGCCGGTAGACGAGGAGCTGGCGATTGAACTTGTCGACGACCAGCACCGGCTCGTCACCGTTGGCGGAGTCGGCGATTGCCTCGCGCACCATCCGACGCCAGGCAGCGAGCTGCGAGGGATCGCGGAACGGCCCCAGCAGCGCGTCGTGGGAGGCGGCGACGATCTCGGCCTGAGCGAGTGCCGTCTCGGCGGCTCGACTGGCTTCGGCAAAACGACCCGCCGCCGCCAGACCCTGTGCCTCGCCCAAGGCGACGCCCGCGCGCTGCACGGCGAAGCCTGCGCCGCGACCCATGCCACGCAACTGGGCCTGCTCGCGCGCGGCGCCGACCACCGCCACCGCCCGCGGCTCGACCTCTCGCCAGCGCTCCTCGACCTCCCAGCTCGCCTGCCGCGCGGCGAGGTGCGCCTGGGTCGCGGCCTCGAGGGCCCTGGCCCAGGCCCCCTCGATCGCCTCCTGGTCACGCTCGAGGAGGGGTCGGGCGAGCTCGCGCCCCGTGGCCTCCTCGGCCTGCGCGATGCGCACTCCGAGCTCGGCCCCGGCGCCGGCGGGCTCGAGGGCCCACAGGGCGCGCCGCGCGACGCCGCGGGCCGTCCCCGAGTCGAAGCGGTACACCGGAAACTCCTGCCGCGCCGTCCAGACGGCGGCCGCCAGCAGGGCCAAAAACAACAGCGGGCGACGGCTCCTCGCCGCCGCCCGCCGCTGACGCTTCCCGCTCGTCAGCATCCCATCTTGGTCTTGGCCGCGTCGAGGTCGGCGGTCAAGGTCCCGGCCGACCCGGCAAGGGCGTCCGCCGCGGACTTGGCACCGAGATAGTCCTCGCTGGCGACCAAGCCCTCGATGCGGGCGACCTCGGCCGTCAGACCGTCGAGGTTGCCCTTCATCGTCGCCATGTCGGCGGCGAAGCCCTTGGGCTTGCGCGGGCAGCCCTCGACCTCGGCGATCTTGGCGGTCGCGCCGGCGAGCGCCGTGCGAGCGGCCTCGAGCGCCGCGGTGGCCTCCTCCATCGCGAGCTGCTTAGCGGCAGCGGCCGCGGCAGCGGCGTCGTTCGCCTTGGTGGTGGCGTCGGCGATCAGCTGCTTGGTGTCCTTGTACGAGCGGAAGAGGGCGAACTTGCCGGCCTGGGCGTCGACCTCCGCCTGCACGGCGTTGGCCGCCTCGCGGGCGGCGCGCAACTCGTTCTCGGCATAGACGCCGGCTTGCGCGCTCTCGGCGGCCGTCAGCGAGGCCTTGGCAGCATCCCACTCGACCTGCGGCGGCTTGGCGCAGCCGGCGAGCAGAGTCACCAGGACCAGCGCCGTCCCTACGAAAACCTTCGTGTTACGCATGGCTCTCATTCTCTCCTTTGTGGCTTCCGGGCTCATCTCCCCGGGTTCTTTTTTTGGAAAACGTCTCCGCGGATCGCAGGCGACCTCGCGGCTCATCGTTTGGTCGGCTTGTACGGTGGCCTGGGCGCCACTGGACGAGCGGGAGCGGCCGCCGGACGCGCCGCTGGGGCCGCGGGCTTGGTCGGAGCCGCTGGCCTGGCGGCGGGCGCCGGACGGGCCGGAGCCGCAGCCGACTTGGCGGCCGCCGGCGCGCTCGCCGGGCGAGCGAGCGCCGGACGCGCCGGCGCCGTGGGTCGCGCCGCCGGCCTCGGCCGCGCGGCGGGAGCGGCGGCCGGTCTGGCCGGCGCGGGCCGCGGCGCCGCGGCAGAAGCGGGACGGGCGCCGGCCGGACGAGCCGGAGGCGCCGGGCGAGTGGCGGGCACGGTCTTGGCCGCAGCCGCCGGCCGCGCCGGGGCGGCCGGAGCGCCCTTCGCTGGCGGTGCGCCCGAGGTGCGCGCCGCCGGTGCCGCCGGCTTGGCGGGTGCCGGGCGAGGCGGTGCCGCTACCCGGGCAGGGCCAGGCCGTGGAGGGGCGTCCGACTTCGGCTTGTCAGCCATCGCGATCTCCTTCCAGATCGACGGTGTGCAGCGGACAGCCGACAACTGCTCGGTGGAGCACTGGCGGCCGGCTAGACACGTGGAACAGCAATTCTAGCGCCAGCAAGGCCTCCACGCCAACTGCCGCGGTACGGCCGCAATTCTGGTCGTCCTCTCCCGGGCGGCCCTCCCCAGCGAACGCACCCGCCGAGAGGGCTCCAGCCCGATTTGACGCCTCTGCGACGTTGCGGAACAATGGGCCCCAATCGAACCCTGGAGGTCCAACATGAACGCCTCAGCAGCGAGAGCTCTGTTGTTCGGCCTTGCTTTGTC
>CAYXXN010000165.1:0-3696 GCA_964469055.1 uncultured Thermoanaerobaculia bacterium
AGAGTGGTGCCCGAGGCTAACACCATCCGTCCACCGGCGGTGCTAGTCTCCGCGCCCGCGGAGCCGTGCCGTGCCGACCGTCTTCCTGACCGAGCTCCACCGCCTGCCCGAGGCCCGCCGCGTGAAGCTCGTCTTCGACGACGGCACCGCCGGGGAGGTCCCCTACGACACGCTGCGCGGCTACTGCCCGTGCGCCGGCTGCCAGGGCCACTGGGCCGAGGCCATCCGGTTCCACGCCCCGGCGCGGCCGGTCGAGCCGGTGAACATCGAGCCGGTGGGCAACTACGGGGTCTCGATCCACTGGTCCGACGGCCACGCCACCGGCATCTACCGTTTCGATTTCCTGCGCCAGATCGCCCTCGAGGCCGGCGCCGACGATCAACCCCCGATACGCCTGGAGGATCCCGCGTGAAGAAGATCGCCCTCACCCTCCTCGGACTCCTCGTCCTGGGAGGCACCGTGCTCGCTCAATCCCCCACTCCCGCCGCCAACCCCCGCGTCGCTCTCGAGACCAGCAAGGGGACGATCGTCCTCGAGCTCGAGCCCGCGAAGGCGCCGCTCTCGGTCAACAACTTCTTGACCTACGTCGACGAGGGCTTCTACGACGGCACCATCTTCCACCGCGTCATCCGCGGCTTCATGGTCCAAGGCGGCGGCTTCGGGCCCGACTTCAGCCGTAAGGCGACCCACGCGGCGATCCAGAACGAGGCCAAGAACGCCGTCAGGAACGAGCGCGGCACCGTCGCCATGGCGCGCACCGGCGAGCCGCACAGCGCCACCTCGCAGTTCTTCATCAACCACGCCGACAACGCCTTCCTCGACTACCCCGGCCAGGACGGCTGGGGCTACACCGTCTTCGGCCGCGTCGTCGAGGGTATGGACGTGGTCGACGCCATCGCCACCGTCCGCACCGGCACCCAGTCGGGCATGCAAGACGTGCCGATGGAGGCGGTGACGCTGGTGCGCGCGCGGCGCGTCGAATAGGCGCTCCCCCACGAGGCTTGACCTCAGGCGAGGTGCCACATATGGTAGCCATATGTCGCGCCTCACCAAGACGACGGTCTACGTGCCCGAGGCCGAATACGAGCGGCTGAAGGTCATCGCTCGGCTGCAGCGGCGCCCGGCGGCGGAGCTGGTGCGAGAGGCGGTGGTCGCCTACGTCCACCGCCACGCGCCCCGGCCGCGCCCCCGCAGCCTCGGGGCCGGCCGCAGCGGTCGCGGCGATCTCTCCGAGCGGGCCGAGGAGCTGCTGAGCGGTCTCGGCAGCCGCGAGTGATCGTTGCCGACACCGGCGCGCTGGTAGCGCTGGTCGACGCCGACGATCGCCATCATCAGGAGCTCCGGAGGCTCTACGAGCGGGCCCCGGACGACTGGGTCCTGCCGTGGGCGATCCTCCCCGAGGTCGACTACCTGCTCGCCGCTCACGTCGGCGCGCACGCCGAGGAGGCCTTCGTCGCCGATCTCGCCGCGGGCCTCTACCGCGTCGAGTGGGGGAGCGAGGCGGACCTCGAGCGCGCCCAGCGGCTCGCCCTGCGCTACCGGAGCCTCCGGCTAGGGCTGGTCGACGGCGTCGTCGTGGCGGTCGTCGAGCGCCTGCGGGCCGAGGCGATCGCCACTCTCGACGTCCGACACTTCGGCGCGGTGGCGATCGCCGGGAGCCCGAAGCTCTTCCCACGCGATCTCTGAGCGCCGGCGGGGCGCCGGTCGAGTAGACTCACGGTCCAAACCTAGAAGGAGGAGCTCATGAGGCTCAAGGAGATCGTGGCGGCCCTGGCGCTGGTCTGTCTGGTCGTGCCGGCGGCGCTGGCCGAGACCATCACGGGAAGCGGGGACAACGTCCTCGTCGGCAAGCCGTCGGCGAGCGACCAGCTCGCGGACGGGCGCACCTACATGACGATCGGCAACCGGCAGGTCCTGCTGGCGGAGGACGCGGCACACCCGTTCCACCGCCTGCCCATCGACTGCGACGGGGCGTGCCTGATGGCGGGGGAGTCCGGGACCTGCATGGGCTCCTGCACCGGGATCGACGCTGGCGGCGACATGGCCTTTTTCACCTGGGAAGGTCAGAACGAAGGAACTTGGAAGCTCGCGGGCGGCTCCGGCAAGTTCGCGGGCGGGAGCGGCGGCGGAACTTGGCGCAACGAGGGCGTCCTCGGCGCCGGGTTCACCCACAACTCCTGGCAAGGCACGATCGAGATGCCGTAGGGCCCGGCTCGCGGCCTGGTGCGGCCATCCGCGCCCAGGGCGACCAGCATCCCGAACTGGGAGTGCCCCGCCAGGACGCGGGGGTGCAGCGCGAGGCCGGCCGCTGCGCCGGGCGCCGCAGCTACATGGACGGCGCGGCGAGATCCCGGAACTCGACGACCACGACCTTGAGCTCGGTCGTGCCGATGTTCTCGGCGTGATGGGTCTCGGCCGGGGTCCAGAGCGAGGCGCCTGGGGTGAGCTCGATATCCTGCGGCTCGCCGCCCTCGACCGTGATCCGCAGCGTGCCGCCGGCGAGCACGTAGATCAGGTGCTGCGGGTGGGAGTGCGGGGCGATGGTGGCCCCCGGCGGGAAAGTCACCTCGCAGAGCCGGGTGTGCTCGTTCTCGAACGTGCACTTGTAGAAGTCCGGGGCCACCACGGCCGGGTCCTGGGCGTGGGCGGCCGGCAGGGCGAGTGCGGCCAACGTCAGAGCCGAAGCGAGAATCACGAGAATCGAAACTCTGTTGTTCATGATCCGATCTCCTTTGGAAACGGAGCCTTGAGTATAGGCCGAGAGTCGCCCTGTGGACCGGCTCGTCACGGCGCGGGAACGCAGCGCGAGGCCGCGAGCCGCTCGGCCAGGCAGTCGATGCCGTCCTCGGTGCAGTCGAGGACCCGTCGCTCCTCGCTGTCGAGCCGGCGATAGAAGGAGTCCGTGCCCACGTCGAGCCGGAAGCCCGCGTCGGTGTGGAACACCCAGCCGGCGGCACCGAACTCCGCCGCCTCGCCGAGCGCCTGCAGGAAGTGGCGCACGTGACAGCTGTCGTCGTCGTCGCCGCTGCAGTAGCCGCGGCGCGCCTCTTCCTGCAGATGGATCGGCCAGGCGCCATGAGGTGAAAGCGTGCGGCGAAGCGCCTCGATCCGGCCGTCGGTGCGGGCGTACCAGCGGTGCGTGCGCTTGAAGTGCGGCGTGGCGAAGTCGGTGGCGCCTCCCGCCAGCAGGTCCGCGTTGCGGCGGCGCAGGCCTGAGCCCGCCGCCGAGGCGGTGACGATCCGTGACGGGTCCGCGCTCTGGACGACCGTGCGGAGGACCTGGATCTCGGCCACACCCAGACTGGTCGGCCCGTCGTTGTGCTCGTTCGAGAGGTCGAAGAAGACGTGGTCCGGATAGGGCGTCAGCTCAGCGAGCGCCGCGGTCGCTAGCCCAAGCCCGCGTTGGAAGGCTTCCCAGCAGGGGCCCTCGCCGTGGTTCGGCACGCCTCCATTGCAGGTGTCCGAATAGAAGCGCTCCCAGCTGAAGGTGAGATCGAGCGTCATCTGCCGCGTCCGTAACGCGCTCACCAGGCGGGAGAGTCGGTGGAACGCCCCGGGCAGGAGGTTGCCGTCCTCGTCGAGGATCGTCGCACCGGGTGCCGCCTGATACGTCCAGTTCGCGAATACCCGGACATTGTTGATCCCGCGAGCGCGGAAGACGTCGAGATCGTGGTTGCGCCGCTGCGCCTCCTCGAT
>CAYXXN010000166.1:0-3664 GCA_964469055.1 uncultured Thermoanaerobaculia bacterium
TGCTCTTGCCGGTCTCGGCGCCGTTTCATTCGCCGCTCATGCGTCCGGCCCGCGAGGGGCTGGCGCCGGCGCTGGCGGCCGCGAGCTTCGCGGCGCCGCGCCTCCCCATCGTCACCAACATCGACGCCCGGCCCGTCACCGACGGCGCCGCGGCCCGCGATGCCCTGGCGCGCCAGGTCGACGGCCCGGTGCGCTGGGTGGAGTCGGTGCGCTGGATGGCGGCGGAGGGTGGCATCGACCGCTTCGTCGAGATCGGCCCCGGTACTGTCCTCACCGGCTTGATCCGGCGCATCCTCAAGGGAGTCGCGGTCGTCAACGTCGAGGAGCCGGACGACCTCGAGGAGCTGACGGGCGAGATCGAGGAGGAGGCGTGAGCGCCACCGAGTTCCTGCGGCTCGACGGCCGCACGGCACTGGTGACCGGCGCCTCCCAGGGCATCGGCGCGGGCATCGCTCGCCGTCTCGCCGAGCGCGGGGCGCGGCTGGTCCTGGCGGCGCGCAGCGCCGACAAGATCGAGGCCCTGGCGGCCGAGCTCGCCGCCGGCGGCATGGAGGCCTACGCCCTGCCCCTCGACGTCGCCGCTCCGGCGGCGGCCGCCGCAGCGATCGCCGGCCTGCCCGAGCCCTTCGCGAGCGTCGACATCCTGGTGAACAACGCCGGCATCACGGCCGACAACCTGCTGTTGCGCATGAAGCAAGAGGAGTGGGACGCCGTGCTCGCCACCAACCTGACCGGCGCCTTTGCCGTGACCAAGGCGGTGGCGCGCGGCATGGTGCGGCGACGCTGGGGGCGGATCGTGTCGATCGCCTCGGTCGTCGGCCTCATGGGCAACGCGGGCCAGGCCAACTACGCCGCCGCCAAGGCGGGGCTGATCGGCTTCAGCAAGGCCCTCGCCCGGGAGCTCGGCGGGCGCGGCATCACCGTCAACGTGATCGCCCCCGGGTACATCGAGACCGCGATGACCGCCGAGCTGCCGGCGGCGGCGCGCGAGCAGCTCACCGGGGCCATCCTGCTCGGGCGCCTGGGCGCCGTCGAGGATGTTGCCGCCGCCACGGCCTTCCTGGTCTCCCAAGAGGCTGGCTACATCACCGGCCACGTACTCAACGTCTCCGGGGGGCTCTACCTCTAGCCGCCGCCGCGGGGGGTCGAGTTGTGCTAGAAAAGCCTGCCCGGACGCACTCCTGCACCAACCCATCGGAGGGGCCGATCCATGTCTGTCGCTGAGAAGGTCAAGAGCATCATCGTCGAGCAGTTGGGAGTGGACGGCGAGGAGGTCAACGCCGAGGCCAGCTTCACCGACGACCTCGGCGCCGACTCGCTCGACATCGTCGAGCTCGTCATGGCGTTCGAGGAGGAGTTCGACATCGAGATCCCGGACGAGGAAGCGGAGAAGATCTCGACCGTCAAGGAAGCCGTCGCCTACATCGAAAAGCACGCTCAGCCTAGCTGACGCCCCCACCTTGCCGCCGGGGGAGCCCGTGATGTCGGACCGTCGACGCGTCGTCGTCACCGGAGTGGGCCTCGTTTCCCCGCTCGGGGTGGGGACGGCGGAGACCTGGGAGGGCATCCTCGCCGGCCGCTCGGGCGTCGGTCCAATCACCCGCTTCGCCGCCGAGGCCTTTCCCAGCCGCATCGCGGGCGAGGTGAAGGGCTTCGAGCCCGAGCGCTACCTCGACAAGAAGGACGTCAAGAAGACCGACACCTTCATCCAGTACGGCGTGGCGGCGGCCCAGTTCGCCCTCGAGGACTCGGCTCTCCAGATCGGCGAGGCCAACGCCGAGCGAGTGGGCGTGATCATCGGCTCGGGGATCGGCGGTCTGCCGCTCATCGAACGGATGCATGGGGTGCTGCTCGAGCGCGGGCCTGACCGCATCTCTCCCTTTTTCATCCCCGGCCTAATCGTCAACATGGCGGCCGGCCAGGTGTCGATCCGCACCGGGGCTCGCGGCCCCAACAGCGCGCCGGCCACCGCCTGCACGACCGGGCTGCACGCCGTCGGCGACGCCTTCCGCCTCATCCAGCACGGCTACGCGGAGGCCATGATCTGCGGCGGCACCGAGTCGGTCATCACCCCTCTCGCCGTCGGTGGGTTCGCGGCCATGAAGGCGCTGTCGACGCGCAACGACGAGCCGCAGAAGGCCTCGCGCCCTTGGGACCGCGACCGCGACGGTTTCGTCATGGGCGAGGGCGCCGGCATCCTGGTGCTCGAGGAGCTGGCGGCGGCCCGCCGGCGCCAGGCGCCCATCTACTGCGAGATCGCGGGCTACGGCATGGGCGGCGACGCCTACCACATCTCGGCTCCCGATCCCGAGGGCACCGGCGCCGCCGTCGTGATGCGCGCCGCCCTGGCCGACGCCGGCGTCGAGGGGACCGCGGTCGGCTACATCAACGCCCACGGCACCTCGACGCCTTTGGGCGACGAGGCCGAGGTGAGGGCCGTCAAGCAGGTCTTCGGCGAGCACGCCTACCGGCTGGCGGTGTCGTCGACGAAGTCGTCGACGGGACACCTGCTCGGCGCGGCCGGCGGGCTCGAGGCCGGCATCCTCGCCTTGGCGCTGCGCCACCAGGTGCTGCCGCCGACCCTGAACCTGGACAATCCCAGCGAGGGGTGCGACCTCGACTTCGTGCCGCACGTCCCTCGCCCGGCAGCCCTCGAGTACGCACTGACGAATTCGTTCGGCTTCGGCGGCACCAACGGGGCGGTGTTGATGCGGCGGTGGGACGGCGGCTGAAAAACTGATTCTGGGTAAGGAAGAAGAAGAAGACAGCTATGTCGGTGGCCGACTGGATCGGATCACTCGGGGTCGCCTTGCTGCTCGCCGCCTTCGCGCTGAACGCCTTCGGCAGACTGAATCAACAGGCCCGCTCCTACCACCTCCTCAACCTCTTCGGCGCCGGCCTCGCCGCCTGGGCCTCCTGGCAGATCCGCTTCTGGCCCTTCGTCGTCCTCGAAGCGGTCTGGGCCGCGGTAGCACTCGCGGCGCTAGTGCGCCGTTGAGGTCGCGGGCGAACCGTCCGGTGAATCACCCACTTACCCGGAATCTGTTGCAGTTCTTCGCCCAGATTCTTTTTCTCTGTTTTGCGAGCGCTACCGCGCTCGCCGAGGAGGCGCCGGCCGCCGTGCTCTCGCAGCGCGAGCGCGTCGAGCCCTTCAACCGCATCCTGCGCGATCGGCTGGAGAACCTGTTGCCACTGCTGATGCGGGAGACGGGGATCGACCTCTGGGTGGTGATCAACCGCGAGTACGCGGAAGATCCGGTCTTCTTCACGCTGGTGCCGCAGCCCGAGTACGCTGCTCGGCGGACGACGATGCTCGTCTTCCACGACCGCGGCGAGGAGCAAGGCCTGGACCTTCTGTCGGTCAACCGCTATCCGTTCGGCGAGCCCTACCAGGCCGCCTGGGTCGGGGGCGATTTGACGGAGCAGTGGGCCGCCCTCGCTCGCCTCCTCCAAGAGCGCAACCCGCAGCGCATCGGCATCGACGTCAGCCGCCACTGGCCGGTCGCGGACGGTCTCACGGCGTCGCTGCGCGATCGGCTCTTCGAGGGACTGACCCCGACGCTCCGTGAGCGAGTGGTCTCCGCCGAGGAGCTGGTGGTGCGCTGGCTCGAGACCCGCTCGGCGCTCGAACTCGAGGTCTGTCCGGGCATCGTGGCGCTGGCGC
>CAYXXN010000167.1:0-3548 GCA_964469055.1 uncultured Thermoanaerobaculia bacterium
CGCCGCGACTGTCCTCGCGACTCGTCGTGACCAGGGGCTCGGGAGCGCCGCCCGGCGCCCCGCTCGCCGGATCCAGCGCCAATTGCCAGAGATCAGCGTTCTGTGGCAGCACGGAGAAGGTGATGCGCCGGCCGTCGGGCGCCACGGCCGGCCGCACGTCAGGACCCGCTCCGTTGGTCAGTTGCTCGGCTGGGCCGGCCGGTGAGCCTTCGCTACCCAGAGGTAGCTGCCAGAGGTTCAGGCCACCGCTGCGGTAGGAGCTGAAGACCAGCGCGCGGCCGTCCGGTGTCCAGGCGGGGTCGAGATCGAAGAAGCCGTCGTCGGTGAGTCGCGTGATCGCCTGAGTCGCCACCTCCACCAACGCGATGTCGGACTTGGTCTGCTCGATGCGGCGGAAGGCGATCCAGCGGCCGTCCGGCGACCAGTGCGGTGTGACGTGCTCGACCGCCTCGGAGGCGTCGGTCGTCAGTTGCACGGGGTTGCGGCGCCGCGGGTCGGTGATCCAGACGCGCTGCGGCCCGGCCCAGGCCGCGGCGGCGGCGAGGCGGCCGTCGCTCGCCAGGTCGGGGTCGAAGGCATCCTCGAGCAGTTTCTCCTCGACGCCCGTCGCCAAGTCGAGGGCCCAGATGTCGCCGCCGGAGCGGTAGTAGCCCAGGACGTCCGTGGGCTTGAGCGTTCCGTCTGGGAGCTTCGAGCGCACGAAGACGACGGACCCGCCGTCGCCCGTGAAGATGGGCTGGATGGAGTCGCGCGGCCCCGAGGTGAGCGGGCGCTCCTCGCCCGACGCGGTGTCGCGCAGCACGAGCTGGCGGAATCCGTCGCGCTCGGCCGTGTAGACGAGATGGGCGCCGTCCGGCGACCAGTCCGACCACTCCTCGACGCCCGAGTCGAAGGTGAGCTGCGAGAGACTGCGTTGCTCGGCAGACGCTGATGACCTCATGGTTGCCGAGGTCTGGGGCGCCTGTTCACGGCGGGGAAGGCGGGCCAGGATGAGCGCCACGAGCGCTACCAGGGCCACGGCCGCCGCTGCGGCGACCACCAGACCCTTACGTGAAGCAGTTGGGTGGGCGGTGTGGCCTCGTCCGGCCTCCTCGAGGTCGAGTGCCAGGTCGACCGGGATGGGGTCGTCGCGCAGGATCGCCGACAGAGTCTCCGCCGAAGTGGAGCGGCGGAAGGGATGGCGGCCGGTGGCCGCCTCGTAGAGCACGATCCCCAGGGCGAAGAGATCGCTGCGGGGATCCGCAGACAGGCCCTGGAGCTGCTCGGGCGCCATGTACGGCACGGTGCCGAGGACGCTCCCCGTCTCCGTCAGCGTCGCCCCGCCGGTGTCGCGGTCGTCGCCTGCCGCGTGCATCGCCTTGGCGAGGCCGAAGTCGAGGATCTTCGCCTCGCCGTCGGCCCCCACGATGACGTTGGCCGGCTTCAGGTCGCGATGCACGATGCCGTGGCGGTGGGCCACCTCGAGGGCCGAGGCCAGCGCCGCCCCGTGGCGCAGGAGCTCGCCGATCGACAGCCCGCCCGAGGCGATCCGCCGATCGAGGGTCTCCCCCTCCACCAGCTCCATGGTGAGGAAGCGCAGGCCGTCGGCCTCCTCGACCGAATGGAGGGTGACGATGTGGGGGTGGGTGAGCGCCGCCACCGCCCGCGCCTCGCGCTCGAAGCGCTCCAGTCGGTCGGGATCGGCCGCCACCTCGGTCGGCAGGACCTTGAGAGCGATCGTGCGGCCGAGGTTCAGGTCCTCGGCGCGATAGACCTCGCCCATGCCGCCCGCTCCCAGGCGGTCGACGACGCGGTAGTGCCCCAGGGTGCGGCCGACCATCGACTCGGTGGACGAAGGATAGCGCGCGGCGCTCGGGCCTTCGTTAGAGCGCGACGCGGGGGTCCCAGGGGAACGGCTCGGCCGGCCGAATCTCGATCCGCGCGAAATCCGGGTGCAACGGGTTGAGCAGGAAGTTGTGTTCGCCGCGGGTCACGACGGTCGGCACCCGAAGCACGACCGAGTGGGTCTCCTGCACCCAGCGGTCGCCGAGCGACCGAGTGCTGGACGGGGCGGGGAACGCGTCCCAATCGCGCGGCAGCGAGCGTTCGTCGAGGATCTCCACGAGGGCGTCGGCGAAAACAACCTCGTAAAGGACACAGGCCGGCAGGTGCCGGCGCTCGCTGCCCTCGAAGTTGAGAAGGGCTTCCAAGCTGGCGAGCGAGCGGCTGTCGGCGGTGTAGATCATCGCCACCCCGCGGCTGTTCCAGCGACCCGGGTGGAGCCGGGCGCCCTCGCCGTCGAAGGCCGTGTCCTTCCAGGCCTCCCGGACGACCCGCCAGGCCGTCGGCATCAGCTGAAGACGCCGTGCGAGGCTCGGCCGATCAGGTCCTCGACCTCCCGGGCCCCGATCTCGGTCGTTGCGTATTCGGCGGGAGCGACGTCGCCGAGCACCCACTTCGGGGAGAAGAGCCACTGCCGTGCCGCCTCCTGGTCACCGTCGAAGAGATCCGCGGCGAGTCCGAAGATGCGCGTCGCGCGCAGCAGGCGGTCGGACTCGGCGGGCGTCAGGCGGCGGGCCTTCTTGCGGTAGTAGAGCGTGCGCGTCGGGATCGAGAGGAGCTCGGCCGTCCGCTGCAAGCTGGGCAAGCCGAGGAGCCGCCGGTAGCGCTCGAGGGCGCCGAACGGGAGCCCGGCCTCGACCCGGCGCACGACGGCGGCGACGCTCGGCGCATCCACCCCGAGCCAACGGTAGTAGTCGAGCTCGCTGTGTGTGGTTGGGGCGGTGGCGGTGGCCAGCATGGCGGAGCCTCCAGTCGCCGGCAGTTTAGCACACTGCGTCGTGCCAAACGACAAGTCCGCACGCCGGCGCGCCGTCCCCTAGAATCCGCCCGTGCTCCCGCCCCTCGACTGGCGCTTCCTCGGCCGGGTTGCCTACCTGAAAGCCGTCGCCCTGCAGGAGGCAGCCCGCGAGGCGGTGCGCCGGGGCGGCCCCGACGCGCTCCTGCTGCTCGAGCACCCGCCCGTCTACACCCTGGGCCGCAACGCCGATGCGGCGGAAGTAACCGCGGCGAGCGCCTGGTTGGCGGCGCGCGGCATCGAGGTGGCGCAGAGCGACCGTGGCGGCAAGGTCACCTACCACGGGCCGGGCCAGCTCGTGGGCTATCCCATCCTCGACCTCGACCGAGCCGGCCGTCGCGACCTGCGCCGCTACGTGCGCGACCTCCAGGAGGTCCTGGTGCGCACCCTCGCAGACTACGGCGTCGCCGCCGAGGCCCGCCACGCCCAGCCGGAGCTCGGCGTCTGGGCCGCCGGCCGCAAGGTGGCTTCACTCGGCATCCACATCCAGCGCTGGATCACCACCCACGGCTTCGCGCTGAACGTCACCACCGACCTCACGTATTTCTCCGGCATCGTGCCCTGCGGGCTCGACGGGGTGGAGATGGCCTCGATCCAAAGCCTTACCGGAGCGCAGCCGTCCCTCACCGAGGTGGCGCGGCAGGTCGCCGTTCACCTCGGGGATGTCTTCGAGCACTCCCTTACTCGAGCAGTTTTCGACGCAACTGAAAAC
>CAYXXN010000168.1:0-3528 GCA_964469055.1 uncultured Thermoanaerobaculia bacterium
ACGGTTGGCCCGCGGGCGGCGCCGGCGAGGGCGGCGGCCAGGGCGGCGGCGCCGGCGCCCTCGGCGACGACGCACTGGCGCTCGACAAGGAGGCGGATGGCACTCGCGACCGCTTCGAGCGAGACGACTTCCGTGCCGTCGAGGAGGGCCTGGACGAGGGGCCACATCTCTGGGAGCAGGCTCTTGCCGCCGATGCCGTCGACGAAGCTCGGCCGGTGATCGATCGAGACCGGGCGGCCGGCGGCGAGGGAGGCGGCGAGCGGTGCTGCCGTCTCGACCTCGGCCGCCACCACGCGCACTCCGGGCTTCAGCGCCTTGGCCGCCGCCGCGATGCCGCACGAGAGCCCGCCGCCGCCGTACGGGACGACGATCGTCTCGACCTCGGGCAGATCCTCGACGATCTCGAGCCCGATCGTGCCGTTGCCGGCGATCACCGCGGCGTCGGCCACCGGATGGATGAAGAGGCCGTCGAGCCCGGGGTAGCGATGTTCCACGAGCACCTGCCACCACTCCTCGAAGGGTACCGGCACGACTCGACCGCCGAGGCGGCGGATCGCGTCGAGCTTGGTCTGCGGCGCGCTCTCGGGCACGACGACCGCGGCCGGCACCCCCAGCCGCCGCGCGCACCAGGCCACTCCCTGCGCCATGTTGCCGGCGCTCGCGGTGTAGACCCCGCCGACGAGCGCTTCGCGGGAGGCGGCCGCCATCGCGTTGCCCGCCCCGCGCAGCTTGAACGAGCCGATCGGCTGCAGGTTCTCGAGCTTGAGCCAGATCGGGGCCGGGGCTTCTTCCAGTTGCAGCGGCAGGAGCGGCGTGCGCAGCACGGTGCCGCGCAACCGCTCGGCCGCGGCACGGATCTCAGCGAGCGTGGGCGGCGAGAGCGGGCGCGGTGTCATCCGCGGTCTCCCAGGTCGAGCCGAGTCCCGGCTCCTGCCGCGACCGCCCGCTCGTAGATGCGCCACGCCGCCCCCAGATCCTCGACCCCGAGCCCCAGCGACTCGAACAGAGTGATCTCGTCCTCGCTCTCGCGGCCCGGGTGCCGGCCGAGCAGGACCTCGCCCAGCTCGGCCTCGATCCGGATCTCCTCGATCGCCCCGTCGCGGACGGCCCCCAGCAAGTCACCGGCCTCCACCAGCGCCGACTCGCGCCGGTCGGCGAAGACCCGCGATCGCGCCACCGTCTCACCGTCGATCTCCTGCGCCGCTGGGGTGGAGGAGCCCACCGCGTTGACATGCGCTCCCGGAGCGAGCCACGCCCCGGAGAGCACTGGCTCGCGGGCCGTGGTCACCGTGCAGACGATTTCGGCCCCGGTCACCGCGGCCTCGGCCGAGGGCGCCACTTCGACCGTTTCGCCCAGTTCCCGCTGCGCACGCTGTGCCAACGTTTCCGCTCGAGCACGCGTGCGGCTCCAAACCCTCACTCGTGTCAGCGGTCGCTCCTGCGCCAGCGCCACGAGATGGCTCCAGGCCTGCACCCCGGCTCCGAGAATCGCCAGGTCCGCGGTGCCCTCGCGAGCCAGCAGGCGGGTCGCCAGCGCCGAGACCGCCGCCGTGCGGATCGCCGTCAGGGCTGCGGCATCGAGGATCGCGAGCATCGCCCCGTGCTCCGCCTCGAACAGCAGGACCGCCCCCTGGTGGCTGTCGAGCCCGACCTCATGGGCTCCGGGGAAAACCGTTACGACCTTGATCCCCAGGAGCGGTGGCGCGGCGAGGTGCGCGGGCATCATCCCGAGGAGGCCCTCCTTACCCGGCGTCCACAGCTTGGTGCGCAGCGGATTCGTCGCCTCGCCGCGGGTCATCGCCGCCAGCGCCTCCGCCATCACTTCGATGGCGTCGGGCGGTGGCAGCAGGCGCCGGATCTCCGCGGCGGAGAGGAAGAGCACGTCGCCCATCTGCGGCGGC
Source organism: uncultured Thermoanaerobaculia bacterium (assembly GCA_964469055.1). GTDB lineage: Bacteria > Acidobacteriota > Thermoanaerobaculia > Multivoradales > JAHEKO01 > CAYXXN01. The sequence goes on from CAYXXN010000168.1 coordinate 1,902, forward strand.
GGTCCCTCTCAGCCGGCTGCCCGCAGCTGCTCGAGGGTCTCGCTGCCTTCGCCCCGCGAGACGACGGTCGCCACGGCGAGGTCGCCGCTGACGTTGAGCGTCGTGCGGCACATGTCGAGGAAGCGGTCGACACCGAGGATCAGGCCGATGCCTTCGGGCGGGACGCCGACCATGCCGAGGATGAGCGCCACCACCGGGATCGAGCCCGCCGGCACGCCCGCCGTGCCGATGCCGCCCAGGATGCAGATCAGGAGCACCGTCACCTGCCGGGCGAGCGAGAGCTCGACGCCGTAGAACTGGGCGAGGAAGAGGACGGTGACTCCCTCGAACAGCGCCGTGCCGTTCTGGTTGGCGGTGGCGCCGATGGTCAGCACGAAGCGGGAGATATGGGGCGGAAGCTTCAACTTCTCCTCGGCAACCTTGAGCGCGGTGGGAAGCGTCGCGTTGCTGGACGCGGTCGAGAAGGCGGTCAGCATCGCCTCCGAGATGTCGCGGAAGAAGGCGATCGGGCTGCGCCCCCCGAGCACGCGCACGGCGAGGCCGTAAAAGACGAACTGGTGGAGGGCGAGCGCCAGCAGCACGACCCCGACGTAGCGGGCGAGCTGGACCAGGATCTCCACGCCGAGCTGAGCGGTCAGCGTGAAGAGTAGCGCCGCCACCCCGAACGGCGCCAGCTGGATGACCATGCCGATCAGCCGCATCGTCACGTCGTAGAGCCCCTGGATCGCCTCCTGGAAGCGCGTCGAGGCCGGGGTCGAGACCAGGGTGAGCCCGATACCGACCATGAGCGAGAAGAACATCACCGCCAGCATGTCGCCGTTGGCGGCGGCCCGCAGCGGGTTGTCGGGCACGATCTGGATGAAGAGGTCGAGGCCGGTCTTGGGCGCCGCACCCTGGGCGAGGCTCGCGGCCCGCTCCGAGGCGCCCTCGAGGAGGCGCGCCCGCAGCGCCTCCGGCAAGCCGGCGCCGGGCTCCAGCAGGTTGACCAGGGTGAGGCCGATGAGCACCGCGACCGACGAGAAGAGCACCGTCGCTGCGAGGGTCTTGAGCCCGATCCGGCCGAGGCTCCGGAGGTCGCCGAGCTCCGCCACCCCGAGGACCAGAGCCGAGAAGATGAGCGGGATCACCAGCATGAAGAGCAGGCGCAGGAAAATCTGGCCCACCGGCGCGCTCACGTAGTGGATGAACGTGCCGAGCCCGGCGCTGTCGCCGAGCATCGCGTGCGCGGCCAGCCCCGCCCCGGCCCCCACGAGGAAGCCGAGGAACATCCGGGTATGGAGTTTCATCGGCGCGCGAGTATACGTGGGCCATCGCGGGCCCGACCTGCGAGCGCTGCCGCAGGCGCGCTGGCGCCCCGCCTACGCCGCCCTCACCAGCTCGCGGATGTAGCGCAGGAGAGTGCGCACGGAGACGAAGCCCAAGAGTCGCCCGCCGTCGACCACCGGCACGTGACGCAGCTCGCGGGCCACCATGAGGTGCACCGCGAAGGCCGGCGGGTCGCTCGCCTCGAGACGGATCGGGTCGACGGTCATGACGTCGGCGAGGACCGTGGAGCCGGGATCGAGCCCGGCATTCAGCACGCGCGTCAACAGGTCCCACTCGGTGAAGATGCCCACCAGATGGCCGT
>CAYXXN010000169.1:0-3457 GCA_964469055.1 uncultured Thermoanaerobaculia bacterium
AGCGCATCTTCTCTTAGACGAACTCGTCGTGCTTCCTGCTCTTATTGTCGTACTTCTTGAAGGTCAGCTTGCCGGTGGCGAGTTTCTTGTTCTTGGTCGTCGTGTAGTAGGTGCCGGTGCCGGCGGTGGAGACGAGCTTGATCTTGTCGCGCATGTCTGGACTCCCTGTGGTGGGGTGCGGAATGGTGATGCGATCTGGCGGGGCCGACGGGATTCGAACCCGCGACCTCCGACGTGACAGGCCGGCGTTCTAACCAGCTGAACTACGACCCCGCGTGCCCGCGTCACCTGGCGGCCTCTGGTGGGAGGTGGGGGATTCGAACCCGCGACCCCCTGCGTGTAAAGCAGGTGCTCTCCCACTGAGCTAACCTCCCCCGCCCGCGCTCGGAGCCGCAGGAGTGTAGCCGGGCGTACAACCCGAAGTCAAACGACTTTCGTCGAAGGACTGCCGCGATCGTGAAAAGATCGGGTAGAGGAAAACGACAACGAACCCCGACCGAAAGGAGCTACGCCGTGCACCAACTTCCCGACCTCCCCTACCCCACGAACGCCCTCGAGCCGCACATCGACGCGCGGACGATGGAGATCCATCACGGCAAGCACCACAAGGCCTACGTGGACAACCTGAACAAGGCCCTGGACGGGCATGCCGATCTCGCCGCCAAGAGCGTCGAGGACCTGATCTCGGACCTCGCGGCGGTGCCCGAAGGGATCCGCACGGCGGTGCGCAACCACGGGGGCGGCCACGCCAACCACAGCCTCTTCTGGAAGCTCATGAGCCCGCAGGGCGGCGGCGAGCCTTCGGGGGAGCTCGCGGCGGCGATCGAGGGCGCCTTCGGCGGCTTGGCGGGCTTCAAGGAGAAGTTCGCGGCCGCGGCCGGGGGCCACTTCGGCTCCGGCTGGGCGTGGCTGACGCTGGCCCGCGGCGCGCTCGAGATCTCCTCGACGGCCAACCAGGACAGCCCGCTGATGGAGGGCAAGACGCCGATCCTCGGTCTCGACGTCTGGGAGCACGCCTACTATCTCCTCTACCAGAATCGGCGACCCGACTACGTCGGGGCCTGGTGGAACGTGGTCGACTGGGCCGAGGTGGGCCGGCGCTACGCGGCGGGCCGCTGAGGGCCGGCCTATAGAATCGCCGCCCGCCCGGTGCTCCCGTCGAGTCGCCGGGCCGGTCGGCTCCTGCGGCGGTGTAGCTCAGTGGTGAGAGCGAGCGGCTCATAACCGCTAGGTCAAGGGTTCGATTCCCTTCACCGCCACCAACCCCTCGCCGAGGGCGATGCGCGCTGCGGACGATCTAGAGAACCGGGTGGGAGCGAGCCTCGAGCGGCTGGCGCCGCTGGCGTCCGGCGACCTGGTGCTCGCGGCCTTCTCCGGCGGCCCCGACTCGACCGCCCTGCTGCTGCTGCTGCGCGAGCTCCTGCCGCAGCGCGGAGCGCGGCTGGTGGCGGCGCACCTCGATCACGGCCTCGACCCCGGCTCGCCGGCGCGGGCCGCGGCCGCCAGTGACCTCGCCCGAACGCTCGGCGTGCCCTGCGTCGGCGAGCGCCTTGCCGTCGAAGGAGAGCGACGGCCCGGCGAGAGCCCCGAGGCGGCCGCGCGACGAGTCCGCTACGGCTTCCTGGAGCGGCAGCGATGCCGGCTCGGGGCGCGCTGGATCGCCACCGGCCACCACCGCGACGACCAGGTGGAGACCTTGCTGCTGCGGCTGCTCTCCGGGAGCGGCTGGGAGGGGCTGGCCGGCATCGCCGAGCGGCGCGGGCCGATCGTACGCCCGCTGCTCGGAGTCTCGCGAGGGGAGCTCACCAGGTGGCTCGACGCCCAGAGAGCGCCCACCCTCGACGACCCCACGAACCACGATCTCGGCGTGCCCCGCAACCGCCTGCGCGCGGCGCTGCTGCCGGCCCTGCGTGCCGCCGAGCCGGACCTCGACGCGCGGCTGGCCGCCGTCGCCGCTGCGGCGCTGGGGGCTCGTGGCCGCCTGCGGGCCGCGCTGACGAAGCGGCTGGCGCTCGGCGAGGAGCCCGGCAGCGCGGCGCTTTCCCTCCCGGCCTTCCGCGCGCTGCCGCCGCCGCTCGACGCCGTCGCGCTCGCCCTCCTCGCCGCCGCCGCCGGCGCCGGCCTGCCGCCAGCGGCCGCCGCCCGTCGTGAGTTGGCGCGTCAGCTCGCGCTCGGCCGCCGGGTCGCCTGCGACGCCGGCGACGGCTGGCGGTGGGAGGTCGAGGCCACCCGGCTTCGCCTCTTCGCCCCGCCCGCCCGCACGCCCCCTTTCGCTTATACTTTGCGAGTGCCCGGGGAAGTTTTCCTCCCCGAGCTGTCGACGATCCTGAGACTCCGACGACGGCCCGCGGCCGGCTGGATGTTCGAGGGATCGCCCCACCGCGCCGGGCTGGCGCTCTCCCTTTCCGAGGGCGACGAGGTGGTGGTGAGGAGCCGACGCCCCGGCGACCGTGTGCAGCCGCTCGGCGCTCCCGGCCGCCGACGTCTCAAGGACATTCTGATCGACCACCACGTTCCCCGCCGCGAACGCGACCGACTGCCCCTGCTGGTGGTCGCTGGGCGGGTGGCGTGGGTGCCGGGGGTCACCGTAGACGAGAGCTGCCGCTTGACCGACGAGCCGCGACCCTGGGTCGCCGAGCTCTCGCGCCTGGCCGGCAGCGCCGAGGAGAGCCTTTCTTGAGCCCCACCATCCGCACGCTCGTCGTCTGGATCGCCATCCTGGTGGTGGTGATCCTGCTGTGGAACACCGTCCAGACCGGCCGGGTGCAGAAGGTCAATCTCACCTTCTCCGAGTTCATGGAGCAGGTCGAGAAGGGCAACGTCGCCGAGGTCGAGATCCGCGGGCAGGACCTCTCCGGCACCTTCCGCGGCGGCGACCGCTACGCCGAGGGCGATCCGTTCACCACCTACGCGCCCGACTACCCCGGCCTCGTCGAGCAGCTCCGCGCCGCCAAGGTCGAAATCAAGGCCGCCGAGCCCAAGACCAACCCGCTGCTCCAGTTCCTCTTCGGCTGGGCGCCCTTCTTGCTGCTCTTCGGCCTCTGGATCTTCTTCATGCGCCAGATGCAGACCGGCGGCAACAAGGCGCTGTCCTTCGGCAAGAGCCGGGCGAAGCTGCTGTCGGCCTCGGGCAAGAAGGTCACTTTCAAGGACGTGGCCGGCGTCGAAGAGGCCAAGGACGAGCTGCAGGAGGTCGTCGAGTTCCTCAAGGACCCCCAGAAGTTCCAGAAACTGGGCGGACGGATCCCCAAGGGCGTGCTCCTGATGGGGCCGCCGGGAACGGGCAAGACGCTCCTGGCGCGCGCCATCGCCGGCGAGGCCAACGTGCCGTTCTTCAATATCTCCGGCTCCGACTTCGTCGAGATGTTCGTCGGCGTCGGCGCCTCGCGCGTGCGCGACCTCTTCGAGCAGGGCAAGAAGAACGCGCCGTGCATCGTCTTCATCGACGAGATCGACG
>CAYXXN010000170.1:0-2671 GCA_964469055.1 uncultured Thermoanaerobaculia bacterium
TCTTGCCGAACTCGGCGCCGGCGTGGCCCTCGGTGCGCATCACCCAGTAGCGGCTGGCGCCGCTGACCGCGGTCCAGGAGAGCGCGGCCGAGAAGTTGCCCGGCGTGGCGCTGAGCGTGGGCCCGGTCGTCCCGTTGGGCTGACCGCTGCAGCCGCTGTTGACCGCGCTCGGCGTCGTGCAGGCGATGCCGTGCCGGTTGTAGGCGTTGAAGATCGCCGTCATGTGCGGCGTGCCGTCGTTGATGTTGCCGTTGTCGTCGTCGGCCGCCAACCACTGCATGTAGCCGTTGGTCGAGCCGCAGCCGTTGGACGAGGTTCCGCACGTGCAGGCGTGCCACGTCCCCACGTTGCCGCTGCCGTGGTGGAAGAGCTTGCTGCCCACCAGCAGCGCGGTCTGAGTGTCGTAGCTGAACGGGGCCGCCGTCAGGTCCCGCTTGACGAGATCCCAGGCCGCTTGCCGCACCGGCGCCGCGGAGCAGTGCACCTGGCGGCCGCACGGTCCAGGGCCCGTCAGGCAGGAGGTGCAAACGAAGCCCAGCGCGGTGTCCGGGGTGTTCGGGCTGTGCTTCAGATAGTCGGCGTCGCGCACCCCCGAGCAGTCGAGGTCGCAGTGGGCGGCGCCCTGTTGCGCCTCGTTGGAGTTGAAGCCGGTGCCGTCCGCCGTCTGCCCGCAGCCGTCGTCGAGGGTCTGGAAGAAGCCGTAGCCGACGCAGGAGGCGTTGAGCCGGTAGATGGCGGCGATGTCGGCGTAGGCCTCGCTCGAGTTGGAGAGGGCGCCACCGGAGTCGAAGTCATCGAGCCCGTGGCCCCACTCGTGGTCGAAGATCGCGGCGATCTCGCCCGTGTTGCGGCAGCCGCCGCCCGAGCGGTAGAAGTTGATCGTCGAGCCGTTCCAGAAGGCGTTGCAGGTCAGATTGATGTTGACGTTGGTGTCGAGCTGGCTCTGGAGCCAGGTGTTCGTGGGGAGCCAGCCGCGGGCCAGCTCGGCCAGCTTGTTGACCTCGTAGAAGGCCGAGCGCGAGGCCGGCGTGTTGCCGGCGCCGCCGCTGCCCGGGGTCGTGCAGTCGTGCTGGTTGTTGCTGCCGCCCAGGTTGATGTCACCGCTGGCGGAGCTGGCGCTGATCGCTCCGCAGGTGTCGATGATGTCCACGTACTGGCCCGTGAGGGTGGTCGTGGCCGTGCCGCTCGTGTAGTTGTAGATGCCGGCGCTGTTGGTGAAGCCCCCGAAGCCGGTGTCGGCGAACGGCATCGGCCAGCCGCTTTGCATCGTGCCGCAGCGCTGGGCGTCGGGGCAGATCCCGGTGTCGGTCAGGGGATAGACCCCGCCCGTGAAGCTGCGCTCGACGTACTGGTTGATGTCCTGGAGGGCCAAGACCTCGCCCGAGTGGGCGTCCACCAAGACCTCCCAGCGGGCGTCGTCCGGCAGGCGTTGGAAGACGAAGGACCATACCAGGCGGTGCTCGTAGCCCAGACCGACCGGACCCACGAAGGCTTCGCCCTGCTGATACTTGGAAGGAGCCACCGGCACGATCTCGAGGGCCGGCCGGCGCAGGATGTCGTCCATCGAGGTCTGCCCTTCGACGTAGGCGAAGCCCCGCTCGAGCGCCTCCGCCGCGCTGACCGCGGGCGTCGCGTTCACTCGCACGTCGCCCCAGCTCTCGGTGCCCAGCAGAACGATGTTGCCGTGCTGGACGGTGACGACGAGACGGCCGTAGCGCACCGGGAGGCCGGCGAAGACCTGCGGCACGGAGACCTGCCACAGTTCCGGCGTCACGGCGACGGCGCGGAAGGCGCCGAGCTGGCGGGCGTCGATCGCCAGGACGTCGCGGTGGCGCTCCACGAACTGCCGGGCCGCGTCGGCGACCACGGCGGCGTCCACGGCTTGGACGTCGCGCCCCAGGCGCTCCCCGAGCTCGGCGAGGGTCACCCGTTCCCCGACGCCGCGTCCGGGCAGGAGCGGGAAGGAGCCCAGGATGTTGGTGGCCGCGCCCGAGCGCGGGTCGAAGAAGGCATGGATGCCGCCCGGCGAGTCGCTCGCTTCCTCACTGGCGAGGAACCGGTCCCAGGCGACGACGGTCGCCGCCGGCAGGTCGGGCAGGATCTCTTCGAGCGACAGGTTGGCGGACGAGACCACCAACTCGGGCCGGAAGAAGGCCTTGCCGTCGAGAAAGCTCCGCTCGTCCTTGGGTCGAACCCCCCAGGCCGGCGCGCTCAAGGTCGCGACCAGGACGACAAACCACGCGATCGGACGGTGGCGGAGTGCGAGTGCCATGGACGCCTCCTCTTGTCGCGCGAGCGCTGCCATCACGCCGAGCGCGACTGACGTGGACTCACGAGTCCCTCATGGATTGCTCAGGAAAGACTGCGTTCTTGTAGCACAGCCGCAGCTCCCCTTGCAATGAGGGGGGACCCACTCGGCCGCAGACCTCTGCGCCCATCGATGGCCGCGCACGCCAGCCCCCCTACTTGATCCGCACCAAACCCGCCCGCAGCAGCTTCCACAGCGCCACCTGGGTCTCGAGCGGCGCCAAGGGCGTGATCTGGGTGATCGACTCGACGCTGTAGCGGCCGTCGATGCGCGACATCAGGAAGCCCTCGTGGGCGGAAAGGCCTTTGAGGAACGTCTGGGCCAGGTCGACCACGACCTCGGGCACGGCCTCGGGGTGGATGC
>CAYXXN010000170.1:2681-3407 GCA_964469055.1 uncultured Thermoanaerobaculia bacterium
GCCCTCTCGAGCTCGCCACGGATGCGGGTCTCGGCTTCGCTCGCCAGGAGCTGGACCTCCGGAGCCGCGTTGCGCAGGTCGCCGGCGTCGCCGAGCGCTTCGGCGGCGCCGACCAAGTCGCCGTCCTCGAGCAGCTGCAGCGCCTGGCGCACGAGGCTGTCGGCGCCCCCGCTCTCCTCCGCGCGCGGCCCGGCGCCGACGAGTCGCGGGCGCACCAGCTTCAAGCGGCCGAGCTGCATCTGCTCGAACAGCACGCGGCCGACGACGAACTCGCTGGCGTGGCTCGACAGGGCGATTTCCTCGACGGTCCGATCGTCATCGACCTCGCCGACGGAGACCGGCACGCAGTGCGGGGAGGGGATAGCGGCACGGATCCGCTTCCACTCGTCCACCCGCCGAGCGCCCTCGAGCACCAGCTCCTCGGCCGCCAGCGACAACGGCACCATGGGGAATTCCGGCAGCTCGCCGGTATGGAACTCGAAGGTGGCCCCCTGCCAGGTGAAGATCTCGTAGACGCACTCCTCGGCCTTCAAGCGCAGCATCGCCTCGAGATCGCGCTCGTCCAGCGCGCCGAGCGTCACGAGGATCTTGCCCAGCAGCATGCGGTTGCTGCGCTGCATCTCCATCGCCCGGGCGAGGGCCTCTTCGTCGAGGAAGCCGTGGCTGACGAGGAAGTGCCCGAGGTACTCCTTGGGCTCGGTGGAGGCGGTGGAGATGAGCCGCCCC
>CAYXXN010000171.1:0-3129 GCA_964469055.1 uncultured Thermoanaerobaculia bacterium
GGCGCCGTCGTCGGCCAGCAGCCGTTCGGCGGCGCGCGCGCCTCGGGGACCAACGACAAGGCGGGCTCGCCGCTGAACCTGCTACGCTGGACCTCGCAACGCGCCCTCAAGGAGACGTTCGTTCCGCCGTTCCGCCACACCTATCCCCACATGGCCGAGGAGTAGCCCGGAGGCCCCCATGAACCCGAAGCTCGTTCGCCTGCTCGTGCTCGCCGCGACCTGCGGCGCCCTCGTGCCCGCGGCCCAGGCCGCGGCGCCGACCCACAACCGCTTTCTCACCGGTCCGCAGGAAGGCCTGCAGCGCGACATCGCCCTCGACTACGCCCGAGCCCAGGCCGGCAGGATGGGGCTGGCGGCAGCCGACGTCGAGGAGCTGGTCGTGGTCCGCGAGTACGTCTCGCGGCACAACGAGGTGACCCACGTCTGGCTGCGCCAAGCTCACCAGGGCATCGAGGTGGCGACGAGCGAGCTGGCCGTGCACGTGATGCCGGACGGCCGGGTGCTCCATTTCACCGGACAGCCGGTGCCGCGGCTTGCCGCGCGGGTGAACGGCACGCTGCCGGCGCTCCCCGCCGAGGCGGCGATCGAGGCGGCGGCCCAGTGGTTGGGCTTGACCGTCAGCGAGACGCCGCGGCTGCTCTCGAACTGGGGCGGCGCCGATCTGGCGGCGACCTTCAGCGGCGCCGGCGTGTCGCAGTCCGACATCCCGGTGCGCCTCATGTACCTGCCGGCCAATCCGCACCAGGTGCGGCTGACCTGGAACCTCTCGATCCAGACCCTGGACGGCCTCCACTGGTGGAGCGTGTGGGTCGACGCGGAGAGCGGCGTCCTGCTGCGGCGCGACGACTGGGTCAACGAGGACCGGATCACGGCGCTCGCCCAGCCCGGGCGCAACATCTCGAGCGGGCGGAGCGAGACGCCGGCCGGGTGCACAGCCGGCGCCGCCTACAACGTCTACGCCTTGCCGCGCGACAGCCCCAACGACGGGCCGCGGAGCTGCGAGAGCGACCCACAAGACGCAACGGCTTCTCCCTTCGGCTGGCACGACACCAATGGCGCGGCGGGGGCGGAATTCACCGACACCCGGGGCAACAACGTCTTCGCCCAGGAGGACCGCGACGCGAACGACACCGGCGGCTTCCGGCCGAACGGCGGCGCCGGCCTCGACTTCGACTTCCCGATCGACCTCGCCGATCCCCCGATCGACTACCAGTCGGCCGCCATCACCAACCTGTTCTACTGGAACAGCATCATCCACGATGTCTACTACCAGTACGGGTTCGACTCCGCCTCGGGCAACTTCCAGGAGAACACCTACGGCCAGGGAGGGCTCGGCAGCGACTCCGTGAATGCCGACGCCCAGGACGGCTCGGGCACCAACAACGCCAACTTCGCGACCCCGCCGGACGGCTCGAATCCGCGCATGCAGATGTTCGAGTGGACGACGCCGTTCGCCAATCTGCTCACCATCAACTCTCCCGGCGGCCTCGGGCCCTACTTCGCCAGCGGCGCCAACTTCGGACCGGGACCGACCGGCGAGACGGGCAACATCACCTACGCCAACGATGGCGCTGGCGTCGACATCCACGACGGCTGCGAGCCGTTCTCGATGGGCGGCAACGCCATCGCCCTGATCAACCGTGGCAACTGCAACTTCGTGCTCAAGGTCCGCAACGCCCAGAACGCCGGCGCCGACGCGGCGATCATCCGCAAGATCACGCCCGGCAACGGCATCACCCTGGGCGACGACGGCACCGGCGGCGACATCACGATTCCCTCGGGGATGATCACCATGGCGGATGGCGACGAGATCGTCGTCGCTCTGGGCGGCGGCCCCGTCAACGCGACCTTCGACGTCAACCCCACGCCGGAGGTCAACCGCGACAGCGACCTCGACAACGGCATCATGGTCCACGAGTACACCCACGGACTCTCGAACCGCCTGACCGGCACAGGGCCTGGGTGCCTCGGCAACGCCGAGCAGGCCGGGGAAGGCTGGAGCGACGTCTATGCCTTGATGCTCACGCCCGATCCGTCGGACGTGGACACGACGCCGCGCGGCATTGCCACCTACGTGAGCTATGAGGGGCCGGACGGCCTCGGCATCCGCACGTTCCAGTACACGACGGACATGGGGGTCAATCCCCTGACCTACGGCACCCTCGGCGCCTGCGCCGGACCGCCGGTGCAGCCGCACTGCGTCGGCGAGCGCTGGGCGGTGACGGTCTGGGAGATGTACTGGAATCTGGTCAACGAGTACGGCTTCGACCCCGATCTCTATGCGGGCGCCGGCGGCAACAACCTGGCCCTCCAACTGGTGACCGACGGCCTCAAGCTCCAGCCCTGCTCGCCCGACTTCGTCGACGCGCGCGACGCCATCCTGGCGGGGGACGTCGCCTTGACCGGCGGCGAGAACGCATGCTTCCTCTGGACGGCCTTCGCCAAGCGCGGCATCGGCCTGTCGGCGAACGCCGGCAGCAACAACGTGGTGGGTGACGAGACGGAGGCGTTCGACCTGCCCGATCTGCTGCCCGATCCTTGCGCGCCGATCCTGTTCGTGGACGGGTTCGAGTCGGGGAACACCTCGGCCTGGAGTCAGACGGTGCCTTGAGGTCGGCCGCTCTGGCGAGCGTGGTGAAGAACAGATTTCGAGTAAGGGGTCTTGGGGCCATCGCTCTGCTGACGGGCTGGGGGCTCGCGGCTCCTGGCGCGGAGTTGGCGGCGCGCGAGCGCTTCGAGGCCTCCGCGCCGGCGGCGGAGGGAGCCGCGCCGGCGCTCGATCTCGGGGCCTTCGAGCTGGTCGATCTCACCCATCCCTTCGACGAGCGCACGGTTTACTGGCCGACCTCTCCCTCGCGCTTCGAGCTCGAGTCGCTGGCCCACGGCCCGACGGCGGGGGGCTACTTCTACGCTGCGAACCGCTTCTGCTCCCCGGAGCACGGCGGCACGCACCTCGACGCGCCGATCCACTTCGCCGAGGAGGGCTGGACCGCCGAGGCGATCCCTCTCGATCGCCTGGTGGCGCCGGCCGTGGTCCTCGACGTCGCCGCGCAGGCCGCCGCCGACCGCGACTATCGGCTGACGGCGGCCGACGTCGTCGCCTGGGAGGCCGAGCACGGAACGATCCCT
>CAYXXN010000172.1:0-3119 GCA_964469055.1 uncultured Thermoanaerobaculia bacterium
TGGGGGCGGGCGTTGATCGCCGCGACCCCGTGCTCGGTCACCAGGAAGAAACGCGCTCCTTCGCGGGTGCCCATCAGGTCGGGCCCGATGAGCGACACGGGCGTACCCTGTGGCAGGAGCGGGAAGATCGACGAGCGCCGCTCCCCCTCGACCGTGCGGTGGGTCGACTTCAAGCACAGGTAAGCGACCCCGCCTCGCGCCAGGCCGCGCACGATGGTGGCCGAGCCGCCGACGCCCGAGTAGGGGTTCAAGTCCCTCCCCGAGCTGTTCACGTGGCCGTAGAAGTCGATCCCCAGGACGTTGTTGATCCCCAAGCCGTAGTGGAACGCCTCGGGCACGACGACGCGCCGCGCCGCCGACATGAGGACGGCCGGATGGCGATCGAGTGCGGCATAGAAGCCGTCTCCGGCGACTCCCAGCGCGAAGGTGCAGACGAGCTTGCCATCGAGCTCCTCGCGGGAGCCGTCGGCGGTGACGAAGTGCGAGCCGGCGAACTTGCCGGCCTCGTGGAGGGCCAGGGTGAAGGGCTCGAGCATCTCGGTGTAGACCCGGCCGTGCCAACTCGACGTGGCGAGGTTCTTGACCGCGAGCACTCCGGTGCCGCCGATGCCCACTTGTAGCGCGCGGCCATGGGTCAGCTCGCGGTGCGTCTCGATGTGGTTGACGACGTGCTCGGCGATCGCCTGCTCGGCGAGGTCGGGGTCGGCGAAGCTGCCGGCCGGCAGCGCCGGCAGGGGCCCCTCGTCGGCGACGATCGCGAGGCGCCCCTCCTCGGCCGCCGGCCGCAGCCGCTCGGCGGCGATCGAGTTGGGGGACTCGGGATGGCCCTCGACGAACGGGTCGGCGGGGTTCATGTAGAGAAGCACCTTGCCGCCCCGCGCCAGCATCAGCTCCAAGGCCTCGGCGTTGGCGCCGTTCGAGAGACCGTGCGAGAGGAGGCCGCGAGCGTCCGGCGGCGTCATCACCAGCACGTAGAGATCGACCTCGAGCTTCCCCTCGGCGTCGAGCAGCAGCGCGTCGGGCGCGTCTGGGAAATGCACCGACTGCCAGGCCGTGATGCCGGCGCGGGCTCGATTCCTCCCCGACCACTCGGCGTAGACGAGATCGGTGACCAGGTTGTCGGGGATGACGATGTTGTCGGCCGGCGAGAGAAAGCCCGAGACGAAGCGGATGCGTCGCTGGCGCAGCTCCTCGTAGTGGTCGACGAGGGCGTTCAACGCCTCGGCCTTGCCGACCCAGGCGGCGAGCTGCCTGCGGAGGGCGCCCAAGATCGAGTGGCCGGTGGGGGCCGGAGCCGGCAGGGCGGTGGCGCGCGCTGCGAGGGTCTTCCCCACCAGCAGCGGATGCGCGGCCATGAACAGCGCCTGGCGGATCTCGAGGTCGTGGAGGTCGCGTTCGAGGACGTGGTCCCAGAGCGCGGCGTAGAAGCTCCCCGGCTCGGAGGTGGCGAAGCCCGAGGCGAGCCGCGTGCCGGAAACGACCAAGGCGTCCAGGGCCTCTGGGTGCGAGCGAACGCAGCGGGCCAGGTAGGGCGGAAGCTGGAGCGAAGCTGACATCGAGCGGCGGGAGGTCGGCGGCCTCGATCATACGAGCCGGCTCGTCGTCGTTGCCGCGCGGCGCGGGCGATAATGCGGTGCGTGGCGAGTCCGCATTCGGCCGAGACTTTCTCCCCGATCCGCTGGGCTGACGGGCGCCTCGAGCTGCTCGACCAGACGCGACTGCCTCACGCGGAGGTCTGGCTCGCCTGCACTTCTCCGGCGGAGGTCGCCGCGGCGATCCGCCGCCTCGGCGTGCGCGGCGCGCCGGCGATCGGGGTGGCGGCGGCGTACGGGCTCGTCCTCGGGGTGCTGCACGGCCCCGGCGCCAGCGCCGCCGAGCGTTTCCAGCGCGCCTACGACACGCTGATCGTCGCGCGGCCGACGGCGGTCAACCTGCGCTGGGCCCTGGAGCGCGGCAGAGAGGCCTTTGCGCCCGTGACGCATCGGCCCGCCGCTGAGGCGGCGGCCGACCTGCTCGAGTGGGCGAACGACCTCTGGGCAGCCGACGTGGCGGCCAACCGCCGCTTGGGCGAGCACGGCGCAGCGCTCTTCGCCCCCGGCGACCGCGTGCTCACGCACTGCAACGCGGGAGCGCTCGCCACCGCCGGTTACGGCACGGCGCTCGGGGTCGTGCAGGCGGCCTGGGCGGCCGGACGGCTCGCCCTGGTCTGGGTGGACGAGACGCGGCCGCTGCTGCAGGGTGCCCGCTTGACCGCCTGGGAGCTGTCCCGACTCGCCATCCCCTACCGGCTGGTGGCCGACGCCGCGGTCGGCGCGCTGATGAGCCGCGGACTGGTCGACCGTGTGGTCGTCGGCGCCGACCGCATCGCCGCCAACGGCGACACGGCGAACAAGATCGGCACCTACACCGTGGCCGTCCTCGCCCAGCGCCACGGCGTGCCGTTCTACGTCGCGGCGCCGCTCTCGACGATCGACCCGGCGACGGCGACGGGAGAGGCGATCCCGATCGAGGAGCGCGCCGCCGCCGAGGTGACGAGCTTGGCCGGGGCGCAGGTCGCGCCGGCGGGCGCCGACGCCGTCAACTACGCCTTCGACGTCACTCCGGCCGAGCTCATCACCGCGATCGTCACCGAGGTCGGCGTGCTCACGCCGCCCTACGGCGCCTCGATCGCGCGGGCGCTCGCCGGCGCCCCTCAGGCTTCCTTGTAGACCCAGGCGCCGGCCAGGCTGGCAAGCACGTACTCGACCAGGCTCCAGCCGCTGGTCATCGCCAGCAGGTCGCGCGGCACGATGTCCATGTTGCACATAGCGATGGACCCCAGCAGGGAAACGAAAAACCAGGTGGCCACCGCCGCACAGACGGCGGTCCGAGGGCCGGCGCCGTAACGGGGGCGGATCGCGGCGTAGAGCCAGACGAGGCCCAAGCCGAGCAGGAAGCCCCAAAGCAGCCAGATGGCGATGACCTTGCCGCCCGTGGGCATGGTCTTGCCCAGTGCGGCCATCGCCGCCGTCCACTTCTCGCCGAAGAGCACCTCGTTGCAGACGAACTCGCCGAGGTTGATCACCGCGCCGGCGACCAACCCGCCCAGGACCCAACGACCCCGATCGATCGATCCCATC
>CAYXXN010000173.1:0-3042 GCA_964469055.1 uncultured Thermoanaerobaculia bacterium
GCGAACGGCAGCGCGAAGAGCGTGTGCTCGAACTTGATCATTTCGAGCACGTTGCGGAGACTGGCGAAGGGACGCACGGTAGGCGGTTATCTTAGGTCGGCGGGTCGAGATTCCGGCGAAGGGATCCGGAAGACAGGGCCGCTGCGGTCTCCTAGGATGAGCGCGTCATGGCGAACCGGCTGACCCTCGAGGAGATGCACCGGCGTTGGGAACGCCACGACCCGGCCGCCAACGGGCGCTTCCTGGTCGGGGTGGTGACCACCGGGATCTACTGCCTGCCGTCCTGCCCGGCACGGCGGCCGAAGCGGGAGAACGTGCGTTTCTTCCCGGCGCCGGACGAGGCCTTGGCGGCGGGCCTGCGGCCCTGCAAGCGCTGTCGACCCGACCTCTTCTACGCCGGCCGCGACCCGGACCGGGAGCGGGTGCAGGCCCTGCTCGCCGAGGTCCGACGCTCACCGGGCGACTTCCCGGACGCGGCGAGCCTGGCGGCAGCGGCCGGCGTGGGAGGGACCAAGCTCGCGCGCCTCACCCGGTTGCATTGTCACGCCAGCCCGCTCGACCTCCTGCAGCGGGCCCGCATCGAGTGGACCTACGCCGAACTGCTCTCGGGTGAGCGACGCGTGCTCGACATCGGTCTCGACGCCGGGTACGAGAGCGCCTCGGCCTTCCACGACGCCTTCCGGCGACTCACGGGCATGACCCCGGGCGGCTACCGCCGACTGCGGGACGAGGACGCCTTCACGCTGGCGGTGCCCGACGACTTCCGCGCCCCCGACACCCTGCGCTTCCTCGGCCGCGACCCCGAGAGCCCGACCGAGCGCGTGCGCGGCGGCGCGGTCGTCCGCGCCCTGACGCTCCCCGGCGGGCCGACGCGCTTGACCGTCGAGTTCGCCGCCGGCCGCGCCCGTTGCCAGCTCGAGCGCGCGGTCCCGCTCGCTCCCGCCGAGCGCGCAGCGGCGCACCGGATCGCCTGGCGTTGGCTGGGGCTAGCCGGCGAGTCGCGCCCCGAGCGACCGACCCCTACCTGGAATCGGTTGCTCCGTCGCCGGCCGGGGCTGCGGGTGCCGCTCGCCCCGACGGTCTTCGAGGGCCTGACCTGGGCGATCGTCGGCCAGCAGGTGAACCTCGCCTTCGCCTACAAGCTGCGACGGACGGCGATCGAGCTCGCTGGCCAGCGACTCGATCCCTGGCTCGTCGCCCATCCGACACCGGCCGAGCTGGCGAGGCTCGACCCCACTGATCTGGGACGACGCCAGTTCTCGCGTGCCAAAGCTCGAGCCCTTCTGGAAGCCGCGGCGCGCGCGGCGCGGGACCTCGACCTCGAAGCACTGCCGGCTGGTGCCGCGACCGCCGCCGAGGAAACGCTGCTGGCGCTTCCCGGTGTGGGGCCTTGGTCCGCGCAGTACGTGCTGCTGCGCGCTTGCGGTTTCGCCGACTGCGTGCCGGCCGCCGACGCCGGCCTGGCACGAGCCCTCGTCCACCACTTCCGGCTCGCCGAACGGCCCGGCGCCGACGAAGCCAGCCGGCTGATGACACCCTTCGCGCCTCACCGCAGTCTCGCCACCTTCCACCTCTGGAGCTCACTCGGAGATCCCGCATGACCTGCTACGCCACCGTGATCGATTCACCCGTCGATCGGTTGCTCGTCGCCGTCGACGACAACGGAGCGCTCGTCGCCCTGGAGTTCGCCGGGCACCGGTCGCCCGACGCCCTCGTCGCCGCGCTCGACGACGTCGTCTGGGACGAGACGCGCTGCCGCGCCGCGACCGATGCCGTCTCCGCCTACTTCCGCGGCGACCGTGGCGCGCTCGACGGCCTCGCCGTGGCGCCGCGCGGCACCGACTTCCAGCGCGCCGTGTGGCGCGCCGTGCGCAAGGTGCCCTACGGCCGCACGGCCTCGTACGGCGAGATCGCCCGCCGCCTCGGTCGCCCCGGCGCCTCGCGCGCCGTCGGCCAGGCCAACGGCGCCAACCCGGTCTGCCTGGTGGTCCCCTGTCACCGGGTGGTCGGCGCCGACGGTTCGCTCACCGGCTTCGGCGGGGGGATCGAGGTCAAGAAGAAACTGCTCTCGCTCGAAGCGCGGCACGGCACTTAGGGGGATCCCATGGCGGTCGATTTCCAGCTCTCGGCGTTGCCCTTGGCCTCCTTCGTGCCCCTGTTCGCGCTCACCGATTCCGAGCTTGCGGAGCTGGACGCCCGGCGCTGCGTCGCGGACGCCAAGCCCGGCTATCCGTGCCGAGTCAGCCTGCTCGACGCCGAGCCCGGTGAACGACTCATCCTCTTGCCGTACGCGCATCACGACGTGGACTCGCCCTACCGGGGATCCGGACCCATCTTCGTCCGCGAGGGCGCCCTGCAAGCGGCGCCGGCCGTGAACGAGGTTCCCGCGTCGGTTCGCGACCGACTGCTCTCCTACCGCGCCTACGACGCCACCGGGACGATGGTTGATTCCGAAGTGGCCGAGGGTCGGGACCTGGAGGAGATCGTCGAGCGTCTGTTCACGGACGGACGGGTCGCCTACCTGCACCTGCACAACGCGCGCGCTGGCTGCTACAACTGCCGCGTCGATCGCGTGGGCTAGCCCTTCTTCGCCGCCAGAGCCGCCAGCCGCTCCTCGGCCTCGCGGACGATCGGCTGCAGCTCGGGGTCGGCCTCTTTCCAGAAGTCGAGGAAGCGCGCGTAATGCCCCGCAGCCTCTTCGCGGCGGCCGAGGGTCTCGAGGATCTGTGCCCGCCGCAGGTGGCTGTAGGGCGTGTAGACGAGGTTGTCGAAGCAGCAGGTCTCCTCGAGAGACTGGAACCAGCGCAGCGCCTCCTCGTCGCGGCCGAGGCGATCCAGCAGCTCGGCGCGCAGCAGATGGGGCTCGTACTGGCCGTAGAAGGGCGAGTCGTTGAGGGTCGCGGCCGGCGCCTCGAGCTGCGAGCGCTCGATCGCCGCCAGGGCGGCCGCCGTCTCGCCGCGGGCCGCCAGGATCCTCGCTTCGAGGGCGCGCGCGAAGGATGCCGCCAGGCGCTCTCCAGCCGGGTCGCGGGCGAGAGGCGG
>CAYXXN010000174.1:0-2890 GCA_964469055.1 uncultured Thermoanaerobaculia bacterium
CGTAGTCCTCGAGGCCGCCGCCGCCGTAGTTGCCGACGTAGTAGTGGCGTTGGGCGAGCTCGGCCCAAACGGGAGCGAAGTTCGGATCGAGCGTCACGGCCCGCTCCAGGAGGGCGAGACCCTGGACGTTGGCATTCTGGTCGGAGGAGAAGGCGAGGCTGCGCAGGTAGAGCTCGTAGGCCTCCGCGTCGTCGGGCTGGGTGCCGGCGTTGGCCCCGGGGGTCGACCCCAGAACGGGAAGCAGGCCCCGGCGCACCCGCTCGGCCACCTCCTCGCGGAGCCCGAGGAGGTCGGCCACCGGCACGCTCAGGCGCTCGCGCCACAGCAGCCGGTCGGCCGCCACGTCCACCGCCTCGAGGGTCAGGTTGAGCCGCTCCCCCTCGGGGAAGAACTGACCGGTCACCACCCACGCGGCGCGCAACGCCTCGCCGGCGGCGCGCGGGCCCACCTCGCCCGCGCGATACGCGGCGGCGGCGCTGAACGGCCGGATGGCGAGCGCGGGGGCGCGGGCGAGCACGGTCGTGATCTCGTCGGGCACGGCGAGCTCGAGGTAGTCGAGCTCCAGGTTGCCTCCCAGGTTGCGGAAGGGCAGCACGGCGACCGCGCCCGGCGCTGGCGCCGCGGCGCCAGCCGGGACCTCCGGCTCGGGACTCGCGGAGCGCCGGAGGAGCCACGCGGCGCCGATCGCCGCGACCACCCCGACGGCGACCAGCCCGCCGAGCACGGCGGGCCGACGCCCGCGTATCGCCGGCGCCGGTTGCGGCGCCGCGACGACCGCCGACACCTGGGCCGATTGGCTGGCGCGGCGCAGCCGCAGCAGGTCCGCCTTGAGCTCGGCGGCGCTCTGGTAGCGCAGGGCGCGATCCTTCTCGAGCGCCTTGTCCAGGATGCGCTCGAACTCCGCGGGCACCTCGGGACGCACCCGCGCCGGCGGCAGAGGCTGGCCGTGCAGGATGCCGTCGAAGACGATCGCCGTGGTGGTGCCGCCGAAGGCCTGACGGCCGGTCGCCATCTCGTAGAGCACGGCGCCGAAGGAAAAGAGGTCGGTGCGCGCGTCGAGCTCCTCGCCCCGCGCCTGCTCGGGTGACATGTAGGCCACCGTGCCGACCGCTCGGCCCGCCTCGGTCAGCGAGTCCGGCCGGAGCTCGGTGGGCCGGGAGCCGGCGTCCGGGAGACCGCCACCGTGGACGCCGACCAGCTTGGCCAGCCCGAAATCCAAGATCTTGGCCTGGCCGCGCGCCGTGACGAAGAGGTTCGCGGGCTTGATGTCGCGGTGGACGATCCCCGCCTCGTGCGCCGCCTCGAGCGCGTCGGCGATCTGGATCGCCAGCTCGGCCAGCTCGTCGAGGGCCATCGGTCCGCGCGTGATGCGGTACTTGAGCGTTTCGCCGTCCAGGAACTCCATGGCGAGGAACGGCCGCCCCTCGTGCTCGTCGATCTCGTAGATGGTGCAGATGTTCGGGTGGTTGAGGGCCGAGGCGGTCCGCGCCTCGCGCTGGAAGCGGTCGAGGGAGGCGCGGTCGCGGCCCACCTCCTCGGGCAGGAACTTGAGCGCCACCGCGCGGCCGAGCCGCAGGTCCTCGGCCCGGTAGACGACGCCCATGCCGCCGCCCCCGAGCCGGCCGTGGATGCCGTAGTGGGAGACGCGCTCGCCGATCATCGGGCTGTCCGGATGGCGGCGATCCTATCGCGGGCCCGCGGCGCCACGGCGCTTGTACACTACGCGCCGCATGCCCGAGCCCCAGGAGCCCGGCGCGCCGGCTCTGCCGGACGAGCTGCTGCGCGCGCTGCACGGCTTCCTCGCTCTCGAGGCTCCCTTCCTGATCCGCGACCTGCCGCAGGCGGCCTCGGAGGAGGAGCTCGAGCGCTCCCTGCTCGAGCGCCTCTCCTACCGCTTCCGCACCGGCCCGCGGTTCAGCGGCGAGGAGCTCTGGCCCGGCTCCACCCACGAGGCCGTCGTCGGGCGTTCGCGGGAGGATCTGGAGCTGGCGCTCCACGGCTTCTTCGAGCGGCGCCGCATCAAGGCCTCGCTGACCGACGAGGAGCGGCTGCAGATGTTCCGCACGATGCTCCTCACGCGGGAGGTCGACGACTTCCTGAAGAGCGCCTTCGACAAGAAACAGATCAAGTGGGGGGAGTACCCGTCACCACAGAAGGGTTTCCGCTCCACCGGGCAGGAGGCGATCGTGGGCGCTGCGCTGCGCCTGCGACGGCCCCCGGCCTACCCGCCGGGCCCGGAGTACCGCGGCG
The DNA here is from genome assembly GCA_964469055.1 of uncultured Thermoanaerobaculia bacterium. Taxonomy (GTDB): domain Bacteria; phylum Acidobacteriota; class Thermoanaerobaculia; order Multivoradales; family JAHEKO01; genus CAYXXN01. The sequence continues at coordinate 2,251 of CAYXXN010000174.1, forward strand.
ACGTCGTGGCGCCCGTGATCCGCGATCTGGGTGTGCTGATGATGTTCATGCCCGACCCGCTGCACCCAATCCTGGTTCAGTACGGCAAGCTCGGGACTCCGGTGGAGGGGCGGGACCTCCACGTGGGCAACCTGGACTGGGGCGTGCTTCCGCCGGCGGCGCCGCTCGCCATCGCCGCCCAGACGATGATCGGGCTAGCGTACGCGTGGAAACTCCGCGATGAGGACCGGGTCGGAGTCACCTTCATCGGGGAAGGCGGTTCCTCGCTCGGCGAATGGCACGAGGCGATCAACTTCGCCGCCGCCCAGCGCCTGCCCCTTCTCTTCCTACTCGAAAACAACCAGTGGGCGCTCGGCACCCACGTCTCGGAGCAATCCGTCGCCCGGCGGTTCGCTCTCAAAGCGGCCGGCTATGGCATGCCAGGGCTGACCATTCTGGGTAACGACCCAGACGAGGTCGCAGCCGCGGCGACCTGGGCGGCGGCGCGGGCCCGGCGCGGCGAGGGCCCGACGCTGATCGAGCTGGTGACCTACCGCCGCCCGGGGCACGCCCACCACGACGACGACCGCTTCCACGGCGTCAAGGCGTCGGGCATCCCGGGCTACGAGCTCGACGAGGAGCGAGCGGCGTGGGAGGCGCT
>CAYXXN010000175.1:0-2704 GCA_964469055.1 uncultured Thermoanaerobaculia bacterium
GACAATTTGCGCGGCTCCTACCGCAGTCTGCGCGGTCGCTTCGACATCGACGACCGCGAGGTGGTGTGGTTCGTGCCGTCGCTGCTGGTCCTCATGCTGCTGCTGCGGAGCCTGGCGAGCTTCCTCTCCGGCTACGCCTTCCAGCACATCGGCCTGCGCATGACGACGGACATGCGCAACGACCTGTTCCGTCGCGTCGTCGAGCAGTCGAGTCGCTTCCACGAAGACCACCCCTCGGGCGAGCTGATGAGCCGCGTGGTCTCCGACGTGACGGTGATGCAGAACGCCGTCACCAGTCGCCTGCTCGACTTCTTCCAGGAAGCGCCGACCCTCCTCGCCCTCATCCTCTTCCTGCTCACCATCGACCTGAAGCTCGCCCTCATGATCTTGGTCGCGGCGCCCCTCTTCCTCTTCCCCATCGTGCGCTTCGGCAAGGGAATGCTCAGGACCAGCCACCGCAGCCAGGAGCGCATGGCCGACCTGGCGCAGCTGATGGGCGAGGCCACTCGCGGGCACCGCATCGTCAAGGCCTTCGGCATGGAGGACTTCGAGCACCAGCGCTTCAGCGAAGCGACGGCGCGGCACCTGAGGGTCCGGATGCGGGCCCAAGCGCTGACCAACGTGGCCGGTCCGGTCATCGAGGCCATGGCGGCGATCGGCTCAGCGGGCTTTCTCGTCTACGCCGGCTTCGCGGTGCGACGCGGCGAGATCTCCGCGCCCGTGCTGGTGCAGTTCCTGCTCACCGTCGTCGCCATGTACGACCCGATCCGCCGGCTCAACAAGGTGAACCTGGTGCTGCAAGAGGCGCGCGCGGCCGTGCAGCGGGTCGCGGCGCTGATGGCGGTGCCCAACGAGGTCGCGGAGCCCGAGGTTCCGGCGCGACTCGCGGGCTTCGCCGATCGCGTCGCCTACCGCGCCGTGACGTTCGCCTACGGCAAGGAAACCGTCGTGCGGGATCTCGACCTCGACATCCGCCGCGGCGAGGTGGTGGCGTTGGTCGGTCCCTCTGGCGCCGGCAAGTCGACGATCGTGGCCCTGCTGCCGCGCTTCTTCGACCCCGACGGCGGCCGCATCACGATCGACGGCCTGGACATCCGCGAGCTCACCCTGCGCGACCTGCGCTCGCTGATTGGCCTGGTCACCCAGGAGACGGTGCTCTTCGACGACACGATCCGCAACAACATCGCCTACGGTCGCGCCGACCTGCCGCTCGAGACGGTGCGCGAAGCGGCGCTGGCGGCCTACGCCGACGACTTCATCCGCCAGCTGCCGCACGGCTACGACACGCGGATCGGCGAGGCGGGGCTGAAGCTCTCGGGCGGCCAGCGCCAGCGGCTGGCGATCGCCCGGGCGCTGCTCAAGAACGCGCCGATCCTGATCCTGGACGAGGCCACCTCGCACCTCGACAGCGAGTCCGAGGCCCTGGTGCAGCAGGCGCTCTACAACCTGATGCGCGGCCGCACCGCTCTGGTCATCGCCCATCGCCTCTCGACGATCGTCTCCTCCGATCGCATCGTCGTCCTGGAGAACGGCCGCATCACCGAGCAGGGCACCCACGCGGAGCTGCTCGCTGCGGGCGGCACCTACCAGCGGCTCTTCGAGCTACAGTTCCAGGTCTAGCCGGGGTTCTCAGGGCCTAGCGGCCGCCCGCCTCGCGGTAGATCGCCCGGTAGCGCTCCTTCTCGCCCTCGAGCTTGGCGAGGAGGGCCGTGAAGGCGGGCGTGCCGCGCAGGCTGGCGAGCAGCGGATCGATGGCGAAGAAGTCGCCGCAGGGGAAGCCGTTGGCGGCCGCCGCGGCGAGGTACTCGAGCGCGCGGGCCGGCTCCCCGAGGAGGGCGAAGATGCAGGCGCTGTCGTACTGGGCGTGGGGGTAGGGGCCGAAGGCCTGGCGGCGGGCCTCGACCCGGCCGCCGGCGGCGCGGGCCGCCGCGGCGTCGCCGTTGAGCGCCGCCACCAGGCCCTCGACGGAGAGCATCAGCACGCTGTACGGGAACTCTCGTTGGCCGCCGTGCACATGCCGGTCGGCGTCGGCCAGATCGCCGGCCTGGATCTCGCACAGCGCGAGCTGGTAGCGGCGCCAGGCGGTCTCACCCCGCTCGGCGGCGCGCAGGGTGAGGGCGTGGCCCTCGGGGAAGCGTCCCTGGTAGTAGCGGGTGAGTCCCAGCATCTCCTGGGCAAGCAGGTTCTCCGGGTCGATGCCGAGCGCTCGCTCGAGTGCCTCAGCCGCCTCCTCGAACAACGACACGTGTTGGAGCACGGTGCCGATCCAGAGCTGCGCCTCGCCCAGCCCGGGCCGACCGGCCACGGCGCGGCAGAGCTCTCGCAGCGCGACCGGGATATCGAAGCCCGCCCGCGGCGTCCACGCCAACCGGCCGCAGGCGTAGTGCGCCTCCGGTAGATCCGGATCGAGCTCCAAAGCCTGCCGGCACATGACCTCGGCGCGCTCGTACCAGTCGCCCTCCGGCTCGAAGGTGAACGCCATGCGGAGGTACGCGTCGGCGAGACCGACCCAGGCTTGGGGAAAGCCGGGGTCGAGCTGCCGCGCTCGCTCGAAGCAGTCGATGGCTTCGTGCACCGAAGCCACCGTCTCGCGGTAGAGATGGAAGCGGCCGCGGAGGTAGGCCTCGTAGGCGCCGGTCGCCGGAGGCCCTGCCGCAGGCGGCGGGCGGACTCCCAGCCGCACGCGCAGGGCCTCGGCGACCCG
>CAYXXN010000176.1:0-2666 GCA_964469055.1 uncultured Thermoanaerobaculia bacterium
GAACTGCGCCCCGTCCCAGGCGGCGGTGGCGAAGAGCTGGTGGTTGGGCTCGTCGGCGATCGTGAACGCGGAGCCGAGGAGGCCGGCGGCGTCGAGCAGCCGTCCCTCGAGGGCCGTGTCGTTGGAATCGGTGTCGTCCGACCAGACGACGAGCGCGCGGTCCCCGGCCTCCGCGACGTCGGGGCGTTTGGCCTGCCCGGCCCCGCCGACGTCGAAGGCCCCGCCGGCCGCGCCGTCGGCGGTGACGAAGGCGGCGCGGACGAACTCGACCGGCGAGTCGTGAGTCGACTGCCACTGCCAGACGGCGAGCCACTGGCCGGCGAAGGCGACGACCCGCGGCGCCGAGGCGAAGTCGAAGTCGATACGGAAGGGCGTGTCGAGGAGCGCCAGGTCCGAGCCCCGCACCCGCGCCGCCTTGATCTCCTGCTGGTCGCCGGAGAAGAGGCGCAGGTAGGTGACGAGGAAGTTGCCGTCGAGGCCGCCGGCGGCGGCGCCGGTGATGAAGTCGGCGTCGGAGAGGAGGGCGACCGGCGCCGGGTCGATGAGCGTGCCGTCGGTGGCGAGGCGCTGCCCCCAGACCGTGGTGCCGCGCGCCCAGACGACGAGATAGCGCTCGCCGTCGAAGGCGGCGCTCGGGACGATCGTCTCGATCTCGGGGTAGGCGGCGAGCTCGACCGGCTCGAGATCGAGCGGCGCGCCGTCGGCGGCGACCCTCTGGGCCAGGAGGCGCGTGGCGCCGCGGCCCTGGGCGATGAAGACCGCCAGATGCTCGCCGCCGTTGCTGGCGAAGTCGAGCCAGGCCTGGCGGGCCAGGCCGACACTGACCTCGACCTCGAGGCCCGGCTGTGAGAAGTCGAAGAGGTTGGCGCCGCGGATGTTCTCCGGCCGGTAGGTGCCGAGGCTCTCGCGCGGCGCCCAGACGACCTCGAAGGTGCCGTCGTCGCCGCCGGCGGCGATCGCCGGCTCGTAGTCGTCTTCCGTGCCGTTGCCCAGGATCGGCATCGGGCCCTCGAGCACGGCCCCGCCGGCGCTGATGCGCACCAGATACACGTCGGGGTCGGTCTGGCCGGCGGGCGTGCTCGCGAAGGTGACGATCCAGTCGAAGCCATCCCAGGCGACGTCGGGCCCGGTGGGCTGCCAGCCGCCGCCGGCGTCGAAGTTGATGCCGGCGTCGAGGACCGTGCCGGCGTGGTTGATGCGGTAGGCGCGGCGGAAGGGGGTCGTCACCATGAAGCCGGAGCCGTCGGTCGCCAAGTTCGCCGCGCCGTCGTCGTTCGAGACATGGCGTGGCGTGGCGTCGAGCGGCTGTAGATCGGCCGTGAAGCGCCGGAAGCGCACCTCGGCCGGCGCCGCCTCGGTCCAGAGCACCAGGTACTCGTCGCCCGCCCACTCGATCTGGGGTGTGCGGGGGCCGAAGGCGGGCACGGTGTGCTGCTGCAGGATGACCGGGGCCGGGTCGATGACCGAGCCGTCGGGAGCGACGCGGACTCCGGCGAGCGTCGGGTAGGGGATCTCGACGATGTCGATCAGGTCCTCCCAGACGACGAGCCAGTTCTCGCCGTCGCTCCCGACGTTCGGGGCGTAGCCTGACCAGCAGCCGTTGGTGCAGTCGAGATCGATCGGGATCGGCTCGGGGTCGAGGACGGCGCCGGTGGCCGAGACGCGGGTGGCGACGATGTCCTCGAAGAAGTACCACTCGTCGCGCTGGCGCATCCACACCACCAGCCACATCTCGCCGTTCCAGGCCACCTGCGGCGCCCACTGGTTGTGGCCTTCCTGGGTGATGAGGATGGGGCTCGAGTCGAGCAGGTTCCCCGCGGCGTCGAGACGGGCGGCGTAGATGTCGTCGCCGTTGCCGCACAGCGGATCCGAGGTGTTGGTGAACGGGCACAGCGCTGTGCGCAGGTCGCGCCAGACGACGAGGTAGCCAGGCCCGCCAGCGGCGATCGCCGGCTGGTTCTGGACCTCGGGGGCCATCCCCACCTCGAGGTCGCCGGGGAGGAAGAGGAGGTCGCCGACGAGCGGCGGCGTCTGCGGGCTCGCCGGTGTGGCGGCGAGCGCCACGAGCGAGAGGATCAGCGGGTGGAACGTGCGGCGGCGCATGGAGGAGGCCCTCGTGTGGATGGACTCGAAACTACGGCGAACCGCCGTACCCGTCGATAGCAAAGAGGGCTGGACGACGAGCCCCGGCGGGCAGTTCTCGGCCCGCCCCGTGGGGTGGGGGTCCCAGCGCGGAAGCTCGCAACTGCGGCAACGCTCCCCGAAAGGGTAGATCTGGCCCACCCCGCGGCGGCCGCCAGGCCCCCGCCAGCAGGTGTCGCCTGCGGCGTCGGCGCCGCCGAAAATGGCGCCCAACGGCAGACCGCGTTGGATGAGGCGGCGGCCTAATTCAGGAGGCGGCAGATGTTCATCTTGCAATCTTCTCGACACCGGACCTTGTGGCTCGGCCTCGGCGCGGCTGGGATCGCCGCCGGGCTTTGGGTCGGCGGCTGCACGAGCGGCGCGCCGCAGCCGGCGGCGCCCAGGACCGGCAGTGGCGACCTCGACGCGGTGATCCAGGAACGGGGCCTGACGCCGGACGACGTCTTCGCGGCGGTCAAGACCTACGTCCCCACGGGCAGGTACGACGAGTACGTGATGTTCTCGTCGGGCGGCCACTCGGGGCA
>CAYXXN010000177.1:0-2515 GCA_964469055.1 uncultured Thermoanaerobaculia bacterium
AGGCGGTGCCCTCCGGGTACGGCAGCACGCCGTGCTCCTTGACGATCAGCGCCCGCCGCAGCGGCACCATGAACAGCACGCCGAGCGTGCCGCCCACCGCCGAGAGCAGGAAAATGTTGAAGTAGTTGAAGTATTGCTCGCCGTTGGCGAGGAAGATGAGCGCCGGGATCGTGAAGGCGACGCCGGCGGCGATCGACTCGCCCGCCGAGCCGATCGTCTGCACGATGTTGTTCTCGAGGATGGTCGACTTGCCGAAGCGCTTGAAGACCGCGATGGCGAGGACGGCGATGGGGATCGAGGCGGAGACCGTCAGGCCGGCGCGCAGCGCCAGGTAGACCGTGACGGCGCCGAAGACGATCCCGAAGAAGGCGCCCAAGAGCACCGACTTGAGCGTGAACTCCGGAATGACCTGGCTCGCCGGGACGTAGGGCTGGAAGTCCTTCGCTGGTCCGGACTCCTGGCGCGGCGGGATTTGCATCAGGCCACCCTCCCTTTGGCGAGACCTCGAGAAGCGGCCGCGAGCCTACAGGGCGCGACTTTTCGGCGTCAACCGAGGAGCGACCCCGTCAGGGCTCGCGGGCGACGTCGAGGCGCCGCTGGAGCTCGGCAGGCTCGAGCTCCAGCGCCGCGGCCGCCGTGGCCACCGCCTCGGCGCCGGCGAAGCCGCCGAGATAGCTGTTGAGCTTGGCGGCGGCGGTGCTGTCGAGGAACGACGGCACGTTGGCGCCCGCGATCGTGTGCTCGCGCACCAGGTCGGGCAGCAGGCGTTGCAGGTTCCACTTCTGGTGGACGGGCTCGGCCGGCCAGAAGGTACCGGCGGCCAGGACCTCGGTCGTCACCGGCTCGCCGGAACGAGCTGTGAGGTCGGCCCTCGAGGCGAGGGCCGCCCGGCGTTGAGCCTCGTCGTGGACGAAGACCGCCGTGGCCGCCCGGCGCGGCCCGGCGGGGAGCCAGGCGGGATGGCTGCGCCAGAAGACCGCGAGCAGCTCCTCGTAGGTGAGGCGCTGCGGATCGAAGACCACCTCGACCGCCTCCACGTGGTCGCCGAGCGAATGGTAGGTGGGGGCGTGCTGGCTGCCACCGGTGTAGCCCACCCGCGTCGCCAGCACCCCGTCGAGACCCCCGAACCGGGAGTCGGCGGCCCAGAATCAGCCGACGGCGAAGGTGGCCGTTGCGATCGCCTGTTGGCTTGGCTGCGCGCCGGCAGCGGTGCCGAGCAGCGCGGCGAGGACGAGAGGGAGCGCGGGCCAGCGGCTTGGCGCGGTCACGATGGTTCTACGGAGCGCGGTGGAATCCGGTTCGGACGGCCGAGGCGCCCCCCCGGCAGCTCGGGCGCGGAACCCGGTTTCGGCGCGGTACCCCGCCGCGCGGCGGCGGGGGCCTCCCCGCGCCGACCGTCCACGCCGCTCGCCGCCCCCACCCGGAAGGGTAGTGTCCTAATCTCAAAATTGGGACACTACCCCCGGAATCCGGGTCGGCCGGCTGGGGCGTATACTCGGCGCCATGCGTCGCGCCCGCTGGAGCTTCCCGGTCCTGGCCGCGTGGCTGGTGTTGTGCCCGCTGGCCGCGGCTGGTCTCTTCACGGCGCTCGCCAGTTGTCACGAGGCAGCGAGCGACGAGAGTCTCGACTGCTGCCAGCCGCTGGCCGGCGCCGGCCGGGCGCCGTCGGCTCCCGCGCCCCTACCGGTGGCTGTCGTCGCCCCGTCCTTGTTGCTGGCAGTCACCGAGGTCACGCTCGCGGTGGAGGGCACGGCCCCGCCGCCCGGCGGCGACGCCCTGCAGGCCGTACTCTCCGTCTACCGCATCTGAAGGCCTCCTGGGAGAGGTACGCCCGGCGCCGTGCGGCGCCGGGGTGGATCCCCCTTTTCGAGGAGATAGCCGAGGAGGCAGCCATGATGCGTTCTCTTTTCGCCGGCTCCCTGGCCCTGCTCTTCGCCGCCGCGGCGGTGGCCGAGGAGGTCGCGGCAGACCCGTTCGCCGGGGCCGTGGAGCTCGACCCTGTGGCGCTCGTCGCAGCGGTGCTCGCTCGCAATCCGACGCTGGCGGCCGCCGCCCACGCGGCGCGCGCCGCCGAGCAGGAGTCCGCCCGCGTCAGCGGGCTCGAGGCCCTGCGGATCTCGTACGGCATCGCGCCGGCGAGCGTCGGCGCCGCGGAAGTCGACTTCGGACACGAGCTGGCGGTCAGCCAGCCTCTGCCCTACCGGGGCAAGCGACGCCTGCGAGGGTCGCTCGCGGACGCCGAGGCCGAGGCGGCGCGGCACGACCTGGCGACGATGCGACTCGATCTCGCGGCGCTCGCCGCCGAGCGCTTCGCCGACTACTACCGGGTGGAGCGGGCACTCGAGGTCAACGGCCAGCACGCGGCGTTGCTCGGGGAGTTCCAGCGCGTGGCGACGGCACGCTACGCCGCCGGCCTCGCCACCCAGCACGACCCGCTGCAGGCGGAGGTCGAGCTGGCGCACCTGCTCCACGACGGCCGCGTGCTCGAGAGCGAGCGGGCGGTCCTGGTGGCGGG
>CAYXXN010000178.1:0-1794 GCA_964469055.1 uncultured Thermoanaerobaculia bacterium
CTGCCGGCGGGCAGCCGCAGCAGGTAGCGGCCGTGCACGGTCGTCTCGACCAGGAGGACCGTGGTCTCGATTCCGGCGCTCATCGTCGAGCTCGCCGCGGCGCGGCGAGGCGCGCCGTCTCCGCTGCCAGCAATGCCGGCAGCTCGCGCTCTCCCGCGTGGCGCTCGACCAGCTGCACGAGCGCGCTGCCGACGACCACGCCGTCGGCCACCTTGCCGACCGCGGCCACTTGCTCGGGCGTCGAGAGGCCGAAGCCGACCGCCAGCGGCGGCGCGAGGCGCCGCCGCAGGCGGCGTACCTCGCGCAGCAGGCCGGGCGGCAGCTCCTCGCGGGTCCCGGTCACGCCGGTGCGCGAGACGTAGTAGAGGAAACCGCTGGTCAACGCCTCCGCCCGCCGCACCCTCTCGCGCGTGCTGGTGGGCGAGAGCAGGAAGACCGTATCGAGACCGGCGGCCCGGAAGCTGGGCGCGATCTCGGCCTCGGCCTCCTCGGGAGGCAGATCGAGGCAGAGCACGGCGTCGATCCCCGATTGCGCCGCCCGCTCCGCGAAGCGCTCGATGCCGGCGGCGTGCAACGGATTCAAGTAGGTGAAGAGCACGATCGGCACGCCGAGCCGATCGCGGGATGAGGACACCAGTCGCAGGATCCCGTCGAGGCGCTCGCCGGCGGCGAGCGCCCGCGCCGCGGAGCGCTGGTTGACGGGGCCGTCGGCGATGGGGTCGCTGAAGGGTACGCCCAGCTCGAGGATGTCCGCCCCGCCGTCGACCAACGCGGCCAGCAGGTCCGCCGTCGTCGCGAGGTCGGGATCGCCGGCTGTCAAGTACGGGATGAAGGCGGCACGGCGCTCGCCGCGACAACGAGCGAAGACCTCGCCGAGGAGGCCGCTCACGCCTCGCCCTCCTCCCCGGCCGCCCAGTCGTGGGCCGGGTGAAGGGGCGGCGCAGCGAGCGCAGCGCCGGCGTCGAAGGCGCGGACCGAGTCCAGATCCTTGTCGCCGCGGCCCGAGAGGTTGACGAGCAGGACGGTCTCGCGCGACAGCCGCGGCGCCCGTCGCAGCGCCTCGGCGACGGCGTGGGCGCTCTCGAGGGCGGGCAGGATGCCTTCGCGCGACGCCAGCCGATGGAAGGCCTCGACGGCCGCGGCGTCGTCGATGGTCGTGTACTCGATCCTGCCCTGCTCGCGCAACCAGGCATGCTCGGGGCCGACCGCCGGGTAGTCGAGGCCCGCCGACACGGAGTGGGTGGGGAGGATCTGGCCGTCCTCGTCCTGCAGCAGCCAGGTGCGGGTGCCGTGGAGCACCCCCGGCCGGCCACCCGCGAAACGCGCCGCGTGCTCGCCCGCCGCGGCGCCGCGGCCGCCGGCGTCGACGCCGATCAGCCGCACCCGGCGGTCCGCGAGGAAAGCGCCGAAGAGCCCCAGGGCGTTGCTGCCGCCACCGACGCAGGCGATAGCCAGGTCCGGAGCCTCGCGCCCCGCTTGGCGCCGGAGCTGGCGCCGCGCTTCCTCGCCGATCACTTGCTGGAAGTCGCGCACCATGCGCGGATAGGGGTCGGGCCCCAGCACGGAGCCCAGCACGTAGTGGGTCGTGCGCACGTTGGTGACCCAGTCGCGCAGGGCCTCGTTGATGGCGTCTTTCAGGGTGCGACTGCCGCCGTCGACCGGCGCCACCTCGGCCCCGAGCAGCTCCATGCGCTGCACGTTCGGATGTTGGCGGCGCATGTCCTCGGTGCCCATGTAGACGCGGCAGTGGAAGCCGAGCAGAGCGGCTACCGTGGCCGTCGCCACGCCGTGTTG